>JARGPD010000012.1:0-43831 GCA_029212845.1 Planctomycetota bacterium
GGGGGGGGGGGGGGGGGGGGGCGGGCGGGCGCGTGGGGGTCGGCGGCGCGCCCCCGTGGGAGCGTAGGGCGGCTGGGGGCGTCGGGGGGGAGGGGGGGGGCTTGGGAGGGGGGACGGCTCGGGGGGGCTTTTTAGCGCCGCTGACCCCCTCGGGGTGGCGCGACTCCGCGCTTGGCGGGTGCCTTGTGCTTGGCTCTCGCTGGGGGGAGGGGCGTTCTGCCGTAGTTGGTGGTCGGCCGTCGATTGCGTTCTGCCGCAGTGCGTGGCCGATCATCGGTCGCGTTCTGCCGCGGTTGGTGGTCGGCCTTTCGCGGCGGTGGCTTGGGGGGTGGATATGCAAGAACCCCGCGCCGGACCGGGTGGCGGTCCTGGCAGCGGGGTTCGCGCGAGCTGCTAGGGGCGGCTCGGCGGCTCGGCGGGCGCGGGGCTTAGCCCCGGCGGACGCGCGCTTGGTGCTTGCGCTGGGCGCGCAAGATGGTGCGCATGCGCTCGCGGCGCTCGCGGCGGCGCTCGTCGGAGCGCTTCTCGTGCCACGTGCTCGCCTTGGCGAGACGGAAGACACCACTGGAGTTGCAGGAGCGCTTGAAGCGACGCAGAGCAGCCTCGAGGGACTCGTTGCTACGGACCTGGACCTTGATCGGCATGGACTTGACTTGTCTCTGTTCTTGACGGGGGTCTCGGGGGCGGAGGGCTCCCGAAAGGGCGGAACAGTCTAGGGGAATCGCCCGGAAAAGCCAAGACCCCGGGCGGCAACTGGATTTCGAGGCGAGCGCCTGCGATCCTCTTCCGATGGATCGGGGCAATCGGACGACAGGCTCACCGACCGGCGCCCCGGGCACGGACGTGCTGCAGGGCGTCGTGGAGATCGTCACGTTCCACGCCGAGGACAGTGGCTACACGGTCCTAAGGCTCTACCCGGACGACGGTTATGGCGACCCGGACGACATGATCGTGGGCCGCGTGACCGCCGTGGGTGAGATGGGCGCGCCGGCCGAGGGGCTGCACCTCAAGCTCAGCGGCGAGTGGACCAGCCACAAGAGCCATGGGCGCCAGTTCCGCTTCGTCACGGCCGAGGTGCTCGAGCCGTCGGACAAGCGCGGCCTGGTGAAGTACCTGGCCTCGAAGTCCTTCCGTGGCATCGGCGAGAAGACGGCCGAGCGCATCGTCGACGCGCTCGGGCTCGAGGCCCTCGACGTGATCCGCGCCGCGCCCGAGAAGCTGGTCGGGATCCCGGGACTCAAGGGCGCCATCCGCGAGGAGCTGGTCGAGACGCTCAAGACCCACCACGCCGACCACAAGCTGCGCGCCTTCCTGACCGGGCTCGAGCTCAACCGCTGGCAGATCGACGCGGTCACCAAGAAGTTCGGGCCAGACTGCGAGGAGGCCCTGCGCGCGAACCCCTACATGCTGGCGCGCGGCATCAGCGGCATCGCCTTCCGCACCGCCGACCGCGCCGCCAAGAGCCTCGGCATGGAGCCCGACGCGCCCGAGCGCATCGAGGCGGCCCTCGTGTGGCTGCTGCGCCAAGCCGCCGACGACGGCCACTGCATGCTGACCGAGACGGCCCTCTTCGAGCGCGGCACCGGCCTGCTCGGTGACAACCTCGACCGCAGCAGCTTCGACGACGCCCTCGCGGTCCTGGCCGCGCGGGACGAGGTCCTGCTCGACGACGACACGCGCCACAACGCCGCCGGCGACGGCGTGCCGCTGGTGTACCTGCCGATGTACCACGCCTGCGAGCGGCTGCTCAGCGCAAACCTGGCCGCCCTGTGCAGCGGCGAGGTGCCCGGACTGGCCGACGAGGAGTCGCTGAAGGCGATCGAGGCCGGCGCCGGCTTCGAGCTGCACCCCGACCAGCGCGCCGCCGTCCAGGGCCTGCTCTCGACGCCCGTCGGCCTGCTCACCGGCGGCCCTGGCGTCGGCAAGACGACCGTGCTCAAGCTGGTCGTCGAGCTGGCCGAGCGCGCCGGGCTCAAGGTCATCTGCGCCTCCCCCACCGGCCGCGCCGCCAAGCGCATGAGCGAGGCCACGGGCCACGAAGCTGGCACCGTGCACCGCACCCTCGGCTACGACCCCGTCGAGCGCGCCTTCAGCCACAACGCCGACAAGCCCCTGGTCGCCGGGCTCGTGATCATCGACGAGGTCTCGATGCTGGACCTCGTGATCGCCCACGCCCTGGTCAAGGCGATCGCGCGGCCGACGCGCCTGATCTTCGTCGGCGACCCCAACCAGCTGCCCTCGGTCGCGGCGGGCAACGTGCTCAGCGACCTGCTGGACTCGACCCGCATCCCGACCTGGCGCCTGACGCGCATCTTTCGCCAGGACGAGTCCAGCCGCATCGTCACCAACGCCCACCGGCTGCTCGACGGCGAGCGCCCCGAGCTGCCGCCGCCCGTGCGCGGCGGTGCCTCCAAGAGCGACTTCTACTTCTTCCCGGCCGAGGGCGAGGACCAGGCCGCCGCGCGACTCGTCGACGTGGTCACCGAGCGCATCCCCCAGACCTTCGGCCTCGACTGGACCACCGACGTGCAGGTGCTCAGCCCGATGTACGCCGGCGCCTGCGGGGTCGACGAGCTCAACGAGCGCCTGCGCGAGCGCCTGCCGAAGAAGGGCCACGAGCTCGTGCACCGCGAGCGCACCTGGCGCGTCGGCGACCGCGTGATCCACACCAAGAACGACTACGAGCGCGAGGTCTTCAACGGCGACATGGGCTTCGTCGAGGCCGTGTACTCGGACGGCACGGGCCTCGTCGTGCGCTACCCCGAGCAGGACCTCCTGTACACCCTGGACGACCTCTCGGACCTGCGCTGTGCCTTCGCGATCACCGTGCACCGCAGCCAGGGCAGCGAGTACCCGTGCGTGGTGATCCCGCTCGTGACGCGCCACTACGTGATGCTGCAGCGGCACCTCTTGTACACGGCCATCACCCGCGCGCGCTCGCTCCTGGTGCTGGTCGGCTCCGAGCGCGCGCTCGACATGGCGATCGAGAACGCGGACCAGGCCGAGCGCTCCAGCGGGCTCGCCGACCGCCTGCGCGCCCTGCTGCCGGGCTGACCCCGAGCCCTTGGAAGTGATCACTTTTTGATCACGGCGCAACTTTCCGAGCGCAGTCCCGCGGCTTGCTCCGTAGCTGCTCGCCAGCGCCGAAATCAGCCGCCTGGCCCCACCGAGGCCCGGCTGCGACCTTCGCAGATCGCGCTCGCTCGACCTCCGAGCCGCCCCTCGACCCGACGGCCTTCGCCCCGCACCACGGGCGCACCGTCCCGCCCCGACGCTATGCTGCGCACTTCGTTCCCGACTTCCATGGCCCTGCGAACCACCACCCCCACCCTGGACCTCGACCAGGGCCCGTACCGCCTGCGCTTCGCAAGGACCGAGGCCGACGTCGATGCGGTCGCCAAGCTCCGCCACCGCGTGTTCCAGGTCGAGCTCGCCGGCGGCGAGCCCAACGCCGACGGCGCCGACCGCGACCGCTTCGACGAGCAGTTCGATCACCTCATGATCGAGGACCGCGACGAGGGCGTGGTCGGCACCTACCGGCTGCAGGTGGCGGCCAACGCGCGCGAGGCCGAGGGCTTCTACACCGCCAGCGAGTTCGACCTCGCCCCGCTCGAGCCGATCCTCGAGGAGGCCATCGAAGCCGGTCGTGCGTGCGTCGCCTCGACCCACCGCAAGGGCCTCGCCCTGTCGCTCCTGTGGCGTGGCCTGGCCGAATACCAGCGCCACAACGGCAAGCGCTACTTCTTCGGCTGCTCGTCGATCACCAGCCGCGTGCCCGCCGAGGGCCTCGCCACCTACGCGTGGCTCGAGGACCAGGGCCACCTGCACCAGCACTTCCAGCTGAGCCCGCGCCCCGAGCTGGCCTGCCACGCCAACGGGCAGGCCTTCCAGGGGGTCGTCACCGGCGTGGCGCCGCTCTTCCGCATCTACCTGCGCTACGGCGCCAAGGTCTGCAGCCTGCCCGCGGTCGACAGCGAGCTGGGCACGATCGACTTCGTCACCATGCTCGACCTCGAGGACCTCGCGCCGGGCACGGTGGAGAGCTTCGGAGTCCGCTGATGGCGCGCGCCCTCGCCGCACCCCTGGCGATCCTGCGGGGCGCCGCCATCGTCCTCTGGACCCTCGCCGCCTGGTCGGTCTGGATCGGCGTGCTGGCCCTCGGTAGCCAGCGCTCGGCGCGCCTGCGGCCGCGCATCATGGGGCGCTGGAGCCGCGGCTGCCTGTGGGTCTTCGGCGGACGGATCGAGGTGGTCGGCACGCCACCCGAGGCGCCCTTCCTGCTGGTCTCGAACCACCTGTCGTACGTGGACGTGATCGTGATCGCCTCGGCCGCTCCGGCGCGCTTCCTGTCGCGCGCGGACGTGGCCGACTGGCCCGGCATCGGACCGATCGCGCGCTCGGCCGGCACCCTGTTCATCGACCGCGCCGCCAAGCGCGACCTGCCGCGGGTGATCGCCCAGGTGCAAGGCGCCTTCGAGGCCGGCCACGGGGTCATCTTCTTCCCCGAGGGCACCTCCAGCGGCGGCGCCGAGGTGCTGCCCTTCAAGCCCTCGCTCTTCCAGTTCGCCGCCGCGACGGGCACGCCCGTGCACTGCGCCAGCCTCAGCTACGAGCGTCCGCCCGGTCGCGAGTCGGCGGCCAAGAGCTTGTGCTGGTGGGCCGACATGGCCTTCGGCAGCCACGCCTTCGGCCTGCTCGCGCGACCCGGCTTCACCGCCCGGCTGGAGTTCGCGCCCGAGCCCGTCGCCGCCGCCGATCGCAAGGACCTCGCCGCCCTCGCCCAGGCCCAGGTCGAGGCGCTCTTCGTCCCGACCGACGCCACGCGCGGAGCGGGGACGAGCGCGTGACGCCCGCGCGCAGCACGCTCGCCAAGAAGCGCTGGTGGCTGCTCGGCTACCTGCTGCTGCTGGCGGCGAGCAGTCTGTATCAGGTCGCGCACGAGGACCCCGCGCGCCCCGGCGACAGCGACCTGGTCGCCGTCGAGCTCAGGCCCGAGCTCCCCACCGGGGGTCGCTTGGAAGGCAGCGAGCACGGCGTCCGGGTGATGCACCTCGACCTCGGCGCGGGCGACGGGACGCCGGTGCTGTTGCTGCACGGCAGCCCCGCCAGCGGGACCGAGCTGCGCGCCCTCGGCGAAGCGCTCGCCACCGCTCCGGGCGGCCAGACCCGGCGCGTGATCGTGCCCCAGCTGCCCGGCTTCGGCGACTCGGAGCGCGACGTCCCGGACTACTCGGCCAGGGCCGAGGCGGGCTACTGCCTGCAGCTGCTCGACCAGCTCGGCATCGAGCGCGTGCACGTCGTCGGCCACAGCATGGGCGCGGCCGTGGCCCTCTGCATGGTCGAGCGCGATGCCCTGCGCGTCGAGTCCCTCTCGCTCGTCGCCGGCCTCGGCGTGGTCGAGCTCGAGCTGTTCGGCACGCACCTGCTCAACCATCTCGTGCACGGCGCCCAGCTGAACCTGCTGCGCCTCGCGCACCATGGGCTGCCGCACTTCGGGGCACTCGACGACTCGCTCCTGAGCGTCGAGTACGCGCGCAGCTTCTACGACACCGACCAGCGGCCCCTGCGCGAAGTGCTGGAGACCTGGGCCGGGCCGAGCCTCATCCTGCACGGCCAGGGCGACTTCCTCGTGCCGCCGGCCGCCGCCAAGGAGCACGCCCGGCTGCTGCCCCAGGCCGAGCTGCTGCTGCTCGAGAGCGACCACTTCCTGGTGTTCACCGACCCGACCGGGACCGCCGACTACCTCGGGCGCTTCCTCGAACGGGTCGAGGCTGGCCAGGCGCCGACGCGCGGCCAGGCCCTCGCCGCCGACCCGAGCCTCCTAGCGACCAGCACCGCGCCCTTCGACCCGTCCTCGATCCCGCCCGCCACCGGTCCTGCCCTGCTGCTGTTGATGCTCTTGTTCGCCGTCGGCACGCTGGTCTCCGAGGACCTCGCCTGCATCGCCGCGGGCATGCTCGTCGCCCAGGGTCGCGTCGAGTTCTGGCCGGCGGCCCTGGCCTGCTTCCTGGGCATCTACATCGGCGACATGCTGCTGTACCTGGCCGGGCGCTTCTTCGGCGCGGCCGCCATCAACCGCGCGCCGATCAACTGGGTGCTGAGCGAGAAGAGCGTCACGCGCGCCTCGGCCTGGTTCGACAAGAACGGCGCGCGCGCGGTCTTCCTCTCGCGCCTGATGCCGGGCCTACGCCTGCCGACCTACTTCGCCGCCGGCGTGCTGCGCGCGGGCTTCTGGCGCTTCACGCTCCTGTTCTTCCTCGCCTCCTTGCTGTGGACGCCGCTGCTCGTCGGCTTCGCCGCCTGGCTCGCGACCCACGTCACCGACTCGATGGCCTGGTTCGAGGAGTACTCGCTGCTCGCCTTCCTCGCGCTGCTCGCCGCCGTGCTGCTGGTCGAGCGCGTCCTGATCCCGCTCTGCACTTGGCGCGGCCGGCGGCTCTTCGTCGGCCGGGTGCGCCGCTGGACGCGCTGGGAGTTCTGGCCGCGCTGGCTCTTCTACCCGCCGGTCATCCTGCACATCGCGCGCCTCGCCCTGCGCCATCGCAGCCTGGCCCTGGTCGGCGCCGTCAACCCCGGCATCCCCGGCGGCGGCTTCGTCGGCGAGTCCAAGGCCCAGATCCTCAGCGCCTTCGGCCCAACATCCGAGGCGATCGCCGACTGGATCCTGCTCGAGCCAACCAGCGCCAAGAGCGAGCAGCCCGCGGGCCGCCGAAGCGACCTTCAGGATCGGGGGACGACCGCCGAGGCCGCCAGCTCCACCTTGGACCCGGGTGACGCTGGCGTGCCCCGCTCGAACCGCGAGCGCGCGCGCGCCTTCGTCGCCGAGCATGGCCTACCCGTGGCCTTCAAGCCCGACGTCGGCGAGCGCGGCGCGGGGGTGCGCATCCTGCGCACCGAAGCCGAGCTCGACGACGCGCTCGCCCGCCTCGATCGGCCCTGCCACCTGCAACGCTTCGCGCCGGGTCCAGAGTACGGCGTCTTCGTCGTGCGGCGCCCCAAGGCCGATGGCAGCGCCGGCCCGATCGAGCTCTACTCGATCACCGCCAAGCGACCCTACGCCGTCACGGGGGACGGCAGCAGCAGCCTCGAGCGCCTGATCCTCGCGGACCGGCGCGCGGTGGTGCAGGCCAAGCAGCACTTCGAGACCCACGCCGAGCGCCTGCAGGAGGTGCCCGCCGCCGGGGAAGAGGTCGTGCTCTGCGACCTCGGCACCCACTCGCTCGGCGCGCTCTTCCTGGACGCGAACGACGAGGGCACCGAGGAGCTGCGCGCGGCCCTCGCCCAGGTGTGCGAGCCCTTCCGTGGCCTGCACTTCGGCCGCTTCGACCTGCGCGTCGCACCACCCCACGAGCTCGGCTCGGGCCGCGGGATCGCGGTCATCGAGCTCAACGGCATGACCGCCGAGGCGGCCCACATCTACGACCCGCGCCATGGCGTGGGCTACGCCTGGCGCACCCTGTGCGACCAGTGGACCCTGGCCTTCGAGATCGCCGCGGCCAACCACGCCCGCGGTGCCAGCTACCCCAGCCTCGGCACGCAGCTGCGCGCGCTCTTCCGCTAGCGACCCACGCGACGGGTCGCGCCCGTCGGCGCCAGGCCGCCCCAGCGCGGTGGATCGAGCCGGTGGAGCGGCGTGGGCACGAGAGCGCCGGGCGACTCCTCGGGGGTGGCTGAGGAGGCGCCCGGCGCGGGGTCTGTCGAGGTCTCGACAGCTGGGGCTAGCTGGCGCGCGCGAGGCAGCGCTCGCAGCCGCTCGGGTTAGTGGCTGTCGAAGAGTCCCGAGGTGAAGGTCGCCTTGGACTTGGGCGCGCTGGCGTCTGCCTTGCCGTGCTTGGCCTTGTCCTTGGCCTTGTCGAGCTCGCGCTCGAGGCGATCGATCTCGCGCTTGAGGGCTTCGATCTCGGCCTGGCGCTGCTTCTCCTTGCGGATGGCCTCGGCCTTCAGGGCAGCCTTCTCGATCTCCCTCGACTCGAGGCGGATGCGGTCGGCCTGGTGGCGGATCTCTTCAGCCTCCTCGCGCACGCGGTCAGCCTCCTCACGCTCGCGCTCGACGCCACGGCGGGCGACGTCCGCGAGGCGGCGCGCGTCGATGGCCAAGGCGCGCTGGGCCTCGGCGTCACGGGCATGGACGCGAGCGGTCTCGCGCGCATCGGCCGCTTCGAGGTGGGCCTGTTCGGCGGCACGCAGCGCCGTTTCGGCTCCGACCCGAGCGACGTCGGCACGGACGCGGATCACGTCGTCGACCTCGACCGGGGTGCCGGTACTGGTCAGGACACGGACCCGGACCTCGCCGACGTCGGCGCCGATGCGCTCGCTGAGAACGCGCTGCACCTCGGCGCCGTGCGCCTTGCGTGCGTCGAAGGTGACACGCGCTTCGTGGGCGTCGTGGGCTTCGTGGAGCTCATGAACCTCGTGGGCGTCACCGCCGTAGCCGAGGTCGCCGAGGTAGCCCAGCTCGCCCAGCTCGCCCAGCTGCTCGAGGACCACGGCTTCGATCTCGAGGTCACCGAGGGGGTCGCCCTCGTGCAGCCGGAACTGCCCGATGAGCCCCGGGATGGGCTCGTCGCACTCGACCTCGCACTCCTCACCGGGCTCGCCCTCGCCCTCGATCAAGAGCTCGACCCACTGGGCCTCGGTGGGCAGCTTCAGCTCGCCCTTGGCGTCGGCGCGCTGGAAGAAGTTGTGCACCTCGCCCTTGGCCTGGCTGGCGTCGCCTTCGATGCGGAGCCCGCCCTCGCTCGAGTGCAGGCGGATGCGGTGGGCCTCCTTGGCCTTGCCCTCGGGGAGCCGCAGGGTGTCGAGCTTGGGCCCGTCCACGAGGGCGGTCAGGTAGCGCTCCTCAGCCTCCGAGTGCGCCCCTTCGCGCTTGAGCAGGTAGTCCCGGGCGTCGTCGCCCTGCAGCACCAGGAGGGCTCGCTCGAGGTCGCCGCTCCCGGCCTGGGCACGGTTAGCGGCTTCGAGCTGGGCCAGGACGGTGGAGAGCTCGGTCGCTTCGACCTCCTCGTCCGTCAGGTGCTCGCGCAGGTCAGCCATCTGCTCCAAGTAGGCCTGCTCCTGGACGAGCAGCTGGGCCTGCCTCTCGTAGTCCGCGGCCTCGAGCGCGTAGCGCTTCAGCGTGTTGTCGGTCGTCTCCACGCCGTCGAAGTCCCACTGCACGGCGGTCGGCAGGCGCTCTCCAGAGCTGGCCGGCTTGGCCTTCGGGTCGCCCTTGGGTGCCACGCTGAGCGCGTGGGTGAGCTTCGCGAAGCGCTTGTCGCCGTGCAGCCCAGCAAGGTCCGGGTCGTCGACCACGGCCGGGTAGTGGAAGCCCTTCTTGACCGAGGCGAACAGGCTCTCGAAGGCGGCGTCGGTCTTGCCCTGGCGCGCGAGGGCGCAGCCGACGTTGTAGTCGGCGACCTCGGGGGCCTCGCCCAGCTCGGCCTGACGGCGGAAGAGCTGTTCGGACGCGGCGTAGTCGCCGTCGTTGTGCACGGCCATGGCGTACTCGCGGATCACAGCGCCGTCTTCCGAGACGATGCGGGCCAGGGTGGCGTAGGCCTCGCGGCGCTCGGCCGGGCTGCCGCCGCGGCTGAGCTCTTCACGCAGCTCGCCAGCGCGCTTGGTCAGCTTGACGATCGCGTCGAAGCCGCGCGAGCTGCGCAGGTTGTCCAGGTCTCCGTCGGACTTGAGCAGGTCCACCTGGTCGAAGCCCATGCGCATGGCCTTCGCGAGGTGGCCGAGGCCGCCCTGCACGTCGCCCATCAGCGCATCGCAGCAGGCCAGGTTGTAGGTCGCCGTCGCGACCCCATGGCCCAGCTCGAGCTCACGCTCGAAGTGGCGCTTGGCCTCGGCGTGCTGGCCCATGCCGATCTTCATGAAGCCGAGGCGCGCCTGGGCCATGGCGTGGTCGGGCGCGACCTCGGCGAGCTCCTCGAACACCGCGATGGAGCTGGCGTAGTCGCCCGAGCGGAACAGCGCTTCGCCCTCGTCGTGCAGCTCCGCGATGAAGGCCTCGCGGTCGTCGTCGGCGGTCGGCAGGGTGAAGCTCACGAGACCCGGCGTGGACTCGTCGTTGGTCGAGCCGATGCCCGGCGCGAGCAGCACCGAGCCGGCTAGGGCGAGGGCAGCAACGCCCTTCGACATGCCTGGGGATACCTTGTTCTTCATGATCATCGTGAGCCTCCGCTCGAAGTCCTTGGAATCGGGAGTGGTCGCGCACAGGCCTTGCATGGCGAGCTGCGCGGAAGTGGTCCTGCCGTGGGCCTCGATCAGCGCTTCGGCGAAGCGGCGTCGGTCCCCGGGGTAGGTCGAGAGGGCGAGCGCGTCGCAGGCCATCTCGGCATGGGTGTGCAGCTCGCGGCGGATCAGCCAGAAGAGCGGGTTCCACCAGAGGGCGGCGACGGCCAGCACGTCGAAGCGCGCGACCCAGTGGTCCTTGCGCGCGATGTGGGCCAGCTCGTGGGCGATCAGGCTGCGCGTGCCGAGATCGCTAACGACCGCGCCGAGCTGGCCGGCGGGCCATAGGAGCTGGGGGCGGCCGAGGCACCAGACCGCCGGCGAGCCAACACCCTGGAGCACGCGCGTCCGCGGCGCGCGAACGTCTAGCCGCCCGGCCACGTCGGCGACCGCGAGGTCGAGCTCGAGCGGTCCCGCGGGCGAGCGCTTCACCATACGGTGGAAGCCGTGCACGCGGCTCTGGGCCCAGGCGAAGCAGGCCAGGCTGCCGACGCCCCAGAGGGCCAGCAGCCAGGTGCTCCAGGTCCAGTCGGGCAAGAGGTCGGCGAGGCGTCCGAGCAGCGTCGTCTCGGCGGCCGCGTGCTCGACCTCGGCCAGGTCGGCCAGGTAGAGCTCGAGCTCGAGCGGGGTCAGCTCGTTGGAAGCCGCCGCCGGACCTGTGGTCACCAAGGAGCCCTTGCCAGAAGCAAGGGCCCAGGAGTCCGACGTGGACGCCTGGTCGTTGTACGACCCATCCCCCCAGACGGGAGTCACGATCTTGGTAGCCACCGGCTCGGCGGACGGTTGGGTGAGGGAGCGCAGCCCGGCGCCGACCTGGCCTGCCATCGGCAGGGGCGGCATCACGAGCAGCGCGAAGCAGGCCAGCCACAGGGTGTGGTTGACCGCGGGGCGCGAGGGGTTGAAGCGCGCCACGATGGCCACGCCGACGGCCGCGCAGGCCGCCACGAGGGTGTTGCCCAGGATCCAGCTCAGCATGGCTCGTCCTCCTTGGGCTCGGCGGTGGCAGCATCCGGCTGGTCGAGCTCGTCGAGCAGCGTGCGGAAGCGGTCGATCTCGGCGGGCGAGAAGCTGGCCGAGTGGACCAGGTTCAACAGCAGCGGCATCGAGCGTCCGTCGCAGACGCGAGTCGCGAGGTCATCGAGGCGCGCGCCGACGAGCTCGTCGCGGCTGACCGTCGGGCGGAAGCGGAAGGCTCGGCCGTCCTTCTCGCGGCTCACGAAGCCCTTCTCGATGAGGCGCGCCAGCAGGGTCTGGGCGGTGGTGTAGGCCCAGTCGCGGCCGCCGGCGAGCGGGTGGTCGAGCACGTCGCGCACGGTGCCGGCGCCGAGGTCCCAGAGGACCTTGCGCAGGCGGTCGTGGGTGACGCTCTGTTTCTGGGGGGGGGTCTTGGGGGTTGGGGGGAGCCGGGGGGGGGGGGAAGGGAGTTGGGGCTCGTCCTACGCTCTGTAGTACTACGCGCCGTAGGACTTGGATAGCAGCGGCGGCCGGCTTTTTTGGGCACCTGCGCCAGCCCCATGTCACAAGTTCATCATGGCAAACAGGTTATGGATCCGTAACGGAGTCGCTAGAGGCCGTTCGGTCTGGCGCAAGGGACCTCCCCGAGATCCCGGGACCGGTGCTACAGTCGGGCTCCTCCCCTGTCCCATTCCTCGCAATCCCCGCCATGATCCGCCCCATCCTGACCCCCAGTCTGCTGCTCCTGGCCGCCGCACCGGCCTTCGCCACCACCTCCGGGACCCAGTCCTGGCTTACCGAGCACGGCGACAAGCTGGTGCGCACCGATGCCGATGGCCGCCGCGCCGCCGTCGCACGCCCGGGCGTGGCCGACCGCACCGCCGGCCTGACCGGCGGAGCCCAGGGCGCCCTCGTGGCCCAGGGCTGGACCCCGCTCGGCCCCTTCGGCGGTGACGCCGACGACGTGGCCGCCTCCCCCACCAACCCCAACGTGGTGCTGTGCGGCCTGGCCCCGGCGACCAGCAACGGCACCCTGTTCCGCTCGGCCGACGGCGGCCTGAACTGGGGCGAGGTGTCCGACCTCGCCGGCCTCGACGTGCACGACCTCGAGTTCACCGCAGCTGGCGTGGCCTACGCCGGCACCATCGACGGGCTCTGGCGCAGCACCGACGACGGCGCGAGCTGGACCAACCTGCCACTCGGCATCGGGCTCAACGACCAGGTCTTCGAGGTCACCCTGAACCCGGCCGACCCGAACGAGCTCTGGGTCGGCGTGGCCGACGCCCTCGGCAGCCAGACCCAGAACGTGCTGCGCTCGACCGATGCGGGCGCCACCTGGACCAACCGCACGCCCGCGGGCGCCGCCGGCCTCGGTGGGCGCGGCATCGCCCTCGATCCGGCCACGCCGGGCAAGGTCGTGGCCGTCTTCGGCGGCGGCTTCGGCGGCGGCGCGGCCTGGCGCTCGCTCGACTCCGGTGCGACCTGGACCGACATCTCGGCCGGCCTACCCGGCAACCCGCTCAACGACGTCGTCTTCAGCGGCGGGCACCTGCTCGTCTGCGGCGGCAAGCTGTTCGGCAGCCAGGACGTCGGCCTGTTCGACTCGACCAATGACGGCACGACCTGGACCGCGGTGCACGACGGCACCTGGCCGAACCTGGTGGTCAACGACATCGAGGTCGACCCTGCCAGCGCCAGCATCATCTACCTCGGCACGGCCGGCGCGGGCGTCTACCGCTCGCTCGATGGCGGCGCCACCTGGACCTTCGGCCTGGGCGGCACGGGCTCGCTCTCGGTCAACGAGGTGCACGTCTCCGGCGGCCTGCCGGTGTACACCGCCAGCTCGTCGGCGGCGATCTGGAAGAGCACCGACGGCCTGACCTTCGGTGCCTCCTCCGGCGGCATCGGCGCGCTCAACGTCGAGGGCGTGGCGGTCAACCCGCTGGACGCCTCCGAGATCGCGGGCGCCTTCCAGGGCCTCAACGACGGCGGCGTCTACACGACCACCGACGGCGGCCAGACCTGGAGCCTCGAGGCCCTGCCCGGCACGCGCTTCAACGACGCGGGCTTCGCCCCCGACGGCAAGCTGTTCGCCATCTCGGACGGGCCGACGACGATCGCGACCGAGGGCCTGTGGAAGCGCAACGGCGCCAGCTGGTCCTCGATCGGTCCCGACCAGGGCACCAAGTTCGAGAGCGAGCTGTTCTGCCTCGACTTCGGAGTCGGCGATGCGGACCACATCCTGGCTGGCGGCAGCGACTTCGGCGTCGCCGGCGCCGAGGTCACCCTCTGGACGACCACCGACGGCGGCGCGAACTGGACCAAGACCTTCGAGGGGACCGACAACCGCGACGTTCGCGACGTGCGCTTCTTGAACGACGGCTCGAACACGACGGCGCTCGGCGCGTTCAGCGACCTCGGCAGCCTGCAGGTCGGCGGCGTGCTGCGCAGCACCGACGGCGGCGCGAGCTGGAGCCCGTCGAGCGCTGGCCTGGATGCGGGCGTGCAGGGCTACGGGCTCGGGCTCGTCGGGCACGACCCGCAGACCGTGTACCTGGCCGACAACGACTTCGGTGCCGGGGGCGTCTTCAAGTCCACCGACGGCGGCGCTAGCTGGAGCGCGGCAGGCCTGGTCGGCATGACGCTCGAGGTCGCAGCCGACCCGCTGCACCCCGGACGCCTGTACCTGGGTGGGAGCCAGGCGCCACGCGTCCAGCGCTCGCTCGACGATGGCGCCACGGCAGCGGTCTTCGACACCGGCCTGCCCGCGAGCTACTTCGTGCGCGACATGGAGGTGCTCGAGGGCGCCTGCACGACGCTGCTGCTGGCGACCTCGGTCGGCATCTATGTGGAAGAGCCCAGCTGCCGCCTCGAGGTGGACGCGCTCGAGGTCTCCCTCTCGGCCGGCGGCAGCCAGGCCATGAGCGTCAGCGCCGGTCCGGCCTTCGCCGGGCAGTTCTTCTGGGTGGTCGGCTCGAGCAGCGGCACTAGCCCGGGACTCGTGCTCGACGGTCAGGTGCTGCCGCTCAACCCGGACAGCTGGATGGTCAGCACCCTGAACCTGGCGAACGGTCCGCTGATGCCGGGCACCGTCGGACCGCTGGACGGCAACGGTCAGTCCTTCGCGCCTGCGCTCGTCGTGCCACCGGGCTCGATCCCCGCGCTCGCGGGCACCACCCTGCACCACGCGGCCGCGATCTTCGACATCTTCAGCGGTGGCCTCGTCACGCGCACGACCAACGCCCAGCCGTTGACCCTGGTGCCGTAGGCTCGTTGGCCGGGCGCACGACGCCAACTGCCCCCCTGTGAAGCGGCGCGCGCTCCCGACCAAGGGAGGGCGCGCCGCGTTCGTCGAGCTGCACCTAGCGACTACTCGCCGTCGAAGTAGTCGCGCCCGATCAGCTCGTCGGGCATGCAGGTCATCTCGTCCTTGGCGGCCGGGTCGTCGTGGGCGTAGCGATAGCCCTTGCCGTAGCCGGCCTCCTTCATGAGGTTGGTCGAGGCGTTGCGCAGGTGCAGCGGGACCGGGCCGGCGCCCTCCTTCTCGACGTCCGCGCGCGCTAGCGAGTAGGCCACGTAGGCCGAGTTGTCCTTGGGCGCGCGGGCGAGGTAGACCGCGGCTTGGACCAGGGCCAGCTCGCCCTCGGGGCTCCCGAGCCGGTGGAAGGTCTCGTCCGCATCGAGGCAGACGCGCAGGGCGTTCGTGTCCGCCAGGCCGATGTCCTCGACCGCCATGCGAATCAGACGCCGGGCGAGGAAGCGTCGGTCCTCGCCGGACTCGAGCATGCGCGTCAGCCAGTAGACCGCAGCGGTCGCGTCCGAGTTGCGCACGCTCTTGTGCATCGCCGAGGTGAGGTTGTAGTGCTCCTCGCCAGCCTTGTCGTAGTGCAGCTGCTTGTGCTGCACCGCCTCCATCAGCAGCGCCGGGGTGAGCTCCGGCGCAGGTCTTACAGGCTTTCCCTGCAACCGTTCGTCACCCCGAGCGTCTTCAGGACACCTATCCCCATCGGGTGGGTGGGGGTTAGGGATGGGTGAGACGGGCACCTCGCCGCCTCCTCCCGACTCCGAAGACACACCCGCCAGACCAGCCGCCGTCTCGAGCAAGGTCAGCGCCCGCCGCGCGTCCCCGTCCGAGGCCCGCGCGATCGCCTCCAGCGCGCGGTCGCTCGCCACCAGTCCACCCGCCAGCCCGTGCTCGTCGTCGACCGCGCGCCGCAGGATCGCCACGACGTCCTCGATCCGCAGCGGCTCCAGGATCAAGGTGCGCGAGCGCGACAGCAGCGCCGGGATCACCTCGAAGCTGGGGTTCTCGGTCGTCGCCCCGATCAGCAGGATGTCGCCGCGCTCGACGTAGGGCAGGAAGGCGTCCTGCTGGGCCTTGTTGAAGCGATGGATCTCATCGACGAACAAGAGCGTGCGCAGGCCGTTGCGCCTGCGCATCTCCTCGCTCTCGGCCATCACCCGGCGGATCTCCTTGATGCCCGACATGACCGCCGAGAAGGGCACGAAGCGCATGCCGCTCGAGCGCGCGACCAGCCGCGCGACCGTCGTCTTGCCGGTCCCCGGAGGTCCCCAAAAGATCAAGCTCTGGCCGATGCCCTCCTCGATCACGCGCCGCAGCAGCTTGCCGTCGCCGACGAGGTGCTGCTGGCCCACGTAGTCCTCGAGCGTGCGCGGGCGCATGCGCTCGGCCAGCGGTGCGTCGGCCGGGACCTCGAGGTCGAGCTCGTCGGTCGCCGAGGGCTCCTCACCGAACAGCGAGCCGCTCATGGACGCGCCTCGCCCGAGCCCGACACGCGGTCGGCCGCAAACAGGAGCAGCGAGGCTGCGACCGTCACGTTGAGCGACTCGACCCCACCCGCCATCGGGATCGTCACGCCCTCGAAGGACCCCGCACCGTCGAGGGCGCTTCCGTCCCCCGACTCGGGTCCGATCCAGAGCGCCACGGGCCGGCGCCAGTCGAAGCGCTTGGGATCCGCGCCGCCGCGCGTGTCCGCGCGCACCTGCACGAGCCCCGCCGCCAGCAGCGCGGCCGCGGCCTCGGCCGCCGAGCCCGCCGCGAACACCGGCAGCCGCAAGAGGCTCCCCATCGACCCCCGCAGGGCCCGCGGGTTGTGCGGCGACACGCCGCCGGAGACCCACACCAGGGCGCTCGCCCCGGCGGCCTCGGCGCTGCGTGCGAGGGCCCCGAGGTTGACCGGGTCCGCGATGCCACAGACGACCAGCACCAAGGGCAGCCCGTCGCCGAGCAGCTCGGCCAGCTCCCCCACCGGGACCTCCCGCGGCGCCCGCGCCAGCCCCACGATCCCGGGGCCACTCTTCAAGGTCCCGATGCGCGCTAGGAGCCCCGCCTCCACCGGCGTCGCGCCCGCACCAGCCAGCTCCGCCAAGCGCTCCGTGCGCTCCTCGGAGACCAGCAGCAGCTCGAACTCCAAGCCCTCAGCCAGTGCCTCGTCGACCAGCCGGTCACCCTCGAGCAAGAGCAGCTGCGGCAGCTTGCCCGCCACCGCAGCGCGCACGCGCTTGATCCCGGCATTGCTCGCGGACCGGATCACCGCGCGCTCGTCCTCGTGCCTCTCCTTGCTACCCATGCCGACCATTATGCCGACGCCAGCGCCGCTCCCGCCCACCTCCATCGATCCCTTGGAAGCGCCTCCCCAAAGCCTTCCAGGCCCCCGCGCTTTCCAAGACCGAGGCTGGCGGCGATGATCCTCCCATGATCGAGCCCTCCCCCGAACGCCCCAAGCCGTCCGATCCCTCTGGCTTCGTGACCGGCCGCGTGCTGCGTGTCGACGCCAAGGTCGTACACGTCGACGTGGGCGGCGAGGTGCGCCACTGCGCCATCCGCGGCAAGCTCTTCGAGAACCTCGGCCGGTCCAAGAACCCGGTCACCGTCGGCGACCTCGTCCAGGTCGATCCCCAGGGCGACCCCCAGTCGATCGAGTCGGTGCACCCGCGCCGCAACAAGCTCAGCCGCATCGCCTCGGCCCACGACCCGCGCGAGCAGGTGCTCTTCGCCAACGTCGACCAGATGTTCGTGGTCGCTTCGGTCGCCAAGCCCGGCTTCTCCAGCAACCGCACCGACCGCATCCTCGCGGCCTGCCTGCACAACGAGATCCCGGTCACGCTGATCCTCAACAAGGTCGACCTCGACAAGCAAGGCGTGGTCGAGGACCTGGTCGCGACCTACGAGGCCGCCGGCATCCCGCTGCTGCAGACCTGCGCGGTCGAGGGTCCTGACGCGCCCGGCATCGCCGACCTGCGCGCCGCCCTCGACGGCCGTGTCTCGGCCTTCTATGGCGCGTCCGGGGTGGGCAAGTCGACCCTGCTCAACACCCTCGACGAGACGCTCAAGATCAAGGTCGGCAAGATCAGCAAGTACTGGACGGCCGGCAAGCACACCACCAGCTACTCCCAGATGCACCGCCTCGCGATCGGCGAGGACAGCTGGGTCATCGACACGCCGGGCATCCGCGTCTTCCGCCTGTTCGACGTCAAGGCCGGCCGCCTGCGCGACCTGTTCCCCGAGTTCGCCAAGCACCAGCGCAGCTGCCACTTCCCCAACTGCTCCCACGACCACGAGCCCGACTGCGCCGTCTACGACGCGGTCGAGTCCGGCGAGATCGCGCCCACACGCTTCGCCAGCTACCTCGAGCTGCTCGACGAGGAGCAAGGCGCGCCTGAGGGCGACGGCGAGGGCCCCTCCGAAGACGGGCCGACCGCCTGAGCTCGCCATGGCACCCGCGCGACTGAGCCACGTCTTCCTGCTCGCCCGGGACTTCGGCGCGCTGGTCGACTTCTACCACCGCACCCTGGGGCTCGCGCTCTTGCACCACGCCGAGGGTGAGTTCGCGTTCCTGGACCTCGGCGGCCCGCGCCTCGCGATCTACCCCGGCCGGAGTGACGCCGACACCAGCGCTCCGCACTGGTTCCTGGTGCTCGATGTCGACGACGTCGAGGCTGCTGCCGCGGACCTGCGCGAGCGCGGGGTCGAGGTCGAGCCCGTGCGCAGCGTGCCCTTCGGCCGCGCCGCCGACCTGGCCGATCCCGAGGGCAACCGCATCGAGCTGCACCAGGCCGACTAGCTCGCCCAGCGCGGCCTCGAGTCGACGCGAGGCCACGCGACGCGCCGAGCTCCCCCCGCCGCAACGACCACGCCCGAGCCCGACCGCGCGTCTCAGTCGAGGTCCTCGACCTCCTCCCAGATGCGCACCTCGAAGCGACCGCCCGCGTCGGCCGCCGCGCGCAGCATGCCGGTCGTGTTGTAGTTCATCGTGATGTTGCCGGCGTGGTCCACGCACACGACCCCGCCGACGCCCTCGTCGAGCAAGGCCATCGTCTCGGCCGCAGCCCGGTCCAGGTCGAGCCCGAGGTAGTCCATGCGCGCCGAGATGTCGCGGGCGATGCCATGGCGGATGAACTCCTCGCCGACTCCCGTGGCCGACACGGCGCAGGTCGCGTCGTTCGCGTAGGTGCCGGCGCCAACGATCGGCGAGTCCCCGATGCGGCCGAAGCTCTTGGCCGTCAGGCCGCCGGTGCTGGTGCCGGCAGCTAGGTGGCCGCTGCCATCGAGCACCGCGCAGCCGACGGTGCCGAAGGTCGAGGCCGGCGCGTCCTCCTCGGCCAGCCGCGCCATCGCGCGGGCATCGAGGGCCGAGCGCTCCGCCGGGGTGACGTCCAGCAGACCGGCGCTCCGACGCTCCTCGAGCACGCGGTGCAGGTACGCGCGGTTCGGCTCGGTGTCGAACCAGCTGTTGTCGACACGCTCGACCGGCTGCGTGTCCGCGAAGGCCTCGGCGCCTTCCGCGACGAACAGCACGTGCCGCGTCTCGGTCATCACCAGGCGCGCCAGGGTGATCGGGTGGCGCACGGTGGTCACGCCGCCGACCGCGCCGCACGCCAAGGTCGCGCCGTCCATGATCGACGCGTCCAGCTCGTGGCGCTCCTCGGCCGTGTAGACCGCGCCACGCCCCGAATTGAAGTTCGGGTCATCCTCGAGGCTGCGGATCACGAGCTCGACCACCTCGAGGGCCCCAGCTCCCGATTCGAGCGCGTCGCGGCCGAGGGTCAGCGCGTGCTCGAGGCCACCGACGATCGCCGCGCGCTCGGCCGCGGACATGCTGCGCGACGGCGAGCCCGCCCCGCCGTGGATCACGATCGCAAAGCCCGGCGCCGGGTGCGGAGCGTCGCTGTCGTTCGCGACCAGGGGGCTGGCACAGGCGGCCAAGGACAGGAGCAGCAGGCTGGGGAGGGTCTTCATCACCCCAGCATTCCAAGGCCGCGCCGAAAGGCAAGCGCCGAGGCCGGGACAGCGCGCCCTCGTCGGGCTGCCGCTCGCCGCTAGCGCGTCCCGCTCAGTGGATCGCGAGCTTGTAGACCCACGAGCCCAGCACCACAGCCGCCGAGCCCGCCAGGATCCAGCGCCAGGGCGCCTGCACGCGGTCGCGCTCCAGGTCAGCGCCCTGGAGGTGCCGCGCGAGCACGAACAGGGGCGCGGCGAGGGCCAGCAGCCCGAGCAGGGTCCCGAGCGGCTGGGTGGCGAGGGAGGCCAAGGGCGCGCCGTCGGCGAAGTGCGCCACCGACGTGGTCACGCCGCAGCCGGGGCAGGGCACGTCGAGGTACGCCTCGAAGCTGCACGGCTCGAGCCCCAGCTGCTGGTGCGTGCCGAGCCCGCCCGACTCCGGATCCGTCCAGCGCCCCATGGCCCACAGGCCCGCGGGCCCGAGCAGGCCGAAGCCCAGCAGCGCGTAGTGCGGCGCGCCACGGCGAGGGCTGGGGGTCGACTCCATGGGAAGGAGTCTAGCGCCGCCCGGCACGCACCGGTCCGCCGGCGTCCCCGGCTCGGCTTGTCCTGCAGCGAGCGGGGACGGAGCTCCAACGCAATTCTTGCGGCGGGTGGCGGACATGCGTCCGCCTCTCGTTCCTTGCGATAGGAACCCCGTGACCCCAAGCCAACCATGAAGAAGCTGACCCTTGTCCTAGGCCTCGCCCTCACCTCCCTGGCGTGCATCACCGAGCCAGCATTCATCTCCCAGGATGCCCAGGCCTACAACAAGACGCTGGATCAGGTCGCCAACGAGCAGGTGCTGCTCAACGTGGTGCGAGCCATGGAGCGTCGGCCCATGCGCATCACCGAGATCGGCTCGATCGGCATGACCCGCAAGCAGGATGCCTCGGTCAGCCTGCCCTTCCCGTTCCACGACTGGAGGGGCAACACCGGCAAGGGCTCCTTGGGGTCCAGCGGCTCGCTCACACCGAGCTACGACGTCACCAACATGACCAGCCAGGAGTTCATGAACGGCTTCATGTCGCCGATCGACAAGGACACCTTCTGGAACTTCTGGGACGGTGGCTGGTCCCGGGAGATGCTGCTCTTCCTGCTCGTGGACGGCATCCGCTTGACCTGGGGCGGCGACGGCATCGACGACGCGACGAAGAAAGAGCACCGCGTCGGCAACTCCCCCATGTCCCCGAGCCGCTTCGAGGCCTTCCAGCTCCTGGTCGCCTGGGCGGACGACTGGGAGGTCGAGGTGCAGCCCGGCAAGGCGAGCGCGGTCGGACCAGAGCTCGTCGGGTTGAGCGCGCAGCAGCTCGCTGGGACCACCCTCGCGGCGAACGAACAAGGCCTCGAGCTGGTCGCGCTCTGCGCCACGTGCAAGCATCCCAAGGGGCAGCAGAAGGCCCTCGCGCTTGAGCCCTGCGTGACCTCGAAGGCTGCTCCAAAACCGGCGAACGGTGCGAAGGGTACCGACAGCACCACGAAGGCCGGCGCCGCCGCGCCTGCCTGCGACCCGAAGCTGGCCTCGATCCACCAGCTCTACCGCAAGGGTTCGAAGGAGCGCAAGGTCCGGATCAACGTCCGGGAGGAGGACGACTCCGCCCAGATCAACCAGCTCATTGCGTTGACCAACGTCGACACACGCGGGGGTGAGCCTAACCTGGTCCGAAGGGAGCTCACCAACCTCACCCTTGAGTTCGATCTGCGCTCGCCGGAGGGCGCGATCTACTACCTCGGCGAGCTGATGCGGGCCGAGCCCCTATGGGGCAGCGGCTTCGACCGTCCGATCGTCGACACGAGCGAGGTCGCGCAGCTGACGACCTCCGTCGGAAGCCGCAGGCAGGTCGTGCGAAGCGACTGGAACCTCTTCCGTGCCATCGCGCTCGGAGACAAGCAGTCCGCCCTGCTCGAGGTGGAGTTCGAAGGCGTCCGCTACGGGATCCCGGCCGACGGGACCGCCGGCCGCTCGATGGCCTGCATCGACATGATCAACCAGATCGTCGCCCTGCAGCGCAAGGCCAAGGAGCTCAGCTCGACCCAGCGCATCCGGCTGATCGGGAACTGAGCATGGGCGCAGGCGCGCGGCGGCGGCTCGGGCTAACCTCTGGGGCCGCCGTGGCCCCGCCCAGATGCCCTCGACCCAGACCAAGTCCTCCCTGCCTAGCGCCAAGGCCCACGAACCCCGTGGGACGCCGAAGCCCTCCACGCGCACGCGCTGGCGCGCGCTGGTGCTGGTGCTCGTGCATGTGGCCGTCGCCCTGCACGTCCTGCACTGGTGGAAGACCGGCTCGTCGCTCTCGCCCGTCGAGCCCTCCGAGGCGGCCGAGACCCTGGCCCATGGCGTGGTCAACGCCGGCTTCGTGCTGCTGGTCCTGTCGATCTTGGCGACGCTCGTCGTGGGGCGCTTCTTCTGTGGCTGGGCTTGCCACGTCGTCGCCTACCAGGACCTCTGTGCCTCGCTCTTGGCGAAGGTCGGCCTGCGTCCCAAGCCGATCCGCTCGCGCCTGCTGGCCCTCGTGCCGGTCTTCGCCGCCGTCGACATCTTCGTGCTGCCCGCACTCGCCACCTGGCGCGGCGTCGACCCCGGCGCCTGGAGCCTGACCTGGGGCACGACGACCGAGTCCCTGTGGGAGACCTTCCCCGGCCCAACCATGGCGCTCCTGACCTTCGCCGTCGACGGCTTCCTGATCGTCTGGTTCTTCGGCTCCAAGGGCTTCTGCACCTACGGCTGCCCCTACGGCGCCCTGTTCGGCCTGGCCGACCGCGCGGCGCCCGGGCGCATCCGCGTGAGCGACGCCTGCGAGGGCTGCGGTCACTGCACCGCGACCTGCACCAGCAACGTCGCCGTGCACCTCGAGGTCGCCCGGCATGGCATGGTCGTCGACCCCGGCTGCATGCGCTGCATGGACTGCGTGAGCGTGTGCCCCAAGGGCGCCCTGTCCTTCGGCTTCGGCGCGATCCCGGCCGCTCTGCCCGCGCCCAAGCGCAAGCGCGCCGCGCGCTCCTTCGACTTCACCTGGCCCGAGGAGCTGCTGCTCGCGGGCGTCTTCGCCGGGTCGGTGTTCGCCTTCCGCAACCTCTACGGCGCCGTGCCCTTCCTGCTGGCGGTCGGCCTGGCCGTGATCACCGCGCTCTGTGCGGTCGTGTCCCTGCGGCTCTTGCGCGGGCAGCAGCTCAGCTTCCAGCACCTGACCCTGCGCCGCGAGTCCGGCGTCACGCGCGCGGGCTTCGCCTGCTTGGCGCTGATGCCGTTGGTGTTGGCCCTCGCCGGCCACTCGGCCGCCGTCCAGTTCGAGCAGCGCCAGGGCGTGCGCTGGAACCAGGCCGCCGCCAGCCTCGAGCCCGGCTCGGACGACTTCAAGGCCGCAGCCAGCCAGGCCCTCGTGCACCTCGGCCGCGTCGAGCGCTGGAGCCTGGTCCCGACCGCCGAGGTCCACAACCGCATCGGCCAGCTGCTCGCCCGCACCGGCGACCAGGCCGGCGCCGAGGCGCAGCTGCAGCGCGCCATCCAGCTGGCCCCCGAGACCGTCTCGGCTCACACCGCCCTCGGCGAGGTGCAGCTCCTGGGCGGCCAACACGAGGCGGCTGCCCAGAGCTTCCTGGCCGCGCTCGAGCTACGGCCCGGCGAGCCGCGCGCCGCCACCGGGATGGTCATGCTGCTGCTGCGGCACCCCGAGTCCCGCGGCACCGTGATCGCGCGCCTCGCCGCCCACGAGGAGCAGCTCGCCGCCACCGAAAGCGAGCGGAGCACGGGCGACCTGCGCGAGACCCGCGTGCGCCTGGCCGAAGCACTGCTGACCAACCTCGAGCTGGACGAGGCGACACGCCTGCTCGGCCTGGCCCTGGACGGCGCCCCCGACCACCACGCGGCGCGGCGCTGCCTCTCGGCGCTCTTGCAGCGCGAACCGCGCCACGCCGCTGCCGTCGCCCTCGCCACCAAGCTGCAGGTCCACGACGCCGGCCGCTGACCCCGCGCGCGAGGCCGACGCCACCCAAGCAGCGAGGGGGGGGGGGGGGGGCCGCCCCCCCCCCCCCCCCCCGGGGGAGCACCAAGCCGCCGGGGGGGCCGGGGGGGCGCGGGCCGGCCCCCCCCCCCCCCGCGCCCCGCCCCCCCCCCGGCGTCGCCCCCCCCCCCCCCCCCCGGGGGGGCCCGGGCCAACGCGCCCCCGCCCCCCTCGCTGGCGGAATCCACTAGCTGCCTAGGGGCAGGCGGGGAGCGCGTCGCCGACCCGCACGCGCAGGCCGTTCGACAGCTCGAACAGGCCCAGCAGCGGCGCACCGGCGGGGTTCGCACCCACGGCCTGGAAGTTCACCGTCAGGCCCTCGAAGGCCGGGTCGGCGGGCACCGGCAGGGGGAAGCTGGCCGTGCCGCTAGCATCGCTCAGGGTCGAGCCCACCAGGATCACCTGGCTGCCGAGCAGGCCGCCGAAGTACTGGACGCAGCCGCCGCCGTAGTCGACGGTCCCGTTCAGCAGGCTCATGTAGAGCAGCTGGATCTCGGTCGGCTGGTTGCCCGTCGAGCGCAGGCCGAAGCCCGCGTTGCCGATGGTCGCCTGGGGCGGGGTGCCGGTGGCGAACAGGGTCGGCGGGGTGCCGACGGCGCAGCCATCGCCGAGGTAGACGTTGTAGAGCGCGCCGGGCGTGTCGATGGTGACCGGCAGGGTGGCCAGGCCAGGACCCGCGAGGGCCGCGTCCATCAGCGCGACGCCAGCGACCGGGGCCGCATCGCTCTCGAACCAGAAGTTGTAGATGCTGTTCCACTTCAGGGCGTTGCCCGGGCCGGACCAGGTGATGTCCGTCGCGCCGACGGTCGAGCTCCACTGGTTGCCGCCGTCGAGGTCGACGTCCTTGAAGCCGACGTTGAACACCCGCGCGCCGCTGCACAGCGGGACCTGGAAGGAGTCCACGCCGCGGGCGTTGTCGCGGTTGTGCACGGCGTACTCGTAGCGGTACACCCCGTCGACGGGGCCGGTCACCTTGGTGGCCACGTACAGGAGGCCGTCGTCCAAGCCGTTCTGCACCGAGCTCACGCTCGCGCCAGTCCAGCGGTTGAGCACGGTCCCGTTGGTGAAGTCACCCTGGCCGATGCCGCCGACGGCAGGCATGGTCCACTGGGTGCCGGTCCAGCTCGGCAGGAACTCGCGGTGGCCGAGGTTGTTGCCGCGGTTGGCCGAGGGCTCACCGCGCACGATGTAGTGGCCTTGGAAGTAGTAGCTGGCGCCGGCCACGTCGAGGTCGGCGTCGGCCACGTTGACCCGGTTCTTCAGGGGGCCGAAGGTGTCGACCTGGCCCTGGGTCAGGCTGCGGATGCCGTCGCAGTCCTGGGGCGCGGGGGCCGGCCCGTTGCCCTTGTCGAAGTACGAGCAGTTCGCGTCCCACAGGCCGAGCCACGGGTTGATCTCGTCCGCCGGCCCGAGGAAGAACTGGTCCGCGTTGTTGGACGCCTTGTAGGTGTCCGAGCAGCCGAGGCCCAGGACGTCGCCGCCGCCGAACGGGCCCTCCTGGCACGTGTCGCAGTAGTTGCTGGTCAGGGCGTAGAAGCCGTGCTTGATGTGGCTGTAGGCCGAGATCTGCTCGAGGCGACCGTTGGACTCCCGCGCCAGCAGGGTCGCGATCATCGGGTGGTTCTCGTCCATCGGACCCTGCCATGGGACCTTGACCGTGCCCTTGTTGCAGGCGGTGGTCGAGATGGCGATGGCGTTGAAGCCGGTCGGGAAGGCGCCGACGTGGCCATAGGAGACGATCTGCTCCATCTTGGCCAGGAGCACGTCCGTGCCGGGGACTTCGTTGACTTGGGCGCTGGCCAAGGGTGCGACGAGGGCGCACGCGGCGAGCAGCAGGGAGCCGGGGAGGCGGACCATGCGACGGGGGGGCAGGGGATGGAGTCCGAGAGCACTGGGGAGGCGCCCGGGCGGATGCGGGGGATCGGAAGTCCACAGGGACTGGAGCCTTGGGACCGCAGCAGCGGGCCCTGGGTTCCGTCCCCGGACCTTCAATCCTAGGCCCTGGGGCAGGATCCCGCTCGCCTCCAAATGAAAGGGACCCCCCTGGCGGCCCCCTGGGAGGCAGCTCGAACCCAGGCCGAACAGGGATCTAGGACCCTGGGCGCTCGCGCAGGGGGCTCGCGGCATGCCTCGCCCTAGTTGTTGAAGTCGTAGATGTAGGCCAGACGCTCGCGGTTCAGGATCGCGTAGTCCAGGCTGGAGAGCAGCTTCAGGTCGTCGTCGCCGTCCCACTCGACCCCGCGCAGCTGGGGGTTGCGGATGACGAAGAAGCGGCCGCGGCGGTGGTCGGTGACCTCGTAGCAGCCGGGGCGGATGTCGCCGGAGACCTCGAGGTTCAAGGCGCCGGTGTAGAAGGCGCGCACGCGGTGGTTCCACTCGGCGTGGCGCGCGAGCTGGGCCATCGACGCGTCGCTGGAGTTGTCGAGGAACTCGTGGGCCAGGATGACCTCGTCCAGGTTGATGTGCAGAAGCGGCGTCTGGATGCGATCGCGCGACTTCAGGTCGACCAGGGTCGCGTCCTGGATCTTCAGGAAGCGCTTGCGGTGCCCGTCGAGCAGCTGGCTCAGGCGCGTGTACTTGTTCTCCACCGTTCCTTTAATTAGGAAGTGAGGAGTCAGGAAGACGTCGGAGACGAGGGTCAGCATGGTTGGGGCAGGTCGCGCGGGCGGCCCATGACGCACAGCAGCGGGCGCAGGGCGCCAGCCAGGTGCAGGGAGCCGGTGATCAGGATCCAGCCGCCCCCCGGAGCGAGCTCCAGGGCCCGATCGAGGGCCGATCGCGGCGACTCCACGACCTCGATGTTGGTGTCCCCCGCAGCGCGTGCGAGGTCCTCGGGCGTCGCGGCGGTGGAGCTGCCGACGGTGGTACAGAGGAGGCTATCGGTCCGCCCTGCCAGGATCTTGAGCAGCCCGGCCAGGTCCTTGTCCCTGCCGGCGCCAAAGATGCAGGTGGGCGGCGCCTCCAGCCCGGGGCGGCGCCCGAGGTCGTCCAAGAGGGCCGTGACGCTGCTGGCCACGTGGGCGCCGTCGAGGACGACCCAGCGGCCGGCCAGCTCGAAGGCTTCGAGCCGGCCCGGCAGGCGCGCCGCGCGAACCACAGCCGGCTCGAGCAGGCCCGCCGAGATCGGCCGGGTGGCCACGCCCCCGCCCCAGCCACGGCTGCCGAGCTCGTCGAGGACTAGGCCGGCCAGGTCGAGGTTGCGGCGCTCGAGGTCAGCCGGCGGATTCGCGACCCAGTCGGGCCGCAGGACCTTCGCTTCCTGCATGGCGACGTGCTTGTCGATCACGTCGCCGGCCTCGTCCGGCCCAGGCGGGACCCCGGTCACGAGGGTCGCGGACTTGCCCAGGATCGAGACCTTCTCGAAGGCGATCTCGGCCCGCGTCGCGCCCAGGATCTCGGTGTGCTCCAGCTCGATGTTGGTCACGACGCAGACCTCGCCCACCAGCAGGTTGGTCGAGTCCAGCCGCCCGCCGAGGCCGCACTCGAAGACCGCATGGCGGATTCCGGCGTCGCGCAGGACCAGCATCGCGGCCAGGGTCAGGACGTCGAACCAGGTCGCCTCGGCGCCCGCGCTGCCGGTCGAGAGGGCCACCTCCCGGGCGTCTAGGGCCGCCCCGAGGCCCTCGGCCAGGAGCGCGTCCGCCACCGGCCGGCCCTCGAGCTCGATGCGCTCGGACAGGTGCTCCACATGGGGCGAGCCGTAGCGCCCGACCCGCAGGCCGGCCGCGCGCAGGCCGGCCGCCACCAGGCTCGCCACCGAGCCCTTGCCCTTGCTGCCCGCCACGTGCACCACCACCAGGTTGCGGTCGGGGCGCCCCACCAGGCTGGCCAGGTCGGTGATCGGGCCCAGGTCGACCCGCATGGCCTGGCCGCGCGCGCCGGGCGCCCGCTCGCGCCGCTCCCAGTCGATCAGCCCCTCGAGGCGCGCGAGCACGTCGCCGAGTCCCGGGCCTCCGACCTTGCTTTCCTCGGTGTCCATCAGACCCCATCCTATCCCGGGAAGAAGCTTCCGCCTCATGCGTCACGGGACCCCGACCGATAACGGATAGGGCCGGGATTCAGCCCGCCCCGAGCCTAGGATCCTCCATGCAAGTCCTGCACCGCGTCCGCGTCTTCGTCTACCAGCTCGAGCTTGGTGTGCCCGAGTACCTCTTGCTGCACTCGGCCCAGGGAGCCGATAGCCTCTGGCGTCCGGTGCACGGCAACATCGAGTTCAGCGAGCAGTTCGAGACGGCCGTGCGGCGCGAGGTGCTCCAGGAGACGGGGCTGATCAACCGCAGCGGGCTCGTCGATCTCGAGATGCCCCTGCGCCAGATCCTCGGCGACGAGGAGATCATCCACTGGAACTACGGGTTCCGGGTCGAGGAGGCGCCCGAGGTCCTGCAGCTCGACCGCGAGCGCTGGGACCAGTACCGCTGGAGCCGCTTCGAGAAGGCCTTCACCCGCTTCGGCCTGGAAGGCGACCGCACGGCGGTCACGCGCCTGCACTCGCTCCTGCACGCGGCCTGACGGCTAGCGCAAGAGGCCCAGCTTCTTGTAGCCCTTGCCCAGGTAGTCCTTCGTCTTGACGTCGAAGAGGCTGCCCGCGACGTCGGCATAGACGCGCCGGAAGTCGGTCGTGTGCTTGAGGTCGCCCTTGTCCAGGTCGGTCAAGGAGGGGTGCTCGCCGTACAAGCCACCGCGGACGCGCGGGCCCATGACGAACATCGGACCAGCCACGCCGTGGTCGGCACCACGCGAGCCGTTCTCGGCCAGGCGCCGGCCGAACTCGCTGAAAGCCAGCAGCGTGGTCGCGTCGCCGCGCTCGGTGCCGGCGAGGTCCCGGCGGAAGGCCGAGAGCGCACCGCCGAGCTCGGCCATGCACAGGTCGTGGCGCCGGCGCAGGTCGTTGTGGTGGTCGAAGCCGCCGAGGCGCACGGACAGGATGCGGCTCTGGGTCGCGCCCTGCAGCAGTGCGGCGGAGGTCAAGAGCGCGCGCCCGAGGTCGGTCTGCGGGTACTCCACGCGCGGGCGGTAGGCGGCCACGGCCGCGCGCACCTCGGTCGAGGACTCGGCCGCGTCGCCGTAGGCCCGGCGCAGGGCGTCGAGGGTCGAGCCGGCCTCTTCCTCGCCCTGGTCGGCGGGCTCGTCGGCGTGGGCGACCTTGCCCATCGGGCCTTCGTTGTCGATCCAGCGGTAGCCCGCGGGCAGCACGAAGGACGCCGCGTTGTGCACGTCGGAGTTCAGCGAGAAGGGCTTGTCCGAGCCGACGTGGACCATGCGGTTGGGATCGAGCTCCTCCTTCCACACGGCCTCGGCCAGACGGCCGACCCAGCCCTGGCCCGCGTCACGACCGCGCAGGTCGGCGGTGTGCCAGATCTCCATCGACTTGAAATGCGAGCGGTTCGGCTCGGGGTAGCCGCAGCCCTCGACGATGGCCAGCTCGCCGGCCTCCCAGGCCTCGTGCAGGCCGGTCGCCTTGGCGTTGAGGCCGCGGTAGTCGTCGAGCACGACGACCTCGTCCTTGCCGAAGGCCAGCTTCGGGCGCGCCTTCTGGTAGGCGTCGTCGGCGAAGGGCGCGACGGTCGAGAGGCCGTCGTTGCCGCCGGCCAGCTCGAGCAGCACCAGGTTGCCGCTGCCCTGGGGCAGGGGCGCGGAGAAGGTCAACGCGGCGGCCGAGCCGAGGCGCGTGCCGACCGCGAGGGCGCCGAGGGTGCCGAAGCCGCGCAGCAGACTGCGTCGACCGAGGATCGGATCGAAGGGGGTCTGCATGGTCGCTAGTTGAGTTGGGCTTCGGGAAGGCTCAGGACCAGATGGGCGAAGCCACGCAGGTGGTCCTCTTGGGCACGCTGGAAGCCGCCGCGCTCGCGGAAGCGGGCGCGACCGGTGGCTTCGTCGCGGCCCTGGGTCGGGCGCGAAGCCTCGAACTCCTGGAGCAGGAAGGCGCGCGTCTTGGGACTCAGCTCGACGGCGAGCAGCAGGTCGGCCAGGAAGTCGACCCTCTCTTCGGAAGTGGTCGCGCCGGAGCGACGCAGGAGGCCGCGCAGGTCGAGGTCGGGCTCCCACTTGCCGCTCATCGCCTTGAGGCCGCTGAGCGCCCCGAACTTGACGCCCTTGGTCGGCCGCGCCGGCAGCTCGTCCATGGAGCCCATGGCCTCCATGTCGTCCATCATCTCCTCGCCGGAGAACATCTCGTCCTGGTCCGACAGCACCTCGCCAGCGTCCACGGTACCGACCAGGATCCCCGCCAGGTTGCCGCGCTGCATCAGGCTGGCGGTCGTGATCCAGGCCATGCCGCCGTCCCAGCCCTTGACCGTCGGCGGGTGGAAGAGCCGCTGGCCCAGCAGCCGACTGCCGGACAGGTACCAGGCCTGGGGCGGCGTGAGGTCGAGGCGCACCGACATGCCGACCAGGTAGTCGATCGGGCCCGCGACGCGCTGGCCGACGACGCGGTCGCCGTAGAACTCGGGGTCCGCGAACAGGCGTCGCAGGAGCGGCTCGAGCTCGTAGTCGCTGGCGCGCAGGTCCGCGGCGTAGCTCGCCAGACGCTCCGGCGCGGGCGAGCGGCCCTCGAAGTAGCTGAGCAGCTTCCCGGCCACGTGCAGGGCGCAGGCCTCTTGGTCCAACAGGATCTCGAGCACGTCGTCGCCGTCGTGCTTGCCGGTCACGCCCAGCACGGTCTTCTTGCCGGTGTCGTGGGCCGCGGCGCGGTTGTCGAACGCACCCTTGCGCGAGCGCCAGCCGGTGAAGGCGCGCGCGGCCTCCTTGATGTCGTCCTCGGTGTAGTTGCCCTCGCCGAGGGTGAAGAGCTCCATCACTTCGCGCGCGAAGTTCTCGTTGGGCTCCTGCTTCTTGTTCTCGTCGTTGTCGAGGTACTCGAGCATGGCCGGGTCCTTGGCCGCTCCATGCAAGAGGTCGCGGAAGGACCCGAGGGCTTCCGCGCGCAGGAACTGGTTCTGTTCGATCATCTGGTAGGAGCTCTTCACGTCGTCCATCGAGCTCGTGAAGTAGCCGTGCCAGAAGAGCGTCATGCGGTCGCGCAGCGGGTCGGCTCCCGACGCCATCGTGTCGAACCACCAGATGGTGTAGTCCTCGAGCTGCCGCCGGTCCTCGCGGCGCATCTTGCGGCCGGCGGAGTCCGCGGCGTCGACCATGTCCTGGGGGGCTTCGTCCTTGCCGCCGGCGAGGCGCAGGGCTTCGAGGGCGTCCGACTTGGCGCCGTCCTTGCGCGTCAGTCGCTCGGGCCGCTCGCGGGGCAGCCGCTGCTCGACCGGCAGGAAGAGCCCGTCGATCGTCGCCTCGAGTCCCTGGGCCACGGCCAGCTCCAGGTCCAGCGCGCGGGCCCCGAAGCCGGCGCGGTTGAACAGGTGCTCGGCGGCACGCAGGTCGAAGGTCAGCTCGGCGGGAGCGGGCTCCTGGGCGAGGACCGGCGTGGTCACGAGCAGGGCGAGGGCCAGGGCGGGATTCAGCATGGCGGTTGGACCGTGGGCAGGGGGGCGGCCGGGCGAGTCTAGGTGGCCTCGATGGAGGCTGGACCTGCGGAGTGGCTCCGGGGCCCGCGCCGTACACAAGGATCACCGAACCGCGCGCGCCTGTCCAGGTTCCGGCCCAACGCCGCTACACTCCCCCCCATGGCTACCCCCGCACGCGCTCCCAGGGACCTGCCCGAGCTGCTCCGCCGGCTGTCCGCCGCCGGCCAGCTGATCGAGGTCGACGCCCAGGTCGACGCCGACCTCGAGGCCGCCGAGGTCCACCGTCGCGTGATCGCCGCCGGTGGTCCCGCGGTGCTGTTCCGCAACGTGAGGGACCGTGACTTCCCGCTGGTGACGAACCTCTTCGGCACGCCCGAGCGGGTCGCGATGGCCTTCGGGGACGAGCCTGGCCGCCTGATCGCCGCGGCCGCGCGCCTGCCCGAGGAGCTGATGCCGCCCACGCCGGGCAAGCTGTGGGAGCAGCGCGGCCTGTTCGCCAAGCTGGCGCGCGTGGGCCTGCGCCGCACGGGTGAGCGCCGCCGCATGTCGATCACCCAGCGCCCGCCGAAGCTGACACGCCTGCCGGCCCTACGCACCTGGTCCCGGGACGGCGGGCCCTTCCTGACCCTGCCCCTGGTGTACACCCAGCACCCGGTGACCGGCGGCTCGAACCTGGGCATGTACCGCGTCCAGATCTTCGACGACACGACCACCGGCCTGCACATGCAGATCGGCAAGGGCGGCGGGTTCCACCTTGCTGAGGCCGCGCGCCTCGGCCAGGAACTGCCGGTCAACATCCACCTCGGTGGCCCGCCGGCCTCGATCCTGGGCGCCATCGCGCCGCTGCCCGAGAACGTGCCCGAGCTCCTGCTCTCGAGCCTCGCGCTCGGCACGCGCCTCGACATGGCCAACAACCCGGCCGGCCCGCTGCCCGTGATCGGTCGCTCGGAGTTCTGCCTCGTCGGCCGCGTGAGGCCCGGTGAGGTGCGGCCCGAGGGCCCCTTCGGCGACCACTACGGCTACTACTCCGAGACCCACGACTACCCGGTCTTCCACTGCGACGCCCTGCTCGCCGCGCCCGACGCGATCTTCCCCGCGACCGTCGTCGGCAAGCCGCGCCAGGAGGACTTCTACCTCGGCGACTTCCTACAGGACCTGCTCGCGCCCCTGTTCCCGGTGGTCATGCCCGGCGTGCGCGACCTGTGGAGCTTTGGCGAGACCGGCTACCACTCGCTGTCCGCCGCCGTCGTGCAGGAGCGCTACCGGCGCGAGGCCATGGCCAGCGCCTTCCGGATCCTGGGCGAGGGCCAGCTGTCCCTGACCAAGTTCCTGCTGGTGCTCGACCAGCCGCCGGGCTCGACGGGCCGCTTGACCGACTTCTCGGCGGTGCTGACCCACGTGCTGGAGCGCGCCGACTTCCGCACCGACCTCTTCCTGATGCCGAACCTGTCGATGGACACACTCGACTACGCAGGCCCCCAGGTGAACGAGGGCTCGAAGGGGGTGCTGCTCGGCCTCGGCGAGAAGCGCCGCGAGCTGCCGCGCGAGTTCTCGGGCACGCCCTCACGCGCGGTCACCGACGTGCGCGTCTTCTGCCCCGGCTGCCTCGTGGTCCAAGGGGCTGGCCACGGCGCCGAGCCCGACCTACCTGGGCGCATCGCCGCCGACCCGGCCTTCGCCGACTGGCCCTTCGTCGTGCTGACCGACGACGCCCAGCGCGCGGCCAAGAGCGACATGAACTTCCTCTGGACGACCTTCACGCGCTTCGACCCCGCCAGCGACCTGACCGCGGCTAGCGTCGACCTCGTAAAGAACCACGCCGCCTTCACCCCGCCCGTCGTGCTCGACGCCCGCATGAAGGCCTGGTACCCCGAGGAGCTCTACTGCGACGAGCGCACGGCCGAGCTCGTCGACCGCCGCTGGAACGAGTACTTCCCCGCCGGCACCGTCGCCATGGGCGACTCCGACCGCGGCCACCTCGACTGAGCCCGAGGGACCAGGGCGTTGGGCGCCATGCCCCCCCGACCGAGGGTCAGCCGAGGGGCACTCGAGAGTCACCCGTACGGCGGCCGAATCCCACCCAGGAGCCGGCCGAGGGCCGTCTTGGTGCGAGGTCCTGGCGATCGATCCCAGCCGCTGCGACAGCGCCAGACCGACGGTCAGCAGCATGGTGTGCGACTCCGTACCGTCGGTCTGGGCCGAGTAACGAATGGGAAAGCGCGCTGCGGCTGGTCAACCGGGCCCCGTAGAGCCAGCCTCCACCTCCACCCACTTGCGCCCATGAAGCCTCTGATCCTCTTCTCCAGCCTCCTGCTCGCCTGCCTCGGGGCCACCTTCGCCGTTGCCAGCGCCCAGGACTCGCGTCCGACCGAAGCTCCGGCCGTCCGAGCCGCCTTCGACCACAGCCCCTTGACCGCCTTGCTCACGCGCCACGTCCAGGACGAGCGCGTCGACTACGCCGGCCTCGAGCGTGATCGAGCCCAGCTGGACGCATACATCCTGCGCCTCGAAGCCGTGACCCCGAAGGCGATGCAGGCCTGGAGCGAGGACGAGCGCTTCGCCTTCTGGGCCAACACCTACAACGCGGTCACCCTGCAGCTGATCGTCGACCACTACCGCCAGCCGGGCGGCAAGACCCTCGGCTCGATCACCGACATCAGCTTCGAGGCCAAGGACGGCGAGCGGCTCAACGCCTGGCAGCAGCCGCTGGTCGCCCTCGGCGCCTTCCACCCGGACGGGACCGGGAAGGACCTGACCCTCGACGCGATCGAGAACCGCATCCTGCGACCGACCTTCGGGGACGAGCGCGTGCACGCCGCGGTCAACTGCGCGTCGATCGGGTGCCCGCCCCTGCGCGCCGAGGCCTTCCTGGGCAAGGGCCTCGATGCCCAGCTCGACGACCAGATGGCCGCCTTCCTGTCGGGACCGCGCAACGCCTTCGACAAGGCCGCCAAGACCGTGCGCTTGTCCCGAGTCTTTGACTGGTACGGCAGCGATTTCGTGGACGCCGAGGCCGGCACCGACCTCGCCGACTGGCTGGTCGAGAACGGCCCCGCGAGCGCCGGCGCCACGGCCGAGGACCGCGCCTGGATCGCCACCGCGAAGCTCGACTACCTCGAGTACGACTGGGCCCTCAACGACGTGGTCCGCGACGAGCGCTGAGGGACCGGGCGGCGGCCGGTGCGGCGATGAGCTCGCCGAGCCCCCAGGGGGCGGGCTCGTTCAAGGCCGGTGGAGACCTGGGCGAGGTGGTGCGGGCGGGGGCGAGGCCGGACCGGTCAGCGGAGCTCGAGCTCGAGCCAGCCGAGGTGGTCGTCGTCGTCGCGGTCGAGCAGGGCCAGCACCGCGCCGAAGGGGTCGCGGCCGGTTGGGGGGCGCGGGGCGCCGGCCTCGAACTCGGCGCGCGAGAGGCGCTGGTCTCGATCCCGGTCCAGCTCGGCGAAGCGCGCGTGCCAGGTCTCGGCCAGGGGCGCCCCGGGCGCGGCAGGGTCCGCGAGCGCGCGCAGCAATGCCCGCTGGGCCAGGCTGCGGACCAGCACCGCCTCGGCGCGAGCGGACACGTCGGACGACTCCACCGGGAAGTCCTCGATGGTCACGGTCCCGCTGCGATCGTGGTCGTGGCGCAGCAGGTCCCGGCCGCCGAGCTCGTCCTCGGTGACCCGGTTGTCGCCGTTCAGGTCGTAGCGCTCGCGCAGCAGGCTCCAGCCGAGCTGGGGCGGGGCCTCGACCGCGGGCCGCTCCCCCACCGCTCCCTCGGGGCCGCGTCCTTCGACCAGGCCCGCCAGGATTGCACGACCACCGAGGGGATCCGCGGGGGGGGGCTCGACGACGCGCTCGGTGACGCAGGCGAGGCCTATGCAGGCCAGCAAGAGGGTAGCTTGGACCGTGCGACAAGGGTCCGGGCCGCGCCAGAGCCTGCCAGGACGCAGCGGCGGCTCCGCGCGTGGGTCGCGGCGACCGGCGGGACCAACCGGGGGCGCCTGGCCCCAGGGGCCGCGCACGGTCCGCCGCAAGTGCCGCTCGCCCATCCGATCCTCAGGACCCCTCGGCGACGAAGCCGTAGAAGTCGGGGCGCTCGAGGGGCGGGGCCGCCTTGATCTGGATCTGGCAGGTGCGGCAGGCCCAGACGTCCTTGAAGATGCGGTACTTGAGCGCGGTCGCGTCGAGGTAGTCGACGCCGGCGCTGCCGCCGGTGCCGGTGCGGCGGCCGATGACGCGCTCGACCATGCGCGCGTGGCGCTGTCGGAAGATCACGAACAGCTGCTCGAACTCGACGATCGCGTCGAGCAGCTCGCGCGGCCAGGACAACAGCGGCAGCTCGCGGTAGGTCGTGATGAACAGGATCGCGGCGCGGATGCGGCGGGTGCGCGCGTCGTCGACCTCGCCGGTCGGGTTGAGGAAGGCGGCCTGGCCGGCGCTCTCCTTGGCGTAGCGCTGGCGCAGGGTCTCCTGGTCCTCGGCGGTGTGGGAGCGCGACAGGGCGACCTCGAGCGAGCCGGCGATCTCGGCGTCGACGGCACCGAGGTAGCGCTCGATGAAGCGGTCGAGGGAGCCGGCCGCGCCCTCGTCGTCCGGGCCGTAGCCGTCGATCGGGGTCCGGTACAGCCACTCGGCGATCACCGACCGCAGGCTCGGCCCGCTCGCGCGGGTCCCCTCGACCTTGTCGTAGGCGCTCGAGCGCGTGCCGTCGTGGGCGCGCAGGGCCTGCATGTAGTCGCCCTCGACCCCCAGGGACAGGCGGTCCTTGTCCTCCAGCCCCAGGAGGATCTCGATCTGGCGCAGCTGGGCGCTCTGGAAGCCCGAGGCCGGCATCAGCTTGTCGCGGAAGGACAGGTAGTCGCGGGTCGAGAGGGTCTCCATGATCTGGAAGTGGTCGACGCAGCGCTCGATGATCGTGCAGACCCGGCGCAGGGCGTGGACCGCGCCCGAGAGGGCCTGCTCGGCCACGGGACCGCCGCTGAAGAGCTCCCGGGCGGCCCCCAGCTCGCGCAGGATCAGCTTGAACCAGAGCTCGTAGACCTGGTGGACGACGATGAACATGACCTCGTCGTTGCCAAGGGAAGCCTCGTCCCCCTCGACACCGCCCTGCAAGCTCAGCAGGTCGTCGACGCGGATGTACTCCCAATAATTGACGCGCTTCTCGGTACCCATGGGGGGCAGCATACGCCCTCCCGGGGCAGCTCTGACGGCACTCCGAGCTCAAAAACCCCGGGGGTCCTGCGCGGGACGGCCCCGGAGCCTTAACCTCTCCGCGCCATGTCGATCCCCGTCCAGAGTCCGCCGGCTACGCCGGAGACCCCCCCTTCCACGTCCCAGGTCGAGATCCTTGCGCTGTTCGAGCGCCCGCTGCTCGAGCTGGTCTTCGAGGCCGCCCAGGTCCACCGCGCGCACCACGACCCGCGCGAGGTCCAGCGCTCCCAGCTGCTGTCGATCAAGACCGGCGGCTGCTCGGAGGACTGCGGCTACTGCAGCCAGTCGGCCCACTTCAAGACGCCGGTCGAGCGCGAGAAGCTGCTGGGCGTTGACGAGGTGCTGGCCGCCGCCGCGGCCGCCAAGGAAGGCGGCTCGGGTCGCTTCTGCATGGGCGCCGCCTGGCGCGAGGTCAAGGACGGCCCCGAGTTCGAGCGCGTGCTGGACATGGTGCGCGGCGTGCGCGAGCTCGGCATGGAGACCTGCGTGACCCTCGGCATGCTCAACGAGAGCCAGGCCGAGCGCCTGCGCGAGGCGGGCCTCGACTACTACAACCACAACCTCGACACCGGCCGCAGCCACTACGACGAGGTCGTCACCACCCACTCCTACGACGAGCGCCTGAACACCCTGGCCAACGTCCGCGGTGCCGGCCTGGCCGTCTGCGCCGGGGGCATCCTGGGCCTCGGCGAGAGCCGCGCCCAGCGCGCCGAGCTGATCGCCGAGCTGGCCTCGCTCGACCCCCAGCCCGAGAGCGTGCCGATCAACAACCTGGTGCCGATCGAGGGCACGCCGATCGGCGGCGAGCAGGGCACGGTCGACTGGTCCGAGATGGTCCGCACCGTCGCGGCCGCGCGCATCGCGATGCCCAAGAGCCGCGTGCGCCTGTCGGCCGGCCGCCGCGAGCTCGGCGAAGAAGCCCAGGCCCTGTGCTTCCTGGCCGGCGCCAACTCGATCTTCACCGGCGACGAGCTGCTGACGACGCCGAACCCGTCCGAGGACGTGGACGCGGCCCTGTTCGAGAAGCTCGGCCTGTACGGCACGCGCCGCTAGGCGAGTCGCCATGACGCGCCTGGACGACGAGCTCCAGGGTGAGCTGCAGGGCCTCGCGGCCGCCGGTCGGCTGCGGCGGCTGCCCGAGGCCGGCGCGGGCCTGCTCGACTTCACGAGCAACGACTACCTCGACCTGGCCGGGGATCCGCGGCTGGTCGAGGCCGCGCGCGCGGCGACCCTGGCCCACGGCGCCGGCGGGCGGGTGGCGCGGCTGCTCGGCGGGACCACCAGCGCGCGGGACCTCGAGCGCGCCGCGGCGGAGGCGTTCGGCAGCGAGGCGGCGCTGCTCTTCCCGAGCGGCTACCAGGCCAACCTCGGCATCCTGACCAGCCTCGCCGGACCCGACGACGTGCTGTTCTCGGACCGGCTGAACCACGCCAGTCTGATCGACGGCGCGCGCCTCTCGCGTGCCCGCGTTGCGGTCTTCGCCCACAACGACCCGGCCGACCTCGAGCGACTGCTCGTGCGTTCCACCGACGCGCGCCGGCGCCTGATCGTCGTCGAGGGCATCTTCTCCATGGACGGCGACCGCGCACCCCTCGCGGCCTACATCGAGCTGTGCGAGCGCCACGACGCCTACCTGGTCGTCGACGAGGCCCACGCCGTCGGCCTGGTCGGTAGCGACGGTCGCCCGGGCACCGGCACCGCAGCCACCCTCGCCGGCCGTCCGAAGCAGGCCGCGCGCCTGGCCGCGCGCCTCGTGACCGGCGGCAAGGGCCTCGGCGCCGGCGGCGCCCTCGTGCTGGGCTCCAGCGCCCTCGTCGGCGTGCTCGCCAACCGCGCCCGCTCGTTCATCTTCACCACCGCCCCGCCCCCCGCCCTGGTCGCCGCCTTCGCCAAGGGCATCGAGCTCGCGCTCCACGAGCGCGAGCGTGGCGAGCGCACCCTCGCCGGCGCCCGCCGCCTGGCCGCGGCCCTCGACCTCCCCACACCCGACGGCGCCATCGTGCCGATCCCGGTCGGCGCCGAAGAGGCCGCCGTCGAGGCCGCCACAGCCCTTGCCAGCGCCGGCTTCGACCTGCGCGCCGTGCGCCCGCCGACCGTGCCGGCGGGCACCAGCCGCCTGCGCGCGGTCGTTCGCGCGGGCCACACCGACGCCCAGCTCGACGCCCTCGCGGCCGCGGTGCGCGGGCTCGGCCTGCCCACGCGACCCGCGACTGCTAGGGTCCCGGGATCGATGCCGACGGCCTCCGCGCCTGGGGACGAGCCCAGCCGAAGCTCCGCGGCGTCCCCCACCGACAAGGCTCCGCCCGCCGCAGCCCCGCGCTCGCCGGTCCTGTTCGTCGCCGGCACCGACACCGACGCGGGCAAGACCGTCGCCGCCGCCGTGCTCGTGCGCGCGATCGCCCTGGCCAAGAAGGGCGTCCACTACTGGAAGCCCGTGCAGACCGGCAGCGACTCGGACTCCGACACGGTCGAGCGCCTCGCCGGCCTGGAGCCCCACCAGGTCCAGCGCCCTGCGGTGCAGCTCGAGCTGCCGGCCTCGCCCCACGAGGCCGCGACCGCCGAGGACCGCACGCTCAAGCCCGCCACGATCTTCGCCGCCCTCGGTGGCCTGCGCCGGGTGCTCAGCCCCACGCCCCTGGTCGTCGAGCTCGCCGGGGGCCTGCAGGTGCCCTACACCGACCCTGCGCCAAACGCCCCGCCGGTGACCCAGCTCGACTGGCTGGCCGACGAGCGCCCCGCCTTCGTGCTGGTCGCGCGCAGCGGCCTCGGCACGCTCAACCACACGATGCTCAGCCTCGACGCCCTGGCCACGCGGCACCTCAGGCCGCGCGCCCTGGTGCTCGTCGGCGAGCCGCACCGCTCCAACCGCGAGACCCTCGCCGCCTGGTCCGGCCTGCGCGTGCTCGAGGTCCCACACCTCGACCCGCTCGACGCCGGCGCCGTCGAGGCCCTCGCGCGCCAGTGGTTCGTGGCCGGTCACATCGACCGGCTGCTCGCCCCACGCACCTGACCCCCACCCCGACCATGCCCACCAAGGACCCGGCCCAAGACCTCGTCGCCCGCGACGCCGCCGTCTGCTGGCACCCCTACACCCAGCACGGGCTCGAGGACGCGCCGCTCGCCGTGACCGGCGCGCGGGGCGCGACCCTGACCCTCGCCGACGGGCGCGAGGTGCTCGACGCGATCTCCTCCTGGTGGGCTGTCTTGCACGGCCACGGCGAGCCGCGCGTCGCCGAAGCGATGGCCGCCCAGGCCCTGCGCCTGGACCACGTGCTCTTCGCCGGCGCGACCCACGAGGGCGCCGTGCGCTTGGCCGAGCGCCTCGTCGAGCTGTCGCCCACCGGCCTCGAGCGCGTCTTCTTCTCCGACGACGGCAGCACGGCCGTCGAGGTCGCGCTCAAGATCGTCGTGCAGTGGTGGCAGCACAAACAGCAGCCCGGCCGCCGCGTCTTCCTGGCCCTCGAAGGCGCGTACCACGGCGACACCTTCGGCGCGATGTCGATCGGCGACCCCGACCCCTTCTTCCTGCCCTTCGCGCCCCTGTGCTTCGAGGCCGCGCGCGCGAAGCCCGACCTCGCTGCGATCACGGCCAAGCTCGACGAGCTCGGGCAGCGCGCCGCGGGCGTCATCATCGAGCCGCTGGTCCAGGGCGCCGCCGGCATGCTCATGCAGACGCCCGAGTTCCTGCGCGACCTGCGCGCCGTGTGCACCGAGCGCGGCCTGCCGCTGATCGCCGACGAGGTCATGACCGGCTTCGGCCGCACCGGCGCGCTCTTCGCCTGCGACGTTGCTGGCATCGCGCCCGACCTGATGTGCCTCGCCAAGGGCCTGACCGGCGGCGCGACCCCCATGTCGGTGACCCTCGCCCGCGCCGAGCACTTCGACGCCTTCCTCTCCCAAGACCGCGGCGACGCCTTCTTCCACGGCCACACGTTCACCGCCCACCCGATCGGCTGCGCCGCGGCGCTGGCGTCCTTGGACCTAGTGCTCGAGCGCGACGTGCCCGCGCGACTCGAAGCGATCGGCGCGCGCATCCACGCGCACCTGGCGGCCGAGCTCGACCCCGCCCACACGACCGACCTGCGCCAGCGCGGCGGCATCGTCGCCTTCGACCTGGTCGCTCCGGCGACCAAGAACTCGTCGGGCGAGGCCACCGGCTACCTCGCCGGCGACCCCGCCGCCCTGCGCCGCCGGGCGATCGAGCTCGGGGTGCTCCTGCGCCCCCTCGGCAACGTGCTCTACGCCATGCCGCCGGCCTGCACCACCGACGCCGAGGCCGACCGCATCGCCGCCGCGATGGTCGCCCTAGCCTCGGGCTGAGGCCTTAGCTTGCGGCCCAGGTCGCCACACGGACCACCGAGAAGCGTCCACGCTGGAGCGCGGACCAAGCGCCGCCTGGCTCCTGCATGGCCCGGCCAAGGTCCAAGGAAGAGCACCTGCTCGGCAGCCCACGCGTCGCATCCCTGGGACCCAGGTCCGGACCCCACCCCGGCGCCCGCATTCCTGCCGCTGGATCCGAGTCAGCTAGAGGCCCAGGTCAAGGGCTCGAAGGAGGTCGCCCTGGTCTGGATCCAGGCCACCAACCGCTCGGACCACGCCGCCGAGCCCATGGCCTTCCGGCTCACGCCGAAGGAGAGGGGCAGCGAGCCGGTCGAGCCCCTGCGCATGACCGCCCCGGGGCTACGGCCGCGCGGGGGCGGCGCCCTGTGGCCCGAGCGGCTCGTGCTCGAGGTGTCCGGCTGGGGTGCCTAGCAAACCAAGGATCGTCGAGCGGCTAGGCCGCAGCTACTCGCCGAGACCGAGGCGCTCGACGTTGGCCTCGAGGATCGGCAGCAGGCTCGGCTTCATGCCGGCGGCCTGGGCGTCGGCGAGGGCCTCGTCGAAGGGGACGCCCTCGGCGCGCATACGATGGATCGCGACGAAGACGGCCACGCGATTGCCGCTGCCGCAGTGCATGAGGGTCTGGCCACCGTTCGGCGCGCGCACGCCGACCTGGTCCAGGATCAGGTCGAAGCTGGCGTCCTCGAGCACGCTGAAGTCGACCGGGATCCCGACGTACTCGAGGCCCAGCTCGGCGCACAGGGCCATTTCGTTGAAGGGCAGGCGCTCCATCTCGGCCTCGGTGCGCAGGTTGATCACGCGGGTGAAGCCGCGGCGCGCCGCGAGGGCCAGGTCGTCGGCCGAGGGCTGGCCGCCCATGTGCAGGTCGCCGAGCGAGGTGACGTTGCTCATCGTGCCCAGCTCGCTGCGCGCGAGCGGGCCCGAGGTCTGCGCGGCCGCGCCCCCACCTTCCGTGCTCTGGCAAGCGGCGACGAGGACGACGAGGGCGAAGGTGAGGCTGGAGAGGACGAGCTTCATGGGGTCTCTTCGGGCAGGGACAGAGCCAGCTTGGCGAAGCCGAGCCAGCCGAGGATCAGGAGCAGGCCGCCCAGGGGCGGGATCGGTCCGAGCCAGGTCGCCGAGGGCTCGAGGCTCAACCCATAGAGCGAGCCGCTGAACAGGAGGCTGCCGGCCAGGAAGGCCCAGCCGATGAGGCCGCCGCGGTCGGTCCAGCCGGCGCGGCTGGTCACGACGCCGAGCAGCACGAGGGCCAGGGCGTGCCAGGCCTGGTAGCGCACGGCGGTGTGCCAATTGGCGAGGCCCCTCCCGCCCTCGACGGCGTCCAGCTGCTCCTTCAGCCCGTGGGCACCGAAGGCGCCGAGGGCGACGGCGAGCGCCATCCAGAGGGCGCCTGTGGCGATGGCTTTCCGCGAGTTCATGGGATCTTCCGGGGCAGGGTCGCGGGCATGATACGGCGATGACGACGAGCACGCACAGCTACACCGACGATCCCCGCAACGCGGGCATCCTGGTGGACATCAACGGCCAGCTCTTTCCGCGCGACGAGGCCAAGGTCTCCGTGCTCGACAGCGGCTACATCCTCGGGGACGGCATCTGGGAGGGCCTGCGCCTGCACGACGGGCGCATCGCCTTCCTCGACCGGCACCTCGACCGCCTGTTCGGCGGCGCGCGCGCGATCGACCTCGACATCGGGCTGACCCGGGACGAGCTCACCGCCCGCATCGCGGCCTGCCTCGAGGCCAACGGCATGTGGGACGGCGTGCACATCCGCCTGATGGTCACCCGCGGCTTGAAGGCGACGCCCTACCAGGCTCCGAGCGCCGTCATCGGCCCGCCGACGATCGTGATCCTGCCCGAGTTCAAGGACCCGACGCCCGACGTCTACACCCGCGGCATGTCCCTGTTCACCGTGCACGTGCGCCGCGGCCGACCCGACGTCCAGGACCCGTACCTGAACACGCACAGCAAGCACAACTGCATCCAGGCCTGCATCCAGGCTGCCAAGGCCGGCGCGGACGAGGCGCTGATGCTCGACCCCCACGGCTTCGTCGCGACCTGCAACTCGACCCACTTCTTCCTCGTCACCAAGGGCGAGCTGTGGACCTCGAGCGGCAAGTACTGCCTCGACGGCATCACCCGGCGCGTGATCTGCGAGCTCGGCGCCGAGCTCGGCCTGGTCGTGCGCGAGCACGACTTCAGCCTGTCCTCGGTGTACGCCGCCGAGGAGGCCTTCGTGACCGGCACCTTCGCCGGCGCGGTCAGCGTCGGCAGCGTCGACGGCCGCGACTTCGACGGCCCCTTCCCCGCCCCGATCACCGCCCGCCTGCAGGCCGCCTACATCGCGCGCTGCGAGGAAGAGCCGCTGCTGCCTGGCCTGACCGCCCCCGCCTGAGCCCCGCCTCCCCCGAGTTCCATGACCGCCACCCGCATCGCCATGTGGTCCGGACCGCGCAACATCTCCACCGCGATGATGCGCTCGTTCGAGAACCGCCCCGACACGGTCGTCGTCGACGAGCCGCTGTACGCCCACTACCTGAAGGCGACCGGCCTCGAGCACCCGGTCGCCGAGCTGGTCATGGACAGCCAGCCCACGGACTGGCGCGAGGTCACGGCCCAGCTGCTCGCGCCCTTGCCGGAGGGCGCGACGATCTTCTACCAGAAGCACATGAGCCACCACCTGCTCGAGAACATCGAGCGCGAGTGGATGCGCGGCCTGACCCACGCCTTCCTGATCCGCGACCCGCGCGCGATGCTGGCCAGCTACACCCAGAAGCGCGAAGAGGTGACGCTCGAGGACCTCGGCCTGCCCCAGCAGGTGGCGCTGTACGACTGGCTCGAGGCCGAGCTCGGGACCGCCGCGCCGATCGTCGACTCCCGCGATGTGCTGCTGGCGCCCGAGGCCATGCTGCGCGCGCTTTGCCCATTGCTCGGCATCGAGTTCACAGGCGCCATGCTGGCCTGGCCCGCGGGCCGGCGCGACTCCGACGGGGTCTGGGCCTCGTGGTGGTACAACGCGGTCATGCGCTCGACGGGCTTCCAGCCCTACAAGCCGAAGGACATCCAGCTCGACGACGAGCTCGAGGCGATCGCGACCGCTGCCCAGCCCCTGTACGACTACCTCTTTGAGCGACGCTTGACCGTGGGCTGATGCGCCCCGGCGCGCGCCCCGGCGAGGCCGCACCCAAAGCGCATGCGGCACGCACCAGACCTTCGGGCGCCAGGCCTATCCTCCCGCCGCGAGCTCGCCCTGGAGGCTCACTCCTTCGCACGTTCGCACCGCCCCCAGGAAAAGCGGGGGCGACCACAGAGAGCGGCGAGCGGGGTGCGGGGGGGCCGCGCTGGCCGCGCGCCCCGTGGGGGTGGGCTTGGCCAAGCGCAGCCCGTGGGGCGGCCACCCC
>JARGPD010000012.1:43841-47427 GCA_029212845.1 Planctomycetota bacterium
CCCCCCCCCCCCCCGCCCCACCCCCCCCCCCCCCCCCCGGGGGGGCCCCCCCCCCGGCGGGGGGGGGGGGGGGGGGGGGGCCCCCCCCCCCCCCTCGCCCCTTGTGCATGCTCTTGCCCATGCTCTGCCCTTGGGCCGTCCACCACGAGCATGGGAGTGGCCTAGGGGGACGCGGTGTCTCCTGGTCCGCTGGTGAAGACCAGCCCTTCGGCGCCCGGGCCGTCGGGACTCGAGTCGGGTGCGATGCGGGCCGCGAGGCGCGCTGGAGGCAGGAGCTCCACGGCTGACAGGGGAGCGCGCTGGCGCCGATGCAGCGCCTCGGCGCCGGCCGCTGACCCCAGCCGCCCCTGGGAACCAAGAGCGGGTGACGCCTCCCCCCCGGAAGACGCCACCCGCGTGGTTGGACCGTGGGGCCCTCGCGGCCCCCGGCTTGGGTCGCCGCTAGCGCGGCGTCGAGCCCACCTCGGAGTCCGGCACCAGGCTCGGCAGCTCGGCGGCCGGGTCGATGCCGTTGGCGACGTACAGCTCGGTGCGCAGGCGCTGCTTGAGCGCCTCGCGCTGGGCCTCGAGCTGGGTCGTGAGGTCCTCGTCGAGGCTCGCGCCGGTGTAGACGCGGCGCAGGTTGTCGTACTCGAAGGTGTGCAGCTCGTCGGCCGCGTCCTGCAGCGGCGACTTGTGCTGCTTGGCAGCCAGCAGCGCGGGCTCGAGCTTGGGCTGGGCCAGCTGGACCAGGGCCGAGAGCTCGACGACCTCCGGATCGCCGGTCAGCTTGGCCAGCTCCTCGAGCTTGTAGCGCAAGAGCGACACCGAGTCGTCCCGGGCGTGGCTCGAGCGACGCAGGAACTCGGCGAACTGGGCGGCCAGGGCGCTCTTCTGGAAGCCGAGGCTGGCGCCCTCGAAGGTGCCCTGCTGCTCGTTCAACCAGAAGCCATGCTCGAGCTCGAGGGCGCTGTCCTCGGCGCCCGCTTCGAGCTTGCCGAAGGGCTGCTTGTAGCGCACGCGCGCCACGGCCAGGGGCTCCTCGCTAGCGGACGGGCTGCCGAGCAGCACGAGCTCGTACAGGGCGACGACCTGGTGGCCGGCGCCGAGCTCGCCCGCGTCGACCTTGTCGTTGCGGAAGTCCGCATCGGCGATGGCGCGGTTCTCGTAGCCGAGCAGGCGGTAGCTCGCGACCTGGGCCTTGTCGAACTCGACCTGCAGCTTCACGTCCCGGGCGATCGGCTGGAAGGCACCGGTGAAGTTCTCGACCAGCGCGCGGTAGGCCTCCTCGGGGCCGTCGATGTAGTTGCACAGGCCGTCGCCGCCGTTGGCGAGCTGCTCGAGGAAGCGGTCGTTGTGGTTGCCCATGCCGACGCCGATCGTGTTCAGGTAGATGCCCTTCTCGCGGGCGCGCTTCACGTCGGCGAGCAGCTGGTTCTCGTTGGTCTCGCCGATGTTGCCGACGCCGTCGGACAGGAACACGACGCGGTTGATCGCGCCGGGCGTGTGCGCGAGCACGGCCTCCTCGTAGCCCAGGCGCAGGCCGGCCTCGGCGTTGGTGCCGCCGTCGGCGTGCATGGCGTACAGGGCGCTCTCGACCGCGGCGGTGTTGCCGGCCGAGGTCATGTCGAGCACGCGGCGCGAGTCGTTGTTGAAGGTGATGATCGCGACCTGGTCGCTGGGGTGCAGCTCGGCCATCAGGAGGCGCAGGCTGTGCTTGACCAGCTCGAGGCGGTTCTCTTCCTTCATCGAGCCCGACACGTCGACCACGAAGGTCAGGGCCAAGGGATCGCGCTCGCTCTTGTCGATCTCCATGCCGCGCACGCCGACGCGCAAGAGCTTGTGGTCGCCGCCGCTGTCCGCGTTCGGACCGAAGGGGCTCGGGGCGAGCTCCATCGACACGGCGAAGACCTCGCCATCCGTAGGCGCCGCGAGGTCGGGCGTGAAGTAATTGACGAACTCCTCGGTGCGGATCTGGGCGCGCTCGGGCAGGTAGCCTTCCTTGAGGTAGCGACGCGCCAGGGTGTAGCTGGCGGTGTCGACGTCGACCGCGAAGGTCGACAGGGCGTCGTGCACCGGGAACTCGTAGCCGTTGTCGCCCCAGTAGCGGAAGTACATCATCGAGGGCTTCTCGGCCTGGCGCGGCACGCAGCGCGTGATGATGCGCTCGTACTCCTGCTCGACCTCGACCCGCTGGCGCTGGACGCGCTTGCGCTCGAGCTCCTCGACCAGCTCGACGTCGTCGAGGTAGCCGCGCAAGAGCGTGAGCTCGCTGTGCTGGTCCTCGTCGGCCTCCTCAGCGTCGTCCGACAACCCACCGACGACCCCGTGGTCCTCGAGCTCTTGGACCCGCGCGACGATCGCCTCGCGGACGACCAGGCTGTCCTGCAAGTTGGCCTCGTCACCAAGGGCCAGCTTGAGCGAGTCGACCTCTTCGATAAGCCCCTGGGCGCGGGCGCGCAGGTACTGCTCGGGCTGGGTCTCCGGGTCGTGGGCGTCGATCGCCTTGGCACGCACGAGCAGGTCGTCGACCGTCAGGTCGCCGCCGTCCAGCAGCTCGGCGTACTTGTAGAGCTTGCGCTTGAGGAGCGCCTCGTCCGCCTCGAGCCCGAAGGCAAACTCGGTGTCCCCGAAGATCTTGTCGCGCTTCACGATCATGTCGCCGGTCTGGGCGACGTTGACCGTCGGGCGTCCGCTCGTCGGTGCGGCGGCACCCGGCGACTGGCCGAGGTGCCCGAGCTTGGCCTTCTCCGCCGTGGCCGGGGGGTAGAAGCCTGCGGTGCCCTGGCCCAGGAACCAGTCGGCGTTGCCGGTCTCGGAGGGCGGGGGTGACGCGGCGGCGCCGCCGCCTCCGCCGCCAACTCCCAGCCCGCGGTGGTCGACGCCGAAGGTCGCCCCGGCGCTGTCGACGTAACCGAGGGCGCCCAGGGTCGCCAGCTGCTCGTCGGTGACGGTGCCGAGCTCCAAGCGCGGGGCCTCCTTGGTCACCGTGACTCCACCGACGTAACCCAGGCTCTCGGCCTCGGCCTTCAGATCCGCTGCGAAGCCTTGGTCGAAGGTGATGCCAGCCGAAGGGTCCCCGGCAACGAGCAGGGCCGTGTCGAGGTCGATGGGACTGCCCCCGGGCGAGGCGGCCTTGGGCTCCGCGTTGTAGCCGCCGGTCGGCTTGGCGCCGGTCGGCGCGACCTTGATCGGCATCTGCCCGGCCGAGCTGGCCTCGGCGTGCCGGGTCTCGAGCCCACCCGTGGTCCCGGCTCGGCGCTTGGCCTCCAGGGTGCTCTCTTCGAGCGGCGCGGTGCGCCCCAGGGTCGAAGGCCGCTCGGCCAAGCTGCCCGCGGCCTTGTTGGTCTCCGGCAGCACGTCGTCGTGACTGGCCGCGAGGCCGCGCTCGAAGCTGCTGCGCACGCGCCCACCGGGCTGGCCCGCGTCCTTCGCCCAGGTACCCTCGGCCGAGGCGAGGTCGTTGCGGCTCGCGTGGTCGGAGCGCACGCCGAAGCCGTCCTCGAGCAGGCGCTGGTCGAGGCTGCGGAAGGCGACCACGGCGACGACGGCCGCGGCGGCGACCTGCAGGCCGGGGTGGCGGTACCAGGCCAGGCGCGGGCCCTTC
>JARGPD010000013.1:0-13701 GCA_029212845.1 Planctomycetota bacterium
GGGGGCGCGGGCCCCCCCCCCCCCCCCCCCCCCAACACCCCGCCCCACCCCCCCGCCCCGCGCCCCACAAAGAATTGTGATACGTTTTTATAATGAGCACGGGCGCGGGAGGGGAGAACTGGCGGGCGCGGGGGCGACCCCGCCCTGCCCCACCCCTCCCGCGGCCCCTCGGCCCCCTACCCACCAACAGGTCACCGCCCGCCCCCCCCCCCCCCCCGGGCGGGGGGGGGCCTCTTCTCGTCTGGGCTCGGCCGGGGGGGGAACTGGCCTAGGTGCGAGCGGCCCACACCCAGGGGCGCTTGGGCACGATGACCGGGGCTCGCCATGGCCAGGCGCAGGTCGGTTTCGACCTGCCGGTTGCTGCAGGTACGGGCTCGACCCCCGGCTCGCGCCCCCAGACTCCCCTCCATCGCCAACCTCCTCCCCGGTGATCGGCCTACGAAAGTGGGGCCCCAACTCCCCCCGAGTTGAGGCCCCAGATTGGGACACAGTGACCCAATCAACTTGCGGTCATCCCCCGATGCGCTTGGGGGTGTTGGGACGCGGACGCGGCACAGGACGCTTGTCCTTCTTGCCTTCCTTGATGCGCTCCTGGGCCTTGCGACGCTGCTCGGCGTCGGCCTTGTCCTTGGCATCCTGGATGCGCTGCTCGCCCTTGGCGCGCTGCTTCGCGTCGGCCTTGTCCTCGGCCTCCTTCGCGTCGCGCATGCGCTGCTCGGCGCGCTTGCGGGCTTCGGCGGCTTGGCGCTCGGCGAGGACCCGGGTCACCTCGGCGTCGAGGTCGGAGCCGACGCCTTCGCCACCGGCGAGGACCATCGAGCGGTAGGCCACGTAGAACTCGCGCTTGGAGATGTAGGTGTCCCCGTCGTTGTCGAAGTCCGAGGCCTGGCGGGTGGTGATCCCCATGGCGGTCAGCTCAGCAGGCTTCAGGCGACCATCGGAGTCGCGATCGCCCTTGCGGAAGAACGCCTGGGCATCGTTCAGGCTGTGCTGCTTCTGGGGAGCTTGGGCCTCGGAAACGCCGGCGAGGAAGGTCGCGGCGAACAGGAGCGAGAGTGCGGACTTCTTCATGGTGGGTCTCCGTTGGAGGTTGTTGAGGTCGTTGGACACGCTGCACCTAGAGCGAGGATCGTGCCGAGACTCTCCGCGCCCACCCGACGAGGACGTAAGGCACTGCAATCACTCCATTTATGTCGCCGCGAACGCGACCAACCTCGCCAGGCGGCGCCCCGATCGCCCTCCAACAGCCGTCCTCGATCCTGGACAGTGGCGACCTCCTTCCGAGGCACCCGCCTGGGCTACAATCCCCCCATGACTAGCCAAGGGAGCCCGAGCAAGGACCTGAGAGGCCCGATCGCCTTCCTGGCGGGCGGGGTCCTGGGCTCCACCATCTTCGCCCTGGGCAGCCTCGGGACCGACCGCCTCGAGGGCGAGGACCTGCGCGCCTACGCGGAGGTGCGCGGCCTGGTCGAGGACGAGTTCGTCGAGGCGCGCTCCCGGGATCGCCTCCTGACCGCCGCTATCGAGGGCCTGGTGGCCGACCTCGACCCCTACTCCCGCTTCTACTCCGGCGAGGACCTGCGGCGGGTCGAGCGCAGCACTTCGGGCTCCTACCTGGGTCTGGGTGCGGTCTTCCTGTACCCGACCGAGGCGGGCATCGTGCTCTTCCCCATGACCGGCTCCCCCGCCGACCAGGCGGGCCTGGTCGTCGGCGACCGCGTGCTCGCGATCGATGGGCAGCTGCTCGCCGACATGCCAGCGGGTGAGTTCGAGCGCCGGCTGCGGACCCTGACGGAGGCTCCGATCGAGCTGCTCGTGGAGCGCGGCCCCGGTGAGCCGCGCGCCCTCGTGGTTCAGCCTGCTGACGTCGTGGACCCAACGGTTCGTCACGGCGCGCTGCTCCAGGACGACATCGCCTACCTGGCGGTCACCTCCTTCTCGCGGCACACCCTGGAGGAGTTCGACACCGAGATGGCCCGCCTGCGCGACGAGGGCATGGGCTCGCTCGTGCTCGACCTGCGCGGCAACCTCGGCGGTGTGCTCGACGCGGCCACCGCCATCGCCAACCGCTTCGTCGCCGAGGGCACGCTCCTGATCACCGAGACGCGCTCGGGACCCAGGGTCACCTCCGCCCGGGCCGAAGAGGCGACCTATGCCAACACACCGGTCGTGGTGCTCGTCGACGAGGACTCGGCCAGCGCGAGCGAGGTCCTAGCCGGCGCCCTCCAGGACCACCGCATCGCCGTGCTGGTCGGCACGTCCACCTATGGCAAGGGGACGGTCCAGACGATGGTGCCGACACAGACGCCCGAGGGCATCATCAAGGTGACCACGGGCTTCTACACCACCCCCTCGGGCCGCTCGATCGACCGTCACTACCGGGCGTCGATCGAAGGCGCGGAGACGGCCATCACCCCAGACGTGCTGGTCCACCTCAGCGACGAAGGTCGCCTGGACGTGCGCCGCTTCCTGACCAGCTACTCGCCTCCACCAGCCCTGCTGGAGGCTGTCAGCAAGCTCCAGGACGGCCTCAACCGACCGCGGACCGCCCACCCGGCGACCGACCTGCAGCTTGCTGCCGCCCTCGCCCTGCTCGAGGCCGACTCCCCATGAGTCGCTCCGACTTGATCCTTGGCATCGAGAGCTCCTGCGACGAGACGGCCGCGGCGGTCGTCGCCGGTGGCTTCGAGGTGCGCTCCTCGGTGGTCCACAGCCAAGCTGACGAGCACGCCCGCTATGGCGGAGTCGTGCCCGAGATCGCCGGGCGCAGCCACCTCAGGGAGGTCCACCGCGTCGTTGAGCAGGCCCTGGACGAGGCCGGCGTCCTGCCCAGTGAGCTGGCCGGCGTCGCCGTCACCACGCGCCCCGGCCTGATCGGGTCCCTGCTGGTCGGCGTCTCCGTGGCCAAGTCGATCGCCTTCCGCTGGAGCCTGCCCCTGATACCGGTCCACCACATCCACGCCCATGTCTGGGCCGCGACGATGGAGCTCGGGCCGAAGACCTCGCCCTTCCCAGCGGTCGCCCTGGTCGTCTCGGGTGGGCACACGAACCTCTACCGGTCCCTGGCGCCCGACCAGCTCGAGCCCATCGCGGGCACCCTCGACGACGCCGCCGGCGAGGCCTTCGACAAGGTCGCCTGGATGCTCGGCCTCGGGTATCCCGGCGGTCCCTCGGTCGCAGCCTTGGCGGAAGAGGGTGACCCGAGCGCCTTCCGCTTCCCGCGCTACCGGCCCAAGCCCACCCCCGGCAACGCCGCCCCGAGGCCCCTCGGCTTCTCCTTCTCGGGCCTGAAGACCGCCGTGCTGTACCACATCCGCGGTCAAGACGCCCTCGCCCCGACACCGCCGCCCGACGAGATCCGCGACCGTGCCGACGTCGCCGCCTCGTTCCAGGAGGCCGTCGTCGACGCCCTAGTCTCCCAGACGATCGAGGCCGCCCACCGCGAAGGCGTCGAGCGGGTCCTGGTCGCGGGTGGTGTCGCCTGCAACCTCCGCCTGCGCTCCAAGCTGACCGATGCCGCCGAAGCAGCCGGCCTGATCGCGACCTTTCCCTCGCCGGCCTTCTGCACGGACAACGCCGTCATGATCGCCGGCCTCGGGCATCCCCTCCTAGGGGCCGGAAAGCTGGCCGACCTCTCGCTCGACGCAGCACCTCGCTAGGCTCGCACACAAATCGGCGGAAGAGGTGGCGATTGGGCCCGCGATGCCGTCCAATTCGACGCGACTATGAGCACGACGAAGAGAGCTTGGCTGGCCCTGGAAACGGGCATCGTGGTCGAGGGGCGATCGGTTGGGGCGGAGGGCGAGCGCTACGGCGACCTGGTCTTCAACACGGCCATGACCGGCTACCACGAGATCCTCACCGACCCCTCGTACACCGGTCAGGTCGTCCTGATGACCTACCCCTTGATCGGCAACTACGGGGTCGCGGAAGAAGATGCTGAGAGCACGGGTGCCTGGGCTGAGGGCTTCGTGGTCAAGGAGATGTGCCAGGTCCCCAGCAGCCACCGCGCGGACAGCACGCTCCCCGAGTGGCTGCGCAAGCGCGGCATCGTCTCGATCGAAGGCGTCGACACGCGCTTCCTCACGCGGCAGGTCCGCGAGCACGGCAGCCTGCGCTGTGTCATCTCCACCACCGACTGCGACCACGCTTCCCTGGTCGCCAAGGCCAAGGGCGCCCCGAGCACCGACGGCCGCGACCTCGCGAGCGTCGTGTCCTGCACCGAGCCCTACCGCTGGACCGCGGGCTACGACCAGTCCTACCCCGCACTCACCCCGGCCCAGAGCGCCTCGAAGCCCCGGCCGCGCTGCGTCGCCTACGACTTCGGTGCCAAGCACAACATCCTGCGCAGCCTGGTCCATACCGGCTTCGACGTGACGGTCGTGCCCGCAGGTATGGCCGCCGAGGACGTCCTGGCCATGGAGCCCGACGGCGTCTTCCTGTCCAACGGACCCGGCGACCCCGCCGCGGTCACCGGCGCCATCGACGAGGTCGCGAACCTCGTCGGCAAGGTCCCGATCTTCGGCATCTGCCTCGGGCACCAGATCCTCTCGATCATCCTGGGCGCGGAGACCTACAAGATGCCCTTTGGCCACCACGGCGCGAACCACCCGGTGCGTGACCTGGCCACCGGCAAGGTCGAGATCACCTCCCAGAACCACTCGTTCGCGGTCCGCTCCGAGGACCTGCCCGCGCACCTCGAGCTGACCCACGTGAACCTGAACGATGGCACGGTCGAGGGCATGCGCCACACGAGCGAGAAGATCTTCAGCATCCAGTACCACCCCGAGGCCGCGCCCGGCCCGCTGGACTCGACGCACCTGTTCTCGCGCTTCCACCGCCTCGTGACCGGCTGAGGGCAAGCACCCACGATTCGGGCCGCATGGGAGCGAGCCCCACCACGCAAGTGCGGGGGGGGGGGGCCCCCCGGGGGCCCCCCCCCCCCCCGCGCGCCGCCCCCCCGTGGGGGGCCGCGGGGGAGCGCCCCCCCCCCCGCCCGGGGGGCGGCCCCCCCCCCGGGGCCTCCCCCGCCGCGTCCATGTCACAGCCCTCGAAGGCTGCCTCTCTCCCTATCTCTAGGGTGTGGGTTGTCCCCCCCGGTGCTGTCAGCAGCCGGGGGCGACCCCCTCTCAGTTCCCGGTGGCCTGCAGGGTGTTGGACAGCGCGATGCCGCTGGTGCCCGCGACGTCGAGCACGCCGAACTGCATGAAGAGCTGGATGCCCGACGGCATGCTCACCGGCCAGGTGAAGGTGAACTCGACCGAGCCGTTAGCACCGGTGGGGAAGAACAGGACGCCGTCCCACGGGAAGGGACCGACGAAGCCGCCGTAGATCGGGGTCGGGTTGTAGACGCCGCCGTAGGCAAGCGCCGCGACGGTGCCGCTAGCGGCGTTGTCGAGGGCGATGCCGGCGGTCATGCCGGGGTTGAGCCAGCCGAAGCCTTCCAGGGTCGGGAGACCGTTGATGCCGGCCGAGGCGCCGCCGAGGTTGGTCCAGTTGTTGGGCAGGCTGATGACCACGGCCTCACCGAAGAAGGAGTCGGCCGAGCTCACGAGGAAGGTGTTGCCGTCGCTCGACACGTCGATGACGGGGCCGAAGTCGACCTGGCCAACGGCCGGGGTCACGCCGAACTGGGCGAAGAACGCCAGGGCGGTCATGTTGCCACCCCAGCTGGTGTAGACATGACCCACGGTCGGGCCAAAGGGGCCGGAACCGGCTTCGCCACCGACCACGCGGCCGTCGCCACTGACGCACAGCGACTGGCTGTGCTCGAAGATCGGGGTGAGGGTGCCCTCATGCATGAGGAAGCCCCCGGAGGTCAGGTTCGGGTTGGTGCTGTCGTAGTCGCGGCCGACGTAGGAGTCGCCATCGAAGTCCATCCCTCGGATCACACCGTTGCCGCCGAGGTTCTCGGGACGGGTCAGGGGCAGGGTCAGGTTGCCGGCGCTGTCCCAGAGGTAGGCGGTCTCGAAGGACAGGGAGCCCGACTGGGACCAGCCACCGAACCAGCTGCCGTCACCGGACATCGCCGTGACCTGGCTGCTGGTGCCAGCGCCTTCGTTGAGGATGAAGTAGCCGTTGGCCGCGTCCCACTTGTAGGGGTCGGCGTCACAGCCGTTCCAGAGCAGGCCAGCGGCGACGAGCCCGTCGTTGGAGATCACGCGGGCGCTGCCGTTGCTGGTTCCCGAGCAGGAGCCGCCGAGGCCGGGGTGCGGGCCGAAGGTGGTCTCGGTGTCGGCGAGGCTGTCCCAGTAGCCCGGGGTCTCGCCCATGGCGGTGACGTCGAAGGGGTCACCAGCAACGCGCAGGCCGCCGCTGGAGGCGTCCTCGGGAAACAAAGTCGAGGTGGCGGAGTACGTGAAACCGGTGGCCGCGTTCCAGAGGAACGTGCCGGTGCCGTTGCGACCGGCGACAAAGAAGCCGTCGGGGGTCTGCTCGCCACCGTTGTAACCGGGGATGGCGGTGGAGGTGCCTTGGGCCAGGGCGGCCGGGGTGGCCAGGGTGAGCGCGCAGGTCGCGAGGAGCGCGCTGGGGAGGAACTTGTTCATGGGGCTGGGTCGGGGAGCTGGAGTCGATGGGATCCGGCGGACGGGCCGGGGTGTTCGTGTCGGATCAAGTTACGCCAGACCGGCGCGCTCGGGGACACTTTCCCTGGGGAAGTATCGGAGGAAACTTGAGGTTCGACAGGAACACGCTGAATCACAAGGCTTTATGGCGATAAACGCGCTCGAAACACCCTTCGATATGCCCGCCGGCGAACCGCCGACAGGGGCCTAGAAGAGCGACACCGGGTCGACGTCCACCAGGACCCTGGATCCCGAGGGCGTCTGAGCGAATTCGACCGCCGCCCGGCGGGCGGCCCGGAAGGCTCCGTCCGCCAAAGCCGCAGAGGCCTTAACAAGGATGTGCCGCCGATGGCGCCCCCGCAGGAGCGCCATCGGAGCCGGCGCTGGACCCAGGATCGGAACCAGCTGCTCCCCGATCGAGGCGCGCAGGGCCTCCGCGCAGGCCGCCGCGGTGGCGTTGGCCCGCTGCTCGTCCTCGTCCTCGATCACCACGCGCAGGAGTCGCCCCACCGGCGGGTACCCGAGCTCCTCGCGCAGGCCGAATTCCTCTGTGGCGAAGGTCTCGAAGTCGTGGGCCGCCGCACGCCGGATGGCCGGATGCTCGGGCGAGTTGGTCTGGACGTAGATCCGGCCAGCCAGCTCACCGCGCCCCGCCCGGCCAGCCACCTGGGAGATCAGCTGGAAGGTGCGCTCCGAGGCCCGGAAGTCGGGCAGGTGCAGGGAGGTGTCTGCCGAGACGATCCCCACGACGGTCACGCGCGGGAAGTCCAGGCCCTTGGCGATCATCTGCGTGCCGACGAGCAGGTCGACCTCGCCGCTGCCGAAGGCCGCCAGGCTGCGCTCGTAGTCCTCGCGCCGGTGCATCGTGTCGGAGTCCATGCGCAGGATGCGCGCGTCGGGGAAGACCCGCCGCAGGGCACCCTCGACCTGCTCGGCGCCGGAGCCCAGCATGCGCAGGCCGGGCGCGGTGCAGGCCGGGCAGGCCTTGGGCGGCGCGGCCTCCTCGCAGCAGGAGTGGCACACGACGCGATCGACCGACCGGTGCCAGGTCAGGCTGACGTCGCAGTGGTCGCAGGTGACGACCTCCTTGCAGTTCGGGCACCACAGGACCGGCGCGTAGCCGCGGCGGTTCAGGAAGAGGATGCCCTGCTCGCCGCGCCCGATGGCCGCGCCGAGCTCCTCTTGCAGGTGCTTGCTGAACAGGTGCGAGCCGCCGGGTGGCGTCTTCTCGAGCTTCATGTCCACGACTTCGACCTGCGGCATGCGGCCACCGCCAACGCGGTCGCTCAAGAGCAGGCGCTGGTACACGCCCCGGCGCGCGCGGTCCCAGGTCTCGAGCGAAGGCGTCGCCGAACCCAGGATGCAGACGGCGTCGCTGCGGCGCGCCCGCTCGACCGCCACATCGCGACCGTGGTAGCGCGGGGTCGACTCCTGCTTGAACGAGGGCTCGTGCTCCTCGTCGACCACGACCACGCCGAGGTCGGCGACCGGCGCGAACAGGGCCGAGCGCGCGCCGACGACCACGCGGGCGCGGCCGGACTGCACGCTCTGCCACATGTCGAGGCGCTGCAGGTCGGTCATGCGGCTGTGCATGACCGCGACCTCGCCGAAGCGCGAGCGGAACCAGCCGACGGTCTGGGGTGTGAGCGCGATCTCGGGCACGACGATGATCGCGCCGCGGCCGAGGTCGAGCGCAGCCTGGATCACCTGCAGGTAGACCTCGGTCTTGCCGCTGCCGGTGACGCCCTGCAGCACGAAGGTCGTGCCCTCGCGGACCTCGAGCTTGGCACCCATGGCGGCCACGGCGGCGGCCTGCCCGGGGGAGAGGTTCTTGTGCACTGGGCGCACCTCGGGCACGTCCTCCCAGAGCGGATCCGACAGGGGCACGACGTGGTCGATGCGCACGATGCCCCGGCGCTCGAGGGACTTGGCCGGCGCGTCCGAGAGGTTGGTCTTGCGCAGCAGCTCGATCAGCTCCATGCGGCCGCCGACCTCGCGCAGCATGCGCAGCAGGCGGAACTGCTTGGGGTGCTTGGCCTCGAGCTCGTCGAGGGCGGCGACGTCCGGCTCGGCCACGAGCTCGAGGAAGCGCACGCGGCGGCGGCGCCCCTCGCGCTTCATCGGCGCGGGCAAGAGCGCGGCCAGGGCCTCGCCCCAGGCGCAGGCGTAGGTCTCGGCCATCCAGGCCGTCAGCCCGAGCAGCTCGGCGTCGATGACCGGCTCGTTGTCGAGCACGCGCGTGACCGGCCGCACCTTGGCGGGGTCGATCGCGCAGCGCTCGGACACGTCGACGACCACCCCCACCTGCCGACGCGCGTCCGCGCCGCGGCCGAAGCCCACGGCGACGCGCTTGCCCACGACGACCTCGTCGACGAGCTCGGGCGGCACGCCGTAGGTGAACTCGGTGTGCACCGGCCGGTTCAGCGCGACCGCACAGTAGCGCGGATAGACCCGCGCCCTGCGCGGCTTGGCCGCCGCCTTCGGCTTGGCCGGGGCTTTCGGCGTCGGCGTGAGGTCGAGGCCGGGGAACAGGCTCCCGGTGGCCGGCTTCTTGGGCGTCGGGTCAGGCACAGGAGCAGGGTGTCGCTTCACAGCGCGGGCAGCCACGCCCGTACTTCGCGTTCACCGCCTCGTTCAGGTCGATGCCCGACATCGAAGCCAGGGTGCTCAGCCACGCGAACACGTCGGCGAACTCCCCCATCAGTTCATCCTGTTGGCCGCGGCGTAGGGCCCGGGTCAGCTCGCCGACCTCCTCGCAGAACCACATGTGGGTCCCCTCCAGCCCGCGGCCGCTGTCGCGCTCGTAGTAGATCGCCTCGATCAGGTCTTGGAAGGCTCGGATGTCCATGGTCGTCTCGTCGGGGGGGTCACTCCTCTCGGAGCACGGTCAGGATCGAGATGTCCTTCGGGAAGGGCTCCTCGTCGGCGAAGTCGGTCACCAGCTGCTTGAGGCTGCGCAGGAACGCCGCGGTCGGGGACTTGGCTCCCCGGCCGACCGCCTGGTACCAAGCGGCTTCGCCCAGCTCATCCCCGCTCGCGTCCACAACTTGCAGGGGGCCCTGGCTGGAGAGCACCAGCCGGTCCCCGACGGCGAGGTCGATGTCGAGCACCTCGAGCGAGCGGTCGAAGACGGGCCCCTTGTCGAAGCCAAGGGCGATCCCGCCCGGGTGCACCTTGCGCAGCTTGTGCTCGCTGGCGACGTAGTGCAGGAGCGGCACCTTGTGGCCGGCGCAGACCACCTGGGCCGAGCCGAGGGCCGGGTCGATCAGGGCGTAGAGCGCGGTCACGTACATGCCACGGCGCACGTCCTCGTGCAGGCGCGCGTTGACGCGGCGGAAGGCGAGGGCCAGCTCGACGCCGCGTTCCAGCTCGGCGGCCAGGTAGGCCCGCGCGGTGGCCCCCACGAGCGCCGCCGGAACGCCCGTCCCGCTGACGTCGCAGCAGAGCACGCCGACGCGGCCGTCATCCAGGCTGACGAAGTGATGGAAGTCGCCCAGCAGCTCGCCCGAGGGCAGGTGCGCCGCGCGCAGATCGTAGCCGGGTACGTCTGGGGTCGCGAAGGGCATCAGGGCCTCGCGCACGCCCGCGGCCAGCTCGAGCTCGCGCTCGCGCATGGAGAGCTCGAGCTCGGCCTCCCGGGCCGCTGCGAGGTCGCCGCTCATGCGGTCGATCGAGCGCGCCAGCAGCTCGATCTCGCCGCCACCCTGGGCCCGGGTGCGGTGTCCGAGGTCGCCGCGGGCGATCTGCCGCAGGTCGTCGATCACCCGCCGCAGCGGACCGACCACCTGGCCAGCGACCCAGAGCGAGACCCCGGCGCCGACCAGCACGACCAGGAAGACGATGATGCCGATCACCGTGGCGAGCTGGCTGCCGACGGTCGCGTCCTCCTCGGGCACGAACCAGTAGTGGGTCCGACCGCCCACGTCGTGCTCGTAGCGCACCGCGCGCTTGCCACTCGCGAAGGTGACCTGCACCGCCTCGATCCGCGGCGAGCTGGAGACCACCCAGCCCATCTTCTCCTGGGTGTACTCGCCCGCGTTCGCGGACATGGAGAGCCCCTCGACCAGGGCCTGCTCGCGCGCCTGGGACACCAGGTTGTTCGCGCTGGTGTAGATCCAGTAGCCGGCGCTGGCCATCACCAGGGTCAGGGCCAGGGTCATCGACAGGGCGAAGCGCGCCCCGAGCCCGAGCCCCTTCACCCGTAGGTCTTGCCGCCCCATCGCTTAGCCGAGGAGGGTCCAGTCGCCCGGGGTCAGGGCATAGGTCCGCAGCAGGGCCATGATCACGAGGCCATAGACCCCGGCCATCACGTCGTCGAGCAGGATGCCATCACCGCTGCGCCAGAAGCCTGTGTTGCCCTTGCCGACCTTCTCGAGCCAGCGGCACGGCGGCGGCTTGATGATGTCCAGCACGCGGAACACGAAGAAGGCCACGATCAAGGTCAGCGTCGTGGGCCCGCCGGTCCATGCGATCGTGATCAGGTAGCCGATGACCTCGTCCTGCACGAAGATGCCGGGGTCCTTCTTGCCGCGGTAGTTCTCGGCCCATTCGCCCAGGCCGCGCGTGAGCACGTAGAGCAAGAAGGCCAAGGCCAGGCACCAGGCCCAATAGTGCGCCTGGCCGCGCAGCAGCCACGCGAACAGGACGCCCCCGAGGGTGCCGACGGTACCGGGCACGATCGGAGAGCAGCCGAGGAAGCCGCAGGAGACGAGGGCAAGCTTGAGGCGATCCATCACGGTTCACTGCGCGAAGTGCGCTCGGGCCTTGAGGACGTAGGTGGCGCCCGAGCCGACCGAGGTCAGCAGGGTCGCCCAGACCAGGATGTGGGTGCCCCAGGAGAGCCACTCGAGCTCGATCCCGATCGACTCCCACGGAAAAGCGACGCGACCGAAGCAGAAGCCGATCGCGAAGCACTGCACGACCATCTTGATCTTGCCGAAGCCGTCGGCGGCGAAGGACTCGCCCTGGCTCTCGACGTAGCCGCGGATGCCGGTGACCAGGAACTCGCGCGCGAGCACGACGACCACGATCCACGCGGGGAACCACTCTTGCGACCAGGGCATCACGGCCAGGAAGATCATCGTGCCGAGCACGAGCACCTTGTCGACGAACGGATCGGCGATGCGGCCGAAGGCGCTGACCAGGTTGTCGCGCCGCGCCAGGTAGCCGTCGAGGTAGTCGGTCAGGGCGATGATCACGAAGAGGAAGAAGCAGAGCATCGTCATCGCTCCGGGCTCGGTCTCCGTGCGCCCGGTGCCCCAGAGGGCCAGGACGAAGAAGAGCACCAGGGCGCCCACGAAGCGCAGCGCGGTGATGCGGTTGGGCCAGTGCGCGAAGACGCCCGCCATCAGGTGGGGTCCTCTTCCAAGACGCCGACCGGGGTGCCGATCAGGTTGTACTCCTCGTCCACGGCGAGGACCTCCATCGCCAGGCGGGTGCCGGCGGGGACGACGATGCCCTCGATCACGGACATCGGGTCGACCTCGGGAGCATCCATGGCCGTATGGCCCACGACGCGCGACTCGTGGACCTCGTCGACGAGCACCTCGAGCTCGCGCCCGATCCAGGTCGACTGGTCCTCGAGGAGCACCTGGTCGCGGGCGGCGAGCACGGCATCCCGGCGCGCTTCGGCCTCGGACGGCGGCACGCGGCCCGGCAGGTCGTAGCCGTGGGTGCCCTGCTCGGGCGAGTAGGTGAAGACGCCCATGCGACCCAGGCGGTACTCCTTGACGAAGTCGACCAGCTCGGCGACGTCCTGCTCGGTCTCGCCCGGGAAGCCGACCAAGAGGGTCGAGCGCAGGGTCACGCCGGGCACGGCCTCGCGCACGCGGTCGAGGGTGCGACGCACGACGTCGCCGCTGCCGGCGCGCCGCATCGCCTTGAGCATCGGCGTGGCCGCGTGCTGCACGGGGATGTCCAGGTACGGCAGGACCTTGGGGTGCTCGCGCATCAGGTCGAGCACGCCCCAGGGGAAGTTGTTCGGGTAGGCGTACATCAGGCGCAGGCCGTAGTCCGCGTCGGGCGCGGCATTGGCCAGGTCACGCACCAGGTCGGTCAGGTCCTCGCCGCGGTCGCGACCCCAGGCGGTCGAGTCCTCGGCCACCAGGAGCAGCTCCTTGACGCCGCCCTCGATCAGCTGGCGCGCCTCGGCGACGACGCCGCCGCGCTCCTTCGAGCGGTGCGCGCCGCGGATCGCGGGGATCGCGCAGAAGCTGCAGGTGTGGTCGCAGCCGTGGGAGATGCGCAGGTAGGCGTAGGACTCGGGCGTGGCCAGGAGGCGCGAGCCCTCCTGGTCGGCGCCGGGGCGGTCCGAGGCGATGTAGGACTCGACGGTCCCGCCGGCGAGCAGCTGGGAGAGGGAGCTCGCCAGGGCGCTGTAGTCGGAGATCTCTGCGAACAGGTCGACCTCGGGCCAGCGCTTCTCGAGGTCGTGGGCGTAGCGCTGCACCATGCAGCCGGCGACGACGACGGCGCGGATCTCACCGGCGCGCTTGCGCTCGACCAGCTCGCGCATCGCGTTCTCGGACTCCTCCCGGGCGGGCCCGATGAAGGAGCAGGTGTTGAGCACGACGGCATCGACGCCGGAGTCGGCGCCCGAGATCATCAGGCCCGCTTCGGCGAAGCGCGCGAGCATGAGCTCGGAGTCGATCAGGTTGCGCGCGCACCCGAGGTGCACGAGCGAGACGGAGGATGGATTGGTCATCGCTAAACCGCGGAGGCCAGCTCCTCCCACTCCTCACTGGTGAGGAGGATGTCCCGGCGGGAGCCTCCCATGTACGGGCCGATCAGGCCCATGTTCTGGAGGTCGTCGAGGATGCTCGTCGCCTCCTTGAAGCTCATGTCGAAGCGACGCTGGAGGATCGAGACCGCGACGCGGCCCTCCTCGAGGAAGATCGAACCACAGCGGTAGACCAGCTCCTCGCGGGTCAGCTCGACGACGGTCTCCTTGGGCTCAGGAGCAGCCTGGGGCTCAGCCTTCGGCGCGACCTTCGCGGTCGGCTGGAGCTCGACGTCGGGCAGGTCCTCTTCGAGCTCTTCGTCCTCTTCAAGCTCAGCGGCTTCGGCTTCGTCGTCGTCATCTTCGTCGTCGAGCTCGGCGACCAGCTCCTCGTCCTCTTCGAGCTCAGCCGCTTCG
>JARGPD010000013.1:13801-46995 GCA_029212845.1 Planctomycetota bacterium
TTCGTCGTCGAGCTCGGCGACCAGCTCCTCGTCCTCTTCGAGCTCAGCCGCTTCGTCGTCGTCCTCGTCGTCCTCCTCGTCCTCGTCTTCGTCGTCTTCGTCGTCGAGCTCGGCGACCTGCTCCTCGTCCTCTTCGAGCTCAGCGGCTTCGTCCTCGTCCTCGTCTTCGTCGGCAAGCTCGGCGGCTTCGGGCTCCTCGTCGTCCTCGTCCTGAGCGTCGAAGAGACCCGGCTGCTCCCAGCTCGGGCGGGCGGGACCGGCTTCGACGACCTCGCTGTCGTCCTCGTCCAGTGCGTCCGCCTCGGTGTCGGCGTCAAAGACTCCCAAGGGGTCGGCCAGGAGCTCGTCCGCTTCGTCGAGCTCGTCCGCTTCGTCGAGCTCGTCCGCTTCGTCGAGCTCGTCCTCTTCGTCGAGCTCGGCGGCTTCGAACTCTTCCTCCTCTTCGTCGAGCTCGGCAGCTTCCTCCCCTTCGGGCTCTTCGTCCTCGTCGAGCTCAGCGACCTCTTCGGCCAGCTCCGGCTCTTCGTCGAGCGGCGCCTCGGCGACCTCGGGCTGCTGCTCGGCTTCGGGCTCCTCGACGACCGCGACCGGCTCCTCGGCGACGGTGGCCTGGGGCTCCTCCTCGACATCACGCTCCCAGCTGGGGCGAAGTGGCGAGGCCTCCTCGATCGGGCGCACGCCATAGGGGCGCACGCCAGCATCGGTGGTCAGCTCGGCCGAGTCGGCGGGGCGAACCCAGACACCGTCTTGGAGTCCGGTGTCCTCGCCGACTTCGGCTTCTCGCTCGAGCGGCTTGGCGGCAGCGGCTTGAGCCAGATCTGCGCCAAGTGGCTTGGCGAGGCCGGTCCCGCCGGTAACCCTGACGGGGACCGGCGCAGGTGAACCGTGATCTTGGGATTGCTTGGCTTCATCGGTGGGTTGGGAGCCGAGGACCTGGACTCCCTCGGGCAGCTCGCCGCGGGACCGCAGCTCGAACTCGCGCACCCCTGGGGCCGGCTTGACATCGGCCGGGATCTCGGGGAACAGCGCTTCGGCTTCGGCGGAGGTCACTCCGTCTTGCTCTACCTCCCTCAAAGCGGCCGCAACAGGGTTCTCCTGATCCGCTTTCTTGGAATTCCGCGGCATCGGGGCACCGATCGCCGCCCAGACCGCCACTGCGGCCACCAGCAAGGCCACTACCACACCGACGATTCCGCCGAGGATCGCCCCCATGGCGCCGGGCAGGAAGCCCCCGACCGAGCCGCCCCAGCCGCCGATGGCGCCGAACAGCAGGCTCGCCGCGAAGCCCAGGCCGAACAGCAGCCCGAGCGGCAGCGCCAGGGGCAGCGGCGCCGGGCGCATGAACATCACTGCGCCGACGATCGCCGACGCGACCGCGAACCCGAGGAAGGGGACCGTCCCGAAGGCCGCGATCAGACCCGTCAGGGCCTCGGTCGAGGTGTTGAGCGCCTCACCGCCGCTCTTCAGGGACATCAGCCCCGAGGCCGCCAGGAAGGCGCCGCCCAGGAACAGGACCAGCGCGAGGAGCTCGTAGCCCAGGTGTTTCTTGTTCTTCGTTTTACTCATCACCATCTCCAGTGGTCACGCCATGCAAGGCGTCCCAGTCTTTGAGGCTCATGTTGACCTCGCGGGCCTTGGATCCCTTGTGGGCGCCAACGATCCCCTCCTCTTCCATCATCTCCAGCAGCCTCGTGCCACGGGTGTAGCCGATGCCCAGCGCACGCTGCAGCAGACTCGCGGAGCCGCGCTTGGACTTCAGGATCACACGAACGGCTTCATCCCACAACTCGTCCCTCTCGGAAGGATCCTTGTCGGAGGGCATGCCGGGCTTGGCCGTGCCCGTCGCCGCCTGGACGAGCTCCTGATTGAAGCTGGCCGCCGAGTCCTGCTTGACGAAGTCCACGATGTCCTGGAGCTCTTCGTCCGTGGCCCACGCACCCTGCACGCGCATGACGTGCGAGACGCCGGGCGGGGTGTACAGCATGTCGCCACCGCCGAGCAGCTTCTCGGCGCCGCCGGTGTCGAGGATCACGCGGCTGTCGATCTTGCTGGCGACCTGGAACGCGATGCGCGTCGGCAGGTTGCCCTTGAGCACGCCGGTGATCACGTCGGTCGACGGACGCTGGGTCGCGACGATCACGTGGATGCCAACGGCCCGTGACTTCTGGGCGAGGCGCGTGATCGCCTGCTCGGCCTCCTTCTTGGAGACCATCATCAGGTCGGCGAGCTCGTCGATCACGATCACGATGTAGGGCACCGCGCGCGGGGTGCGCTCCTCGCTGAACTGCTCGCCCAGCTTCTCGCGCAGCTTGTCCTCGCCGAGGGCGTTGTAGCCCTTGATGTTCTTGACGCCGGCATCCTTGAAGAGCTCGTAGCGGCCCTCCATCTTCTCGCAGGCCCACAGCAGCACGTTGGTGGCCTGCTTGGCGTCGGTCACCACGGGCACCATCATGTGCGGCACGCTGGTGAACATCTGCAGCTCGACCATCTTGGGGTCGATCAGCACCCACTGGACCTCGTGCGGCGAGCGCGTGAGCAGCATCGAGGCCAGGATCGTGTTGATGCAGACCGACTTGCCCGAGCCCGTCGTTCCTGCGATCAACAGGTGCGGCATCTTGGCCAGGTCGGCCACGATCGGCGTGCCCTCGGCGTCCATGCCCAGGAACAGGGGCAGGGCGTACTTGCGCTTGTCGTAGGCCTCCTGGCGCACGAGCGAGCGCAGGGTCACGGTCGCCCGCTGCTTGTTCGGGATCTCGATGCCGATGGTCGAGCGACCGGGGATCGGCGCGATGATGCGCACGCTCTTGGCGAGCAGCGCACCGGCGATCTCCTGGGAAAGCTGGGTGACCTTGTTCATGCGCGTGCCCTGGGCGACCTCGAGCTCGAAGAGCGTGATCGCGGGGCCGACGCGCGCGCCGACGACATGGGCGTCGACCTTGAACGAGGCCAGGGCGTTCTCGAGCTTGGTCGCGGCCTCCTCGAGGTCCTTCTCGCTGGCCGAGGTCCCGGCGACGGACTCGTTGAGCAGGGTCAAGGGCGGCAGCTTCCAGGGGCCCGCGGGCGGGGTGACTGGCTCGAGGTCGCGGATGCTGGTGGTGGTGCTGGCCGAGAGGTCGGGCTTCTTGCGCGCGACCTTGGCCGGGGTCACCACGACCTCTTCCTCCTCTTCCTCTTCGTCTTCCTCGTCCTCGTACTCCCACTCCTCCTCGTCGTCCTCGGGCTCCTCTTCGTCCTCGTCGACCTCCTCGTACTCCCACTCCTCGTCGTCCTCGAGCTCCTCCTCTTCCTCCTCCTCGTAGAGCTCCTCCACCGGCGCGGCCTTCTTGGCCGGCTTCTTCTTCGCGGGCTTCTTCGCCGCCGCCTTCTTCTTGGCCGGCTTCTTCGCCTGCCCCTCTGCGAGGTCGGCCCCGCGCACGAAGTTCCACAGGCCCAGGAAGAGCCCCTTGAGCCAGACACCCAGGGCCTTCACGGGCCCCTCGCCGCTCGTGCTGGCGCGCTCGGCGAACCAGTCCCGCATGGCGCCGATGGCCGGCAGGAAGGCCATCTCCGTGGCCAGCATGAACGAGACCAACGAGACCAACGACAGGACCAGCCAGAGGCCCGGCCCCCCGAACTTGTCGACCAGCCCGGAGGTCGTCTCCAGGGCCAGGTAGCCGCCGGGCCCGTAGGGCGAGACGCTCGAGACGCCGTACTCGGCGCCGAAGGCCAGCTGGAAGAGGTAGGCGCTCGAGATCAGGAAGCACAGCCCCCCGAAGACCCGCAGGACCGGCAGGGTCAGCTGCTTGCGGGTCGTGATCAGCATGCCCCAGGTGCCCGCCAGGAAGCACAGCATGTAGCCGCTCCAGCCGACCGCCGCGAAGGCCTGGGCCGCGAGGTAGTAGCCCGCCTGGCCGCCCCAGTTCTTGCCCTCGGCCCCGTTGATCGGCTTGTAGAAGCTGATCATCGACACGAACAGGAACAGGGCGAAGCCGATCAACAAGAGACCCTTGATCTCCTGCAGGTGCTCGGAGACCTCCTCCTCGCCCTTCTTGGCGCGTACCGGCTTCTCAGCCGGCGTGAACCAGGCCTTCACCCGGTCCAGCACGCCCTCGGACTGGGCCTTCTTCTTGGACTTCTTCTTCGCCACGTGTGTTGGACCTCTGGAGCTCAGCCTCGCCCGAGGGCGACGAGAGCTTCGGCGACGGCGCGCTTGGACTTGTTCTTGAGCTCGACCTTGCTGCCGTCACGGCCGATCAGGGTCACGCTGGTGCGCGCTCCCCCGAGGGCCGTTGGATCGTTGAGCGCGATGTAGTCCGCGCCCTTCCTTACTAATTTACGGCGCGCCCGGACCAGGCCGTCCCCGGTCTCGAGGGCGAAGCCCACGACCAGGCGGTCCTGCTTGCGCGCGCCGACAGTCGCCAGAATATCGGGGTTCTTGACCAACTCCAAGGTTGCGACTTCGTCCCCGCCATCCTTCGCACGCCACTTGCCCGCCCGGCGGCGCTTGGGACGCCAGTCCCCCACGGCGGCGGCCATGAACAGGGCGTCTGCGCCGGACCTGCCAAAGTGGGCCCTGGAGCGTCCCTCGGCCCCTAGGAAGGCCGCCTGCACGGCCGCCAGCATGTCCCGGGCGCTGGTCACATCGACCCGCGTCACCCCCTCGGGCGTCGCTTGATGAACCGGTCCCGCAATCAGGATCACGCGGGCGCCCGCGCGCGCCGCGGCGGCGGCCAGCTCGAAGCCCATGCGTCCGCTGGACTCGTTCGAGATGTAGCGCACCGGGTCCACATGCTCGCGCGTGGGACCTGCGGTGACGACGACCTTGCGGCGAGCCAGGCTCACAGGAGGTCCGCCAGGCGCTGCAGCAGGTCGGCGGTCTCGGGGAAGCGGCCCGGGCCCACGTCCCCGCAGGCCATCTCGCCGGTCTCGGGCTGGAGCACGCGCCAGCCATCGCCGGCTAGGGTCGCGAGGTTGCGGCCCACGGCCGGCTGGGCCCACATGTGCGGGTTCATCGCCGGCACGATCACGCGCGGCACCGAGGCCGGGATCGCGAGGGCCATGGTCGTCAAGAGGTCCGTCGCCAGGCCATGGGCCAGGCGCCCGACCAGGTCGGCGGTGGCCGGCGCGACGAGCAGCAGCTCGCTGCCCTGGGCCAGGCTGATGTGGTCCATGGCCGTCATGCGCCCTTCGCCGAACTCGTGCACCAGGGCCGGGTGCCCGGTCAGGGCCTCGAACAGCTGGGCCGAGACGAGCCGGTCGGCGTTCGGGGTCAGGACCGCGTGGACCTCGTGGCCGGCGCCCTTGAGCTTGCTGGCGAGGTCGGCGGCCTTGTGGAGGGCCGCCGAGGCGCCGCAGCCGAGCAGGATGCGAGTCATGGGCGGGCCTCCTCCGAGGGGGATGCGGCCGGGTCGCCGAGGCCGGCGAGCTCGCGCAGCTCGGCGAAGGCGGTGTCGAGGTCCTCGTTCACGATCACGTGGTGGTAGCGGTGCTGCTCCTCCATCTCGCCGGCGGCCTTCTTCAGGCGCCGCTCGATGACCTCCGGGTCGTCGGTGCCGCGGCCCACCAGGCGCTCGCGCAGGACCTCGGCCGAGGGGGGCGCGATGAAGACGAAGGTCGCTTCGACGCCCAGTCCCATCAGCTGCAGGGCGCCCTGCACGTCGATCTCGATCAGGTAGACCTTGCCGGACGCGACCGAGGCCTCGATCGGCCCGCGCAGGGTGCCGTAGAGGTTGCCGTAGACCTCGGCGTGCTCGAGGAAGTCGCCGGACTCGATCCGGGTGCGGAACTCGGGCACCGTCAGGAAGTGGTAGTCGCGGCCGTCGACCTCGCCGGGACGCGGGGCGCGGGTGGTGGCCGAGACCGAGAACTCCACGCGCGGATCCTTCAAGAGGCGGCGGCACAGGGTGCTCTTGCCGCAGCCGGAGGGGCCCGAGACGACCAGGACGCGACCGGCGCTCATTCGATGTTCTGCACCTGCTCGCGCAGGCGCTCCACGGCGTTCTTCATGTCGACGACCCAGTGGGCGACCGTCGCGTCGTTGCACTTGCTGCCGATCGTGTTGACCTCGCGCAGGGTCTCCTGGATCAGGAAGTCCAGCTTGCGACCCACGCCGGGGATCGGGCCGTCGCCCTGGGGCGCCGGACGCTCGCCGGTCAGCTGCTCGACGAGCTGCACCAGGTGGCTGCCCAGGCGCGAGACCTCCTCGGAGACATCGAGCCGGTCGGCCAGCAGCGCCATCTCCCGGGCAAGGTCCTTTTCGTCGACGCGGCGCCCGCCTCCGAGCAGCTCCTCGACGCGCCGCTGGAGGCCGGCGTGGTGCTCGGCGACCAGCTCGGGCATGCGTCCTTCGACCATGCTGACCAGCTTGGCCAGGCGCGCGCAGTTGCGCTGGAGGTCCTCGGCCATGGCCCTGCCCTCGCGCTCGCGCATCACGACCAGGTCGTCGATCGCGGCCTCGGCGGCCTCGAGGGCCAGGGCCTTGGCCACGCCCTCCCACTCGTTCGAGCTGTCCTCGCCACCGACCACGCCGGGCAGGGACAGCAGCCGATCGAGGCTGACCCGCTCACGGCCGAGCTCATCGGCCAGACCGTCCAGCTTCTCCGCGTAGCGCGTGAGCAGCTCGGCGTTGATGCTGGCCGCGGTGGACTCCTCGCTGCGCTCGAGGCGCAGGAAGACGGTCACCGAGCCGCGCGCCAGGCGGCGCTTGATGCGCTGCTCGAGCTCGATGTCCAGCCCCGCGAGCTCGCTCGGCCCCTTGACCCGCACGACCAGGTGCCGGTTGTTGACCGAGCGCACCTCCGCCGTCATGCCCACACCGTCGCGCTCGAGGGTTGCCGCCCCGAAGCCGGTCATCGAGCGCAGGGTCGAGGCCGCCAAGGTCACGCCTTGCCGCTCTCGGAGACCTGCCCAGGGCGCGAGCCCGGCTTGACCGCGACGTCGCCGCCCTTGCAGAGCGGGCAGTCGGCCGGGTTCCAGACGCGCGCCTGCACGTCGGCCAGGGCCACGAGCGGGATGTCCATGTCCTCGAACGGGTTGCCGCCCGAGCGGTTGACCAGACAGGCCGCCGCGACGACCTTGCCGCCGAGCTCCTGGATGACGCGGATCACTTCGCGGGCGCTGCCGCCGGTGGTCAAGACGTCCTCGACGACCAGCACGCGCTCACCGGGTTCGATCCGGAAGCCGCGGCGCAGGGTCATCATGCCTTCCTTGCGCTCTGTGAAGATCGCGCGGGTGCCGCAGGCGCGCCCGACCTCGTAGCTGAAGGTCACCGCGCCCATGGCCGGGCCGACGACGACCTCGATCTCGCGGTCGCGCAGCAGGCGAGCCAAGGTCTCGGCAGCAGCGCCGGCCTCGGTCGGGTGCTGCAGGAAGAGCGCGCACTGGAAGTAGCGGTCGCTGTGCAAGCCCGAGGAGAGCTCGAAGTGACCCTCGAGCAGCGCCTCCTTGGCGCGCATCGACTCGAGCAGGCCGGAGGAATCGAGCATCACTCGTTCCCGCCGTTGCCGGCGTCCGGTGCCGTCTCGGCCGGGGCGTTGAGCATGCTGCCGCCGACGCCGTCGAGCACCGAGGTCGAGGTGGCGCGACGGTTGAGCACGTGGATGCCGAGGGCGGTGACCAGGAAGACGACCGCGACCCAACCGGTGAAGCGGTTGATGCCGGAGGTGCCCACGCCGAAGGTCGCCTGGCCGTGGCCGCCGAGGGCCTCGCCGAAGCCGCCGCCCTTGCCCTCTTGGAGCAGGACGACCACGATCAGCACGATCGCCGCGAGGACGAAGACGATGTAGAGCAGAGTGAGGAGCAGGGACATGAGCTTGTTTAGTTCTGGAACTCGATGATCGCGGTGAAGGAGTCGCCGTCCAGGCTGGCCCCGCCGACGAGGGCGCCGTCGATGCTGTCGACGGCCATCAACTCGGAGACGTTGCTGGGCTTGACGCTGCCGCCGTACTGGATGCGGGTGGCGTTGGCGACGGCCTCGTCGAAGAGGCCGGCGAGCACGCCGCGCAGGTAGTCATGGACTGCCCCGGCTTGCTCGGAGGTTGCGGTGAGGCCCGTGCCGATGGCCCAGACCGGCTCGTAGGCGATCGTGACCTTGGACATTTCAGCGGCCGAGACGCTGGCGAGGCCGGCGACGAGCTGGCGCTTGACGACCTCTTCGGTGCGGCCGTCCTCGCGCTCCTCGATCGTCTCACCGACGCAGAGGATCGGGTCGATGCCGGCCTCGAGGGCCTTCCTGACCTTGGCGCCGACGAGCTGGGCGCGCGCGCCGAAGCCGTGCCGGCGCGCGGGGTGGCCCAGGGAGTCGCTCTCGCAGCCGACGGGCGTGAGCCTCGCCGCCGAGACCGCGCCGGTGAAGGCGCCGGAGTCCTCGTGGCACATGTCCTGGGCGCCCAGGCGCACGCGCGAACCGGCCAGGGCCCGGGCGACCTCGTCGAGGTAGACGTAGGACGGGAAGACGGCCACGTCGACGTCAGCGCGGCGGTCCGCGGCGGCGCGGACCTGGTTGACGAGGTCGAGGGCGGACCGGCGGTCCAGGTTCATCTTCCAGTTGCCGGCGAGGAACGGGCGTCTCATGGCTAGATCGCGGTGGGCGCTTTGGACAAGGGGGAGGAGCTCGGCTCCGAGAGGCGGCGGCCGTCGAGGGCCAAGAGGCGCCGGGTGTCGTCGGCGATGGCCGCGAACTCCTCGGGCAGGATCGCCTGCTCCGCGTCGGAGAGGGCGTGGGCGGGGTCCGAGTGGACCTCGATGATCAGGCCGTCGGCGCCCACGGCGATGCCGCTCTTGGCGAGCGGGCGCACCAGGTCGGCGCGGCCACAGGCGTGGGAAGGGTCGACGATCACGGGCAGGTGCGTGACCTGCTTCAGGTACGCCACGGTCCCGACGTCGAGCACGTTGCGGGTCGCCTTGTCGAAGCCGCGGATGCCGCGCTCGCAGAGGACGACGTTGGCGTTGCCACCCGCGAGCAGGTACTCGGCGGCCAAGAGGAACTCGCGCGCGGTCGCGGACATGCCGCGCTTGAGCAGCACCGGCACGCCGCTCTTGGCGACCTCGCGCAGGAGCGGGGTATTGGCCATGTTGCGCGAGCCGATCTGGAACATGTCGCACAGGCCGACCATGGGCTCGACGTCGCCGGGCTCGAGCACCTCGGTGACGGTCGCGAGGCCGACCTCGCGGCCCACGCGGCCGAGCAGCTCGAGCCCCGGCAGGCCCAGGCCTTGGAAGGAGTAGGGCGAGCTGCGCGGCTTGCACACGCCGCCCCGCAAGAGGGTCGCCCCGGCGGCGCGCACCTTGACGGCGACCTCGCGCAGGAGCTCCTCGGTCTCGACCGCACAGGGCCCAGCGATCAGCACCGCGCTGCCCCCGCCGAAGACCGCATCGCCGACCCGCACCACGGTCTCGGCGCGCTCCGCCGAGCGCTGGTGCAGCTCGTGGGCCCCGAGGCCGCCGACGATCGCCGCCACCGCGAAGTGGTCCTCGAGGCGCGAGCGCACCTCAGGCCCGGCCGTGACACCTTCCTTGGGACGCAGCTCGAGCAGCGCCTGGTCGGTCTCGACGGTCCGCGTCTCGAAGCCCAACAGCTCGCAGGATTGGACCAATTCGGCCAGATCCCGGGGGTTGAGATCGCTCTTGAGGCGCAGCAGCATCGTCTTGGGTGGAGAGGGGAAGGGCCTGATGGCGGGGCACCCGGCCGACGGCTATCCTGCAGGAAGCAGCCCCGGATCGGACCCCATTTTGGGGGCAAGATTATAGGTGAGAGGGCCGTGGGGAGAGCCGGGAACCCGAGCCTTTGCGCCGGCCCATCGGGATTCGAGCCGGTTAGCATCACGCCACGATGAGCGCACCCGAAGACAGCCCCAGGCTCGCGGCCCTGCTGGGCCTCGCCCCCTTGGCCGACCTCCCACGCACCGGCTGGCTGCAGGCCGGCCTCGCCCCGGGCCTGGCCGTCGAGAGCGTCGCCGCCCACGCGCACCTGACCACACTGCTCGCGATGGCCCTGGCCCCGGCGGTCGAGCCGCCCCTGGACCTCGGCCGCTGCCTGGCCCTCTGCACGGTCCACGACCTGGCCGAGGCCGGACTCGGCGACCTGCCCCGGGCCGGCTCCCGAGCCCTGCCGCCCGGCGCCAAGGCCTCGGCCGAGGCCCAGCTGGTGCTCGAGCTGACCGAAGGCCTAGGCCCCGGAGCCGCCGTCCTGCGCCAGCACTTCGAGGACTACGCCGCCGCCGGCTCCCGCGAGGCGCGCTTCACCAAGCTCTGCGACAAGCTGCAGATGGGCCTGCGGGCCCTGGTCCTGGCCCGGGCCGGGCACCGCGGCATGGGGGCCTTCGGCGCGTCCGTGGCGGCCCTCGACTGCAGCGAGTTCCCGCCCTGCGATGCCCTCCGGGGCGAAATAGAACAGCAATTAGCAAGCAAATAGAGCCTACAAAACCCCTCGGGACCAGTCCCATGTAACGGGTCGGTCGATGCGCCGGCCCGGGGCGCGCGCCGAGCCGGGCCCGGGGTTATGCTGTCACCTATCTATGGGAAGGAACGCAAGCTTGCTGATCGTGCTCGCCGCGCTGGTCGCCGGGATCTTCTTCTGGCTGCTGGGCGATTCGGGTGAGGTCGGCGCCGTCGGCGGCCCGGCCACCGGGAGCTCGGAGCTCGTCGACCTGCCCTCGGGGGCCGAGCTCGACGAACAAGGCTCCTCGACCGGCGCCCCGACCGGCGAGGCCGAGCGCATCCCGGTGCCGCTCGAGCCGCCGCCCGCCGACCCCTTCGCCGGCCGCCTCGCCTTCCACGAGTCCCGCATCGTCGGGCGCCTGGTCGACCCTGGCGGCGCCCCCCTCCCCGGCCGCACGGTCGAGCTCCTGATCAGCACCTCCCGTGAGGCCAGCGCAGAGCGCGCCCGGACCCTCGGCACCGTGCGCACCGAGCGCGAGGCCACCACCGACTCGGACGGCCGCTTCGAGTTCGACGCCTTCCAAGCGATCCGCTCCTGGCTCTTTGTCGAGGCCAAGCACCCCAGCTGGCCGACCCTGCGCCTGGTCGCCCTCGAGCCCTACCCCGGCCAGGTCCACGACCTGGGCGACCTCCAGTTCGCCCCCGCCGCGAGCATCCCGCTGCGCGTCATGGACACCGACAGCCTAGGCATCCTAGGGGCCGAGGTCCTCCTGGCAGCCCTGCCCACCGGTGGCGGCCGGCGTGGCGGCTCCCCGGGCATCGCCGAGCCCGTCGGCACGACCGGGGCCGACGGCACCTTCGTCATCGAGGGCCTCGGACCGGGCCGCTACGTGGTCGGCGCCCGGGCCCGCGACCACAGCCTGACCTGGTCGAGCACGATCGACCTGCCCGAGGACACGGCCGAGGTCACCCTCACCCTCGGTCCCGGCCATGCCCTCCAGGGCCGGGTCCTCGACCGGGACACAGGCGCCAACATCGCCGGAGCCGAGCTGCTGATCAACGACCGCAACCGCGGCCAGGTGCCCTACGTGCGCCTGGTGAGCGGCCCCGCCGGTGAGTTCACCTTCGAAGGCTCCAGCACCAACGTCAACCTGCGCTACGCCGCCACCGCCGAGGGCTACCTCAGGACCTGGGGCAACCTGCGCGAGGAGCGCAACACCGCCGGGATGATGGTGCTCGAGGTGCGTCTTGCAGGGGCCAACGAGACCGAGGTGCTGGTCCTCGACGACGCGACCGGCGAGCCGATCGAGGACGCGCGCCTGTTCGAGTCCAGCAGCGGCTGGAGCCCGACCTCGAACATCGAGAACATGGGCCTCGGCGCTGCCGAAGGTGAGAACCCCGGCGGCGCGCCGGACCTCGCCCGCAGCGACGCCGCGGGGCTCGCCAGGGTCCCCACGCCGAGCAGCGACCGGTACCTGCTCGCCTCGGCCGCTGGCTACCTGACCCGCTCGGTCGACCTGCCGCGCGATCGCGGCACGGCCTCGAGTGCGCCCGTCGAGGTGCGCCTCGTGCGCGGCTCCGCGGTCGAGGTCCAGGTCACCCACGCCGGCCAGCCCGCAGCGGGCGCCGTGGTCGAGCTCTGCCTCGTCTCCCAGAGGGCCGACGAGGGCCTCGAGACCACCCAGGCCAGCAACCGCGGCTGGCGCCGCCAGCCCAGCGTGTCGGTCTCGGGCCTCGCCTGGCGCGACGAGGCGCGCCTCATGCCGGCAGCCCAGGCCGTCGCCAACGACGAGGGCATCGCGCGCTTCGACTCCCTTCCGACGGGCTTCTACCGCGCGGTCGCGAGCCGCAGCGACACCTGCCGCACCGTTGGCGAGCCGATCCGCGTGCGCGACTCCAAGGAGGACCACTGGGTCGAGCTCGAGCTCTTCCCGCCGGCCACGATCCAAGGTCGCACCCTGCTGCGCGGCAAGCCCGAGCCCGGCCAGCGCGTGGTCGCCATGCGCAACCTCGGAACGCCCACCGACCGCTCGATGCCGTCCGAGGCCGAGCTGCACTCGACGCGCTCCCTCGCGGACGGCAGCTTCGAGCTCACCGGCCTCGGCCCCGGCTCCTGGCGGCTGTTCGCCCTGCGCCCCGGCCAGGCCATGGACCCCGGAGCGGCGGTCCACAGCGGCAGCGTCATCGGCCGGCACATCGAGAAGACCGAGGTCCTGCTCGACCTCGTCGCCGGCGACCAGCGCACGGCCGACCTCGTCGCCCAGGGCCCCGGCGCGCGCCTGACCGGGCGCGTGCTCTTGAACCACCAGCCCGCTGCGGGCCTCGTCCTGCGCCTGCGCTTCCAGGACCCCGACGGCTCACGCCAGGGGTCGGTCACCGCGCGCACGGACTCGGCCGGCGGCTACGCCTTCGAGGGCTTGATCGAGGGTGAGTGGAGCATCACCCTGACGCGCCAGATCGCCCGCCGGGGTGGCAACCTGTTCACCGACGGGGTGACCCTGCTCGCGGACCGGCTGAGGATCCCCGACACCGAGCTCGTCGAGCGCGACTTCCGCTTCGAGGTCGGCGGCGTGCTCCTGAACATCACGGCCCCGGACCTGCCGCCCGATCCCAAGCGCCGCCAGGACAAGATCTCGTGGGTCGCCCTGAGGGCGGCACCGAGCTCCGGAGGCGACCCGGTGATGAACGCGTGGTTCCGGGCGGGCTCGCCGGTCGAGCTGGTCGACCTGCCCGTCGGCAGCTACGACCTGACGATCACCGAGGACAACGTGCTGCCCCTGACGCTGCCCGTCGAGGTCGACGCCGGCATCCGGAGCGAGCTCGAGGGCACCCTCGAGCTCAAGCCCAAGGACTGATGCTCGCGTACGTTCGCAGCCTCGACAAGCTGCGCGGCATCGCCGTCCTCCTGGTCCTGTTCATCCACACGCCGAACGTGCTCAAGCCCCTCTGGGCGATGCGCTTCCAGGCCTATGCGGATCCGGGCTACCTGGGCGTCGACCTGTTCTTCGCCCTGTCGGGCTTCCTGATCACGCGCATCCTGCTCGAGGACCGACGCCGCGGAGCGGCGATGCGCGGCATCGGATCCGGCGCGCGATCCGCATCTTCCCGGCCTGCTACCTCCTGGTCGCGATCGTCTGGATCCTGCGGCCGGGGCCCGAGCTGCCCTGGGTCGCCGCCTACGTCTCCAACTTCTACTTCCTCGGCGACGTGCCCGCCTCGCCCCTGGCCCACACCTGGTCCCTGGCCGTCGAGGAGCACTTCTACCTGGTCTGGCCCCTGCTGGTGCTCGGCCTCACCGGCGGCCGCGCCCAGGCCGTGATCCTCTTCGGCCTGATCCCGCTCGCCCTAGCGACCGGCTGGTACGTCGCGACCGAGGACCCCGCCAACCAGCTCGAGGTGCTCGGCCACATCACGCCCGCGCGCATCCTGACCCTGGCCCTCGGCAGCCTGCTGGCTTTCCACGAACCGTCCCTGCACCGACGCCCGTGGACCTGGGCCCTCGCCGGACTCCTGGTCGCCGCCCTCGGCTACGCCTGGGCCTTCGCCGGCCTGACCCTGCCCGCCCTGCGCCCCTACGCCGGCCTGCACCGCCTGGGCGGCTTCGCCTTGCTCTCCACCGCGGTCGTGTTGATCTGGATCGAGGCCGACCGCCTGCCCCTGCCCCGGGCCAGCGCGATCCTCGGCACGCCCCTCGCCCTGGTCGGCCGCATCAGCTACGGGCTCTACCTCTACCACCTGCCGGTCTTCTTCGCCCTCGACGTCCAGGGCCACGCCGCTCGCGGGACCCTCGGCTGGCCGCGCATGGTGCTGGCGATCGGGCTGAGCTTCCTGGCCGCGGGCGCCTCCTACCGCTTCTTCGAGCGACCGCTCCTGCGCTGGGGCGCGCGCTTCCGCGACCCCGGGCACGCGCCAGGGGTCTGACCGCCCGCGTCGCGCAACTTCTTCGGGGCTCGACCACGCGCCCCCCGCGAGCGCGTCGCAAGTCCACGGCCCGCGCGTTAGAGTCGGGTCGGTGAGACACTTCCTCCTGCTCCTGGCCGTCCTCGTGCTCGCGCTCCTCGCGGCCTGGGTCAGCGTGCTGCGCCAGGGTCCCGGCGACATCGCGATGTACGAGCCGCGGCCTTGGCCGAAGGCCCTCGAAGCCCTCGCGGCCCAGCCGGTGGGCGCCAGCCTCGACGGACGCATCCAGCGCGCCGACCGCGCCCCCGCGGCCGAGGCCCTGGTGCAGACGACGGTCGCCACCGACGACCAGGGCGGCCGGGCCGTGCGCTGGGCCTGGACCGACAGCCTGGGGCGCTTTCACCTGGACGGCCTGAGCTCGGACCAGCCCCTGGTCCTGGTGGTGCTGGCGGCCGACCACATGCCGGCCAGCTTCGACGTCGAGCTCGGCCCCGGCGTGCCGGCCGAGGAGCTGGTCTGGAGCTTGCCGGCCCCGATCGACGAGGTCGAGGTCCTGCCCGCGCTCGAGTTCGGCGACCTCCAAGGCCGCGTGCGCAGGCCCCTGGGCGAGCGCGGCACAGCTAGGCTCGAAGTGCTCCTGCGGCCCCTCGAGGTCGGCGCTCCCACACCCGGCGACGCCCAGGCGATGGCCTTCCTGGCGGGGCGCATCGAGCGCCGGGCCACGGTCGACGCCGCCGGCGGCTACACCGTGCCGGCCCTCGCCGCGGGCTTCTACGAGGTCCTGGTGCTGCCCGACTGGGCCCGCGGCGGGACCTGGCCGGTGCTGGGTCGCGGGTCGGTGGACCACGCCCCCGGCTCCACCCAGCCCCAGTTCCCCGTGGTGCTCGAGGACGCGACCGTGTCCGGGATCGTGACCGACGCCGGAGGCCAGCCGGTGGTCGGGGCCTTGCTCCTGGCCAGCCGCGACGATCGCGTCTGGCCGCCGGTCCAGAGCGGTGCCGATGGCAGCTACCAGCTGGTCGATCTGGATGCCGGGCCCCTGCATGTCGAGGTCCTGGCAGGATCCGCAAGCGCCTCGCTGGACCTGACCCTAGGCCCCGGCGAAGGGCGCGAGCTCCCGGTGACCCTGCCACCGCTCGACTGAGCGGCCCGGGCGGGAACTCCCCGAGCGGCCGGAGCGTCGGGACCCGGGTGCCGAGGGGATCCTGTGCGCGCGCGAGCCCCGCCATGACGATCCTCTACCTCGACCACGCCGCCACCACCCGCGTCTCGGACCCCGTACGCGCCGCCATGGCTGCGGCCCTGGACGCGGACTTCGGCAACCCCTCGTCCCGGCACCCCCTCGGTGCCGCGGCGGGCGAGGCCCTAGAGGCGGCGCGGCGTACGGTCGCGCGGGCCGTCGGCGCCGACGCGGCCGGGGTCGTGTTCACCTCGGGCGGCACCGAGGCCAACAACCTGGCGCTGTTCGGCCTCACGCCGAAGGCGGCGAGCGGGCGCGGCGCCGACGTCCTGGTCGGCCCCACCGAGCACCCGTCGGTGCGCGTGCCCGCCGAGGACCTCGCGGGGATCGGCCTCGACGTGCGCACCCTCGCGCTCGACGCCAGCGGTGGCCTCGACCTCGTGGCAGCCGCGGATGCGATCGACACCTCGACCGCGCTCGTCGCCCAGATGCTGGTCAACAACGAGTTCGGCACCCACTACGACGTCGCGCGCCTCGCCCGTGCCGTGCGCGCGCGCGGTGGCGAGGCTACGCACCTGCACGTCGACGCGGTGCAGGCGCTCGGCAAGCTGCCGCTCGACATGGGCAGCCTGTTCGACGGCCTGTGTGGCAGCCTAGCCCTGTCCGGACACAAGGTCCACGGGCCTAAGGGCGTCGGCGCCCTGGTGCTCTCGCGCGCGGCGCTCGCCAAGGGGCGCCTGCCGCGGCCGATGATCCGCGGCGGCGGGCAGCAGAGCGACCTGCGCCCGGGCACGGAGAACGTGCCCGGCATCCTGGGCTTCGCGCGCGCGGTCGAGCTCGCCGCCGAAGGGGTCGCCGGCGCCCGGGCCGCCACCCTCGCCGCCCGCATCGCCTTCGAAGAGGCCCTCGCCGCGAGCCCGCTCGCCGCCCTCGGCGCGCGCGTCCTGGTGCCCTGGAGCGACGACGGCCGCCAGGCGCCGCACGTGCTCTCGCTGCTGGTGCCCGGCGCGCCGAGCGAGGTCTGGCTGCACCACCTCGAGGAACGCTCGGTCTACGCCAGCGCCGGCAGCGCCTGCCAGGCCAAGAAGAAGGACCTCTCGCCGGCGCTGCTCGCGCTCGGCCTGCACGCGGACGAGGCGCGGCGCGTCCTGCGCTTCAGCTTCTCCGCCGAGACCACCCCCGCCGAGTGCCGCGCCGCGATCGACGCCCTTGCCGCCGTGGCCCAGAGCCTGGCCCACCTGTGATGAACGACCTCCCACGCCCCGAGCTGATCCTGGTCCGCTACGGCGAGCTCGCCCTCAAGGGCAAGAACCGCAGCGCGTTCGAGCGCAAGCTCGTCGAGAACATGAGCGCGGCCACCGCCGCCATCGCGCCGGTGCGCTACGAGCGCAGCCGCGGTCGCATCACCGCCGCGCTCAAGCGGCCCGAGGAGCAGGCCGATGCGCCCGCGACCCTGCAGCGCATCGCACGGCGCCTGCAGGAGGTGCCCGGCCTCTCGTCCGTCTCCGTCTGCATCGGCGTCCCGAAGGACCCCGCGGTGATCTCCGCGGTCGTCAACGCCGAGCTCGCCGAGCGGCTCGAGTTCGAGCGCGGACCGGTGACCTTCCGGGTCTCCTCGCGGCGCGCCGACAAGGCCTTCGAGCTGACCTCGGTCGAGCTCGACCGCTACGTCGCCGAGCGCATCCCGCCCGAGCTGTGGGACAAGCTCGAGGCCAAGCTCAAGGGCGCCGAGCTCGAGATCGGGATCGAGGTACGCCCCGAGCGCGCCTTCGTCTACCTCGGTCGCCACGCGGGCATCGGCGGCCTGCCCGTCGGCAGCCTCGGGCGCGCGGTCTGCCTGCTGTCGGGCGGCATCGACTCGCCGGTCGCGGCCTACTACGCGATGAAGCGCGGCTGCCGCACGGACCTCCTGTCGTTCCTCTCGCCCCCGTACATCGGCGCGTCGACGCGCGCCAAGCTGATCGACCTCGCGCGCAGCATCGCGCGCTTCCAGCCGCGCACGCGCCTCTACCTCGCGCCCTTCGCCGAGATCCAGGAAGCGATCCGCGACCTGTGTCCGGCGCCCTACCGCACGATCCTCTACCGCCGCTTCATGCAGCGCATCGGCTCGAAGGTGGCCAAGCGCAACCGCGGTCGCGCGCTCGTGACCGGCGAGTCGATCGGCCAGGTCGCCAGCCAGACGCTCGAGAACATCGCCTGCATCGAGGCCGCCTCCGCCCTGCCCGTGCTGCGGCCGCTGATCGGCTTCGACAAGACCGAGACCACCGACGTGGCGCGCCGCATCGGGACCCTCGAGCTCTCGAACCGACCCGAGCCCGACTGCTGCACGGTCTTCATGCCGGACTCTCCGATGATCTTCGGCAAGCTCGAGGACTGCCTCGCCGCCGAGGAGGCGCTCGACATCCAGGGCCTCTTGATGCGCTCGCTCAAGGGCATCGAGGTGATCGAGTTCGAGGCGGGACAGGAGCGTGCCTGAGCCGCAGCTCCAGCACCGCGCGCTGGTCGTCTCCCCCTTCCCGGTCGAGACGGCACGCGGCAACGCCACCACCGCCCTGCGCACCCAGCATCGGCTCGAGTCCCGCGGCGCTGTGGTCCGGCTCGTCACCCCCGGCGAGCTGCAGGCGGCCATCGCGGACTTCGCGCCGCACGTGATCCACGGCATCCACGCGGGTCACTTCGCCCTGGCCCTCGAGCGGGTAGGTCCGCTCGAGAACGTCGACTGCGCCCTGGTGCTGACCATCGGCGGCAACGACCTGTACGAGCACCTCGACCTCGCTACGGGCTCAGGTCCGGGCGCCCACGACGATGCAGCCTGGGACCTGGTCGTGCGCGCCGACGCGATCATCACCAACACCGGGGCCCAGCACGCGGCCCTGGTCGAGCGCCACCCGCGGCGCGCGGACATCTTCCTGGCCCACAAGTATCCCGAGGTCGGCCACGCCCGGGTCGCTGGCCTCGACAGCCGCATCGGTGGCCGCCGGCCGGTGGTCGGCTGGTGTGGGGCCCTGCGCCACCAGAAGCGCCCCGAGTGGCTGCTGCCGATCCACCGGGCGCTGCGCACCACCTTCCCCGACCTGGTCACCCTGGCCGCCGGTCCGCCGCCCACGGACCCCGCCGGCGCCGAGCTCGAGAACGCCATGGTCGCCGAGCCAGGGGTGCTGCGCATCGCGCCCTTCGCTAGCGGGACCGCCGGCGCGATCGGCACCCTGCTCGGCCGCTGCGACCTGGTGCTCAACACCTCGCGCACCGAGGGCGTCGCGAACTTCCTGCTCGAGGCCCTGCACGAGCGCGTGCCCGTGCTCGCCGCGCGCACGCCGGGCAACCGGGACTGGATCGCGGACCAGGCGTGGCTCTTCGACAGTCGCGACGAGGCCATCGAGCTCGCCCGGAAGCTGCTGGCCGACGAGACCCTACGGACCGAGCTCGGCTCCCGCGGCCGCGCCTGGCTCGACGAGCACGCCGACCCCGAGCTGGAGGCCGACGTGCTCGCCGCAGCCCATCGCCGCGCGCTGCAGCGGCGCTAGCGCGGCGTCCAGGTGCCGCTCTCGAGGGTGCCCTGGTCGTCGACCCAGCGCACCTGCACCGGCGCGTCGGCGGCGCGCTTGGCGAGCACGTCGCTGACCTCGGCCGCGCTGCCGACCCGGGTCCCCCCGAGCTCGATCACCAGGTCGCCGGGCTCGAGCCCGACGTGGGCGGCGATCGTGCCCGGGACCACCCTCGCGACGAGCAGGCCGTCGGTGGCGTCCTGAGCGCGGTCACCGGGCGAGCTGGCCACCATCACCCCGAGCACGTCGGTGCGCGTCACCGCCCCGCCGACCTCGACCGGCACGGGGCTCAAGGTCCCCGGCTTGCGCGGCCCGGTCGGCGACGGGATCAGGCGCGAGTCCGGCGGCAAGAGGCGCAGACCGCCGCCGAAGGGCGAGTCCCCTTGCTGGGCATCGAAGCCCTCGAGCGCGCCGCCGGCCTCGAACAGCTCGGGGGACTCGGCCCGCAGGGCCTCGAGGCTCTCGGCCTGGAACTCCTGGACCTCGGTGCCGTCGGGCCCGCTCACCTCCACACGGATGGTCACGCCGTCGGGCCCGATCGAGAGCTGCTGACTGCGGCCGGCAGCGCCGTCCGGCAAGCTCGGGAAGAGCTGGATGTCGAAGTCCTCGGGCAGGAGCCCGAAGGGGTCGCTGCCGAAGGCGTCCCAGAGGCCCTCGCCGAAGGGGCTCGGGATGCTGAGCCCGGGCGCCTGGATGAAGGGGTTGTAGGAGCCCTCGGGGATGCCGTGGGGCGGGGACCAGAAGGGACTGCTCGGAACCTCCTCGGGCAGCTGGAGCTGGGCGCCGTCGGCCTGGCGCAGGACCAGGTAGGCGGTCCAAGCCAGCTCGCCCTGGCTGCGGTCGGCGGCCCAAGCCTCGATCGTGTGCCGGAACTCGGGGTCCTTGGTGACCAGGTTGGCGGCGTCGTCGAGGGCGCTGGCGCGGACTCCGAAGTCGGGGTCGGTCAGCTGGTCGCGCCATGCCTGGTCGCTGGGCGCAGCCCCCGGAGGCAGGGGGGCACCGGGCGCCAGTGGCGCGACGGGCACGAGGCCGGGGTCCTGGATCGTGAACGTAGCGGCGGCCAGGGCGGCCGCGAGGGAGAGCAGTCTCTGCATGGCGATGGTGGGTTCGGGGGCGCCGCCCCATGCGGCGTCCAGTGGAACTACGTCAACGCCGCCGGGCCTGTTGGCAGATCCGTGCCGCCGGGGAGGAGCAGCCTGGCGCCCGGCCTAGGGCTCGAGCACCGGCAGCCCTAGCAGCAGGGTGCGGCCCCTGCCGCCGGGGTGCGAGCGCACGCGGATGCGGCCCCCGAGGCTGGCGGCGAGGGCAAAGGCCCGGGCGTCGGGCTCGACCGCGCCCAGGGGCTGGCTGTCCGTCGTGGTCGTCGTGACCAGCAGGCCGACGCGCTCCCCCAGCTCGACGGCGCGGATGCGGGCGACCCCGTCCCAGCGCTCCCCGTTCGGACCCGGCCGCACCTGGGAGACGAGCAGCCCCAGCACCAGCAGCTGCAGGGCCACGCCGTCGCCGCGCACGAGGGCCATGCCCGAAGACTCGACCGGGGCGACCTCGAAGCCGCCGGCCTTGGCCACCGACGAGAAGAGCTGCTCGGCGCCCATCACCAAGTGGCGCAGGTCCTGGGCGCGAACGGGCTCGCTCCCGGAGCGGGCATGGGCCCCGAGGGCGCGCACCAGCTCGGTGGCCTCACGCGCGCTGGTCGTGACCGACTCGAGCTGCTCCCGGCGCTCGGGATCCTTGTCGAGTAGGGCCAACAGGTCGGACGTGCCGAGGATCACGGTCAGCTGGTTGCCGAGCCGGTGCACCGCGTGGGGCACGAGCTCGACCAAGAGGTCATCGCGCCAGGACATGGCGTCGTTGGGTTCGGGGGCTTCCATGGACCCACAGATACTAGTCGCACACGAAGATCCCCCAACCCATCATTGGCCCGCAGAATTGCCCTCCTTGCCCCGACTCCTCGACCTACCCTGGGCCCCATGAACCGGACCACGGTCCTGATCCTGGCACTGGTGCTCTTCCTGGCCCACATCCTGGCCCTGCACCACGACCAGGTGGGCGCCTTCGCGCTGCCCAGCGACATCGCGCATGTGAACTTCCAGATCGGCCGCAACCTGGTCCATGGGCAGGGCACGGTGTGGAGTCCTGGCGGCTCGCCGGCGGCGATCCTGGAGGAGGGCGGCACCTCGCTCCTGTGGGGCCTCGTCGCCGCGGGTGCGGAGCTGTTCGCCTGGTCCCCCGTGCGCACCACCGCGCTGCTCGGCATCGTCGCCGCGCTGCTGGCGATGGCCTTCACCGCGCGCCTCTCCCGGGAGCGGCTGGTCGGCATGACCGCCATGGTGCTGCTGGTGGTCAGCGGCTCCTTCGCCTCGACCGCTGCCGACGGCTCGGAGACGGCGCTCTTCACGATGCTGGTCGCCCTGGCCTTCCTGGCCCTCGAGCGCCGGCGCGCGACCTGGCTAGGGATCTCGCTCGGACTGCTGGTCCTGACCGGCAGCCTCGGCTTCGTGCTGGTGCTCGGCTTCCTCGGGGCGGCCCTCATGGGTCGCGGCAAGGAGGACGAGCCCCTGCCGCTGCTGCCCGCCTTCGCGCCGCCCCTGGCCGCCTTCGCCGCCCTAGTGGTCGGTCGCCTGGCCCATGGCGCGCCGGGCCTGACGCCCAACCTCGCCCTCTTGCTGGAGTTCGACCTGGACGCCGTGCGCCTGGGCCTGTGGTCGGTCGAGGGCATGGTGCGCGGCACCGTCGCGCCGGTCCTGGTGCTGCTCCCGATCATCCAGGTCCTGCGCTGGCGCCTCTCCGGCACCGGCACGCGCGCCCTCGGACTGGGCCTGCTCTGGGTGCTGGTCGTCGTCCTGACCGGTGGCGACGCCCGGCCGATGCACGCCGCCTTCGTGCCCGCCCTCCCGCTCCTGTTCACCGCGGTCCAAGAGGCCATCGTCGGCGGCCTCGACCGGCGCCCGCGCAACGAGTGGCTGGCCTGGGCCAGCCTGGCCGTCGCCTGCCTCGGCTCGGTGATGGCCAGCAAGATCCCCGGCGACCTGGGCCCCGTGCGCAGCGGCCCGGTGCTGATGGCCATGGCCCGGAACCGCCCCGCGGTGGCCGAGGCCTGGGGCTCGGAGTGGAACGGCCGCTTCGCCCTGACCGAGGACCTGCGCTCCTCCGAGCGCTTGCGCGCGGTCGGCATCTTCCTGCGCGACCAGGTCCCCGCCGAGGCCAGCATCGTCACGCCCTGGCCTGGGGCCATCGGCTACCTCTCCCGCAAGCGCGTGGTCGACCTGCTCGGACGCGCCGGCCGGCTGGGCGGCGAGCCCACCCGTAGCTGGCGCGGCCGGGTCCGCACCGACGTCGTAGCGGTGCTCGAGGCGCGCCCGGACTACGTGGTGCCGATGCTCGCCGGGCGCATGCGGCCGCCCAGCCACGCCGAGCTGATCGAGGCCTGGCTCGTGGCCTACGACGAGGTCGGCGACACGCCCGAGCGGCGCGCCGCCATGGCTGCTGCCCTCGAACCCTACGAGCTCGTCGCCGTGCCCGTGCCCGAACGCGAGGAAGAGCTGACCAGGCCCTCGGCCGCGCCCGGCTTCCTGCTGCGCCTGCGCAGCCTGGACCTGGGTCCGCGCCTGTCCCTGGTGCCCGATGGCACCGAGGTCGGCGTGCTCGTCGAGCATGGCGGCCACCACCAGATCGCCGAGCTCGAGCTGACCGCCGAGACCCCCGCCGGCGCCCTGCTCTACCTGCGCCCCAACGGCAGCTTCAGCAGCACGCCAGCCCGCGCGCGCACGGAGACCCTCTTGTTCCCCACCGGCACCCGCCGGGTCGAGCTGACCCACATGCGGCTCCCCGCGAGCCTGCTCGAGGACGGCCACCCCCTGCCCGGCCTGCTCCTCACCGCGCGCCTCTTGACCCCCTTCAGCGACTCCGCCGACCCCCTGGCCGCAGCCTGCGAGCCGGTCACCCTCGCGTACTAGCCCGCGCGGGACTCGCTCTCTTCGGCGAGCTCTTCGGTGCGCAGGGCGACGGCGAGGCTCTCGACGTCGTCGTAGGCCCGGGAGCGGACGATCCACGACAGGAGGCGGTTCACCTTCGCCGCGCCGTGCACCTGGATCGTGATCTCGTAGCTGCCGCCTTCGGTCTCCGCGGGCGGAGGCGTGGGGATGAATTCCTGGGGGTCGTAGGGGCTCATGACTGCCCCACTATGGAGGTCGCCCGGGGCTCGATCACGCCCAAAGGTGGTCCGACCCCTTCCGAGTCCCGAATTTGGGCGCTCCGGCGGGTGGAATGCCGCTCAGGAAAGCCCATGGCGCTTGAGTTTCCGATAAAGCGTGCTCTTACCGACTTTCAGCAGCCGGGCCGCGGCCAGCTTGTCGCCTTCGGACTCCTCGAGGGCCCGCTCGAGGGCCAGGCGCTCGTAGAGGTCGAGGCTGACCGGTTCGTCTGCGGCACCCGCGGCTGAGCCGGTGGCCTCCACGCGGGGCATGGGCTGCAGCTCGCCGTGGCCCGATCCGACCGGGATGCGCTCCTGGTTCGCTGCGCTGTGACCGCGCTCGCGCAGGACCTCGGGCAGGGACCCGAGGCCGGACTCGTCCCCGAGGGCGGCCGCACAGAGGATCTCGACGCAGTCCTCGAGCTCGCGCACGTTGCGGGGCCAGTCGTGCTTCTCGAGGCTCGCGATGTCCTGGGGCGTCAGCAGCACGCCGCCGCTCGAGATCGAAGCCGCCATCTCGCGGGCCAGGGGACCGATGTCCTCGGGGCGCTCCTTGAGGGGCGCGATCTCGATGCGATGGGGCCCGAAGAGCGCCAGGAAGTCCAGGCTGAGGCTGCCGGCCCGGTCGAGCTCGTCCAAGGGCCGGCGACTCGACGCCACCAGCCGCAGGCCGAGGCGCTCGATGCCGGTGTCGGTCTTCAGCTCGCCGCGCTCGACCAGCTGGAGCAGGCTGGCCTGGATCTCGGCCGGCAGGGCCTCGACGTTGCTCAGGAAGAGCGTGCCCTGGTCCGCCGCGTGCACGAGGCCCTTGGTCTTGGCCTTGCCGAAGAGCTCGGTGGCCAAGGCCTTCTGGGACACGGACTCGACGTCCAGGTGGATGAAGCGACCGCTGCGCTCGCCGCCGAAGTGCAGGGTGCGCGCGTAGTAGGTCTTGCCCGCGCCCTCCGGCCCGGAGAGCAGGACGGAGCCGGTGCCGTGCAAGGCCCGCTCGAGGGCCTCGCGGCACTGGATCACCGGCAGGCTCGAGCCGACGATCGAGCTCGTGCGGTAGATCCGCCGGGCGGCCTCCACCAGCGGGAGGTCGTAGTTGGAGCTCGCCATCGAGAAGCCAGCGTCGCTGCTCGAACCGGAGCGGGCGACGTCGTGGAAGGCGACGGCCTTGAGGCCACTGAGGTCGCTGCCGCCACGCGGCATCGTCGGCGTCACCGAGACCAGGAGGCTGCGGTTGGCGCGGCCGGCGCGCGCGGGCAGGTCCAGGCGGAAGCCGACCCGGGACTCGATGCGCGCGTCGCGCACGAAGGCCTCGAGGCCTCGCGAGGGGGCCAGCACCCCGAGGGAGCGCCCCTCGAGCCCGGCCCCGAACAGGTCGCGGGCGCCGCGGTCCGCGTGCATCACCAGCCCGTCGTGACCGACGAGCATCAGCCCCACCGGGCGCTCGGGACCACGCCGCTCCCCGGGCGCCATGGACTCCTCCTCACCGGCAGGACGGTGGCGCATCTCCTCCTGCAGGCGCCGGTTCTGGCGCTCGAGCAGGTAGTTCTGCACCGCCAGGTCGTCCTTGAGGCTCTTGATGCGCAGCATCGCGCGCAGCACGTCCTCGAGCAGGGTCATGTTGCCCTTCATGAGGAAGGACTCGCAGCCGGCGTTGTAGCCGCGGTGCAGGTCCTCGCGGGTGGTGCTCTGGCCGCTGATCAGCACGACCGGGACGCCGTTGGTCTGGGGCACGGCCTTCAGGCGACGGCAGACCTCGAAGCCGTCGACCCCCGAGCCGAGCGCGATGTCGACCAGGAAGAGGTCGAACTCGTTCGACCGGGCTGCCATGAGGCCTTCGGCGCCGTTGGCTGCTAGGGTGACCCGATGACCGAGGTCCTCCAGGCGGCTCTTGAACAGCACCCTCGTGCTGGGTTCGTCGTCGATGACTAGGATGCGTCCCATGGCGGGCTCCGATCAGGGGAACGGGGATGAGGAAATGCGGGCGGGTCGAGGTCGGCCAAGTTCAGATAGGCGAACCTCCCACATAGGAGAACGGGACAACGACGAACCGATGTGACTTCATCCCCAACCAACCCCCAAGTATTCCCGATTCTGGGATCTGCGGCCCAAATTCTGGCCTCGATCGACCTCCCCAAGGACCCACTTCGAGCCCGCAAGGCCCTCGAGGGACGCGTCACGGCCGAGGTCGCCCTGGCCGCTGTCGAGCTGGCCGACCTGCGCCGCCGGGCCGCGCCCAAGTTCCGAGACCCCGACCGTATGCTCTTGACCCGTAAGGGCTTGGAGCAGGCGACCCACCTCCTGGTGGCCTCTTGGCGGGCCGCCGAAGTCCTCCGCCTGGCCCCGGGATGCACGATCTGGGACCAGACCGCTGGGCTGGGGGCCGACGCCCTGGCCCTGGCCCTGGCCGGGCTGACGCTCGAGGTCTCCGAGCAGGACCCCCTGCACGCGGCCTGCTGCGAAGCCAACCTGGCGGCGCTCGGGTTCGAGGTCCGCGTGCGGGTCGGCGATTCCCGACAGCAGGACGTTGTCGCAGACCTGATCCTGCTCGACCCCGACCGGCGTGCGGATTCTGGGACAGGGACCCGCGGGGGACAGGGCGGCGGTCGCCGCCGCCTGGATCCCAGCAGCTTCTCCCCACCCGTCGAGGACTGGCGCGCGGCCCTCGAGGCCCACGCCGGGGGGGTCGTCAAGCTGCCCCCCGGCCTCGACCCGGCCGAGCTCGTGGGCCCCCTGGGCCTGGCCGACCTGCCCCACCGATGGACCTGGACCGAGGCCGGCGGCGCCCTGCGCGAGCTGACCCTCTGGACCGGCTGCCTAGCCCCGGCCGGGGAGCCCGGCCGCGCGGCCGTGCGCCTCTTCGACCGGCCAGCCGGTCACGTCGGCGCGGCGGTGCTGAGCGCTGGAACCTCGGCACCCCCGCGGCCTTTTGTCGAGCTCGACCCCGACGCCTTGACCCTGCTCGCCGAGCCGCGGCCGAGCGTGCTGGTCGCTGGCCTGGCCGAACGGGCCGGCGAGGAGCTGGCGCTCGAAGCCCTCGACCCGGCCTCGGCCTACCTGGCCAGCGACCGCCCGGACCTGCCCGAGGAGTCCGGGCCCTTCCTCGACCTGTTCCGGGTGGTCGGCAGCTCGCCGCTGGATCGCAAGCGGGTCCGCAAGCTGCTCGGGCAGCACGGAATCGGTCCCCTGACGGTCAAGAAGCGCGGTGTTGACGAGACCTCGGACCAGCTCGCGGCCAAGTTCGGCCAGAAGCGCGGCCAGCTCGGCCTCGCGATCGTGTCGCCGACCCCGGCCGGCCGGCGCCTTTACCTGGTCGAGCGGCTGCCCCGCGGCGCCGGCTGAGGCGCCCGGGGATTCCCGACGGAAATGCCCCCATTGGCCCTAAGGGGGGCCGGCTTGGTGGGCGATGAGGGATTCGAACCCCCGGCCTCTTCCGTGTAAAGGAAGCACTCTGACCAGCTGAGTTAATCGCCCTGTCCCAAGGGTGCCGGATCTTAGGGTATCCTTTTCGCCCCTCAGCACCACTTCTAGGTGCTGTCGAACGACCACCCGGGCGCCCCTGGCTCCCCAAGAACCCCCTCAAGACACCATGCGAATCGCTGTCGTCGGCACCGGCTATGTTGGCCTCGTCGCCGGAACCTGCTTTGCGGAGAGCGGCAACACCGTGACCTGCATCGACATCGACGAACGGAAGATCGAGCGCCTCAAGCAGGGCATCCTCCCGATCTATGAACCCGGTCTCGAAGAGCTCCTCAAGCGCAACGTCCAGGACGGGCGCCTGCACTTCACGACCCAGTACGTGGACTGCATCGGAGACGCCCAGGTCGTCTTCATCGCCGTCGGCACGCCTCCCGGCGAGGACGGCAGCGCCGACCTGCAGTACGTGATCGCGGCGGCCGAGGAGGTCGCCCGCAACATGAAGGCCTACACGGTCATCGTGGACAAGTCGACCGTGCCCGTCGGCACCGCCGACAAGGTCAAGGCTGCGATCGCCGCCAACACCGAGTGCGAGTTCGACGTGGTCTCCAACCCCGAGTTCCTGAAGGAGGGCGCCGCGATCGACGACTTCCTGAAGCCCGACCGGGTCGTCATCGGCTCCGCCACCGAGCGCGCCGCCGGCATCATGGACGAGCTCTACGCTCCGTTCGTGCGCACCGGCAACCCGATCATCCACATGGACGTGCGCTCGGCCGAGCTCACCAAGTACGCCGCCAACGCCATGCTCGCCACGCGCATCTCGTTCATGAACGAGATCGCCAACATCTGCATGCGCGTGGGTGCCAACGTCGACCAGGTGCGACGCGGCATCGGCTCGGACGTGCGCATCGGCTCGAAATTCCTGTTCGCGGGACTCGGCTACGGTGGCTCCTGCTTTCCGAAGGACGTTCAGGCCGTCGTCAAGACCGCGGAGCAGTACGGCTACCCCTTCCGCATCCTCAAGGCGGTCGAGGCCGTCAACGAGACGCAGAAGAAGCTCCTGTTCGACATGGTCACCGAGCACTACGGCGACGACCTCGCGGGCAAGCACTTCGCCGTCTGGGGTCTGTCGTTCAAGCCGAACACCGACGACATGCGCGAGGCGCCGGCCGTCGTCGTGATCGAGCACCTGCTCGCGGCGGGTGCGACGGTCACGGCCTTCGATCCCGAGGCCGTCGAAGAGTGCAAGGAGTGGCACCTCGGTGACCGCATCCAGTACTCGGAGAATCCGATGGACGCCCTCGACCGCGCGGACGCGATGATCCTCATCACCGAGTGGAACGAGTTCCGTCGCCCCGACTTCGACGAGGTCAAGCGCCGCCTCAAGGCGCCCGTCATCTTCGACGGCCGCAACATCTACACGCGCAAGACGCTCGAAGCCCTGGGGTTCCAGTACTTCGGCATGGGCACCTGATCGGCCCGAAAGCGTAGGTTCGAGCCCGAACTCGGACCTCTACGGGGCGCCCACCTTCAGCGAGGTGGGCGCCCCGTCGCATGCCCACTCCGCTGGAATTGAAATCCGGGCGAGCCCCTCCACAAGGGAGGTGCCCGCCCGGGTTTGATGTCGATCCGTGCTTCACCCGAGGGCTCCCCGCACAAACCATTTGTACGGAAGAAGAGCTGACTCGAGGTCTGCTCCAACAAAAGGCGGCATTTGGAGCGGCAAGTCAAGCGCACAAAGCATGGAAATCTTCGGCCCTGTTTCGCGCGCGTCGCGGCGGCGCGGCGCGACGTGCGGTGTCGCCACGCACAACGCCGCGCGCGATGGCTCGCTCCCGTCGCGATCCGGTCGCGTCTTCGGCGGCGAACGGCGCGCCTCTCACGCGTGGGATCGAAGGCTCGCGCGCGCTGCATGCCGAGGCGCGCAGCGCGTGCGACTCGACGCGCGCGCTCGTGCGGTGCAGCCCTCCGTCACGCGAAGGCGTGCGCACCACAGAGGGAACGCACGCAGGCGAACGCCGTAGGCTTTCGGCCAAGCCCTAGGAACTCGACATGCTGCTCGGGCACTCCCGCGCATGCGCCTCCTCGTCGCCGCAACGCCGAGCTTGTCCAAGGTCGTGCAGTGCGGTCGTCCATGGACTTCGCACGGTGCACCAAAGCACTGGACCGCACGCCGATGCAGCGAGCCCAAGCTCCGGACCGAGCCGTGCGAAGTGCGCGCCGTGTGGGTGCGAGGCGCGCAGCGACATCGGTGGCCGGTGAGTCCGGTCACGGCGAGCTCGGGGGGCGAACGACCTAGGTGGCGAGCAACCGCTGCACGAAGGGTGCGAACCCAGGCCGTCGGCCCTGGCTGCGAAGCACGGCCGGCAGCGGGAGGCGCGCGCGTGGCTCGGCAAACCCCAGGTCGTGGCAGCGGTGTCGCGCACGACTCAGCGGGTGAAGAGGCGCGCGCCGATCGCCGAGCGCAGCCGCGGTAGGCAGCGCAGGTCCTCGAGGGCCGAGCGCACCCGAGCGCCCCGGCGGGTCAGCTCCTTCGACGGACTCGCCACGGCCTGTTTGCATGCGGCCAGCCAGCCGCAGGCGCCCTCGAGCTCGCCACGTTCCACCAGGATCAGGATCAGCTCATCGTGGACGCGTACCAGGGTCAGGGGGTCGGCGACCTCCCCGACCAGGCGGCGCAGGCACAGCTCGGCGCCGTCCCGGTCACCGAGCTCGAGGCGGGTCTTGGCCGTCCAGAGTCCGGCCAGGTCCCGCCGGTACGCCTCGGCACCCGGGTCGGCCGCCACCGAGGCGTAGGCCTCGAGGGCCTCGGCATGGCGCCCCTCCCTGCGGTGCACGTGCCCGGCCTCATAGCGGGCCCGGGCCCCGAGGGGCGTCCCGCGCCCCAGGCGTGCGGCCTGCTCGAAGGCCTCCAGGGCCCCCTCGGCGTCGCCTGCCGCCCGCAGCAGCTCGGCCGCCCGGAAGGCCGCCTCGGCCCCCTCGGGCTCGTCGGGCCAGGCGTGGGCCACCGCGAGGTGCGCCTCGACCACGGCCCCACGCAGGAGCACCTGCCCCGGCACCTGGTGGGTCCCCCGCCGCAGGCCCCTCGCGGCCGCGAGGGCCACGGCTGCGGGGCTCGCCGGTGGCGTCGTGGAGTCCTGCCACGTGGTCGCGCCCCGCTCCGGGACGCGCCAGCCGCCCGGCACGGCCGCACGCGCCGCGCAGAACAAGCCGAGGGCCAGGACCAACGGCAGGGCCCTCACTGCGCGCTGCCCTCGAGCGAGCGCGTACGCCCCATGCGCAGGGTCACCATGTCCTGCAGCCGCCGGCGCGCGCGGAACAGGTGCACCTTGACGAGGTCCGGGCGCATGCCGCAGTCCGAGGCCGTCTCCCGGCAGCTGCCAGCCCCGCCGTAGTAGCTGTCGATCAGCCGGCGATCGCGCTCGCGCAGGTCCGCGAGGGCATCGGTGAGCACGGCCAGGACCTCCTCCCGCAGCTCGGGCACGCCGCCGACCCGAATCCGGCGCAGGTCCTCCTCGCCGTGGGGGCAAGGCAGGGTGGGCAGCAGCTCCTCCCCGTCGACGATCGTGTGCAGCCGGCCCTCCCGGCGCACCCGGTCGGTCAGCACGTTGACGCCGATGCGGAAGGCCCAGGAGCGCAGCTTGTCGGGGTCGGTCAGGTTCGCGCGGTGTCTGGCCGCGCGGCAGAGGGTCTCCTGGACGACGTCGTCCAGCTCGTTGTCGTCGCGACAGCGCTCGGCGAGGAAGCGGCGGAGAGAAGGGATGATGTCATCGAGCGAATTCCAGGTCGGTTCCAAGGGCAGAGGGCTCCGGCAAGGGGCGAGGGGGAGGCCGGGTCGACCACCGTCCCGGCACCCCTAGGGGACGCTCGCTTGCAACTTCGATGACACTGGGCACGCGCTGTGGAGGCGCGCGTCCCCCCCGGAGCCCTTGGGAATCCCGAATTTCGCCCCGCCCAAGCGAAGAGGCGGCCGTCCCCTGCCGGGACGGCCGCCTCTTCGGTCGGAATTTCGGAAGTCCTAGCGCCTGCTGAACTTCTTGGCCTCTTCGGACCAGCGCGTGCCCGGATAGAGGAAGTAGACCTGGCCGTACAGCTGCTGGGCGCGGTCGCGGCTCTCCTCGTCATCGAGCAGGTCGAAGCAGCGCGCGGCGTAGAAGAGGCAGCGCGGGACGTAGCGGCTCTGCTCGGAATAGACCGCGGCGACGCGCAGGTAGGACAGCAGCGCTTCCTTCAGCTTGGGGATGTCCTGGCTGGGCGCGGCGGTCTGGAAGAGGCAGTCGCCCTTGCCGGTGTAGGCGCCGGCGAGGGTCGCCTCCTTGGCGCGCGGGTCGGCGATGACCTGCTCGAAGAGCTCGAGCGCGCTGGCCACGTACTCGGAAGCCTTGGACGTGTCCGCGAGGGCGTCCTCGAGGAAGCTCTCGCCCATGGCGACGAGGGCGGTGTTCTTGACGGTGCCGAACTTGGCGCCGGCCTTCTTGGCGACCTTCTCCAGGGCCGCGCGGCGCTTGCCACCGGTCAGCTCGGCGTCGGTGGTCACCAGCGCGAGCTCGGTCTCGATGCCCCAACGCTCGGACAGGGCGCGGCTGGCGATCACGCCCTGGAAGTCGCGCAGGGTCGCCTGGGCGGTGGCCGCGTCGCCGGCGAGGTGCGCGGCCTCGGCCTTGGCCATGTAGGCCTCGGGCAGGTAGCGCGAGTCGGGGAAGTTGGTGATCACGATCGCGGCCGCGCCGATGGCGCCGGTCAGGTCCCCCATCGAGGTGCGCAGCTCGACGACCTTCCACGCCGCGTGGGCCGGGGCCCACTTGTGGCGGCGCTCGGGGTTGCCGCCGAGCACGCCGCCGACGTAGTCCTCGAGCACCAGCGCGGCGGTCTCGGTGTCGCCCTCGGAGAGCGCGGCGAAGGCGTCGCTCAGCTGGCGCGGCATCTCCTCGAACTCCACGTGCATCACGTCCTGGGAGTCGACCTGGCGATCGTTGCGACCGTCCTTGTAGGTGAGCTTCGACAAGCCCTCCTCGACGATCTTGACGTCGGTGATCGTCTTGCCGTCGGAGGTGTAGATCTTGTCGGCCGTGGCCGGAGCGGAGGCGGCCAGGATGGCGGCGAGGACGAGGAGCGGAGTGCGCATGTCGGGACGGTTCGGGTCGACAGGGGGGGAGAAGGTCCGGTCTCTACCCGGTCCTTGGGGGCCGGTTACCGTCGGCCGGGAGGCGCGAGCGGCGGGAAGAGTAGGGGCAAGAGCGGGGGCAAAGCATATAAGGAGGGGCCCGGACCGTCAACGCGGCCCGGGGACCCGGGCTAGCTGCCGCGGCGCAGCTGGATCAGCTCGGCGACCACGCTGACGGCGATCTCCTCGTGGGTCCGGGCGCCGATGTCGAGGCCCATGGGCGTCCGGACGGCCTCCAGGAAGGCCGCCGGAATGCCGGCCGCGGTCAGGCTCTTGAAGATCGTCGCCCGCTTGGCGCGGCTGCCGATCATGCCCACGTAGCGCGGCCTAGGACCGTCCCCGACGCGCTCGGCGAGGCCCCGCAGGATGTCCTCGTCGTCCTGGTGCCCGCGGGTGGCGACCACGATGTAGCGCTGGGCGAGGCCCCCGGGTCCGGCCTCGAGGGCCGCCTCGACGGCCTCGTCCCAGGGCCCGCACAGGGTCGCGGCCGCGTCGGGGTGGCGCTCACCACTGGCGAAGACCGGCCGGTCGTCGGCCACGGTGACGTGGAAGCCGACCAGGCTGGCGATGCGGGTGAGGGCCTCGGAGACGTGACCGCCTCCGAAGACGAACAGCCTTGGTTCGACGATTGGTTCCACGTAGATCTCCAGGCGGCCGCCACAGACGAGGCCGCTGTCGGGGTAATCGCGCTCGTTCAGCGCGAAGCTGAGGGTGCACGGGCGGTCGGTCGCCATGGCCTCGAGGGCGGCCTCGAGCACCTCGGCCTCCAGGCAGCCACCGCCGACCGTGCCCAGGAAGCTGCCGTCGGCGCGCACCAGCATCTTCATCGCCTGCTTGCCCGGGGTCGAGCCCTGGGTCTTGACGATCGTGCACAGGGCCGCGGGCTCGCCGCACTCCCCGAGCCGAATCAGCTCCTGCCAGATCGCTTGCATGGGGGGATGGTAACCGGGACGCGCGCCTAGGGCTCGCTTCGGGGCGCCACGACCAGGCGGTAGCCGAGGTCGAGCTGCTCGAGCTCCAGGACCTCGCCGTAGCGCTCCCGCCAGGCGCCCGTGGCCAGGTCGCTCGCCAGCCGCGCGAGCCCGGGCGCGGGGTCGGCCAGCTTGTGGAAGGTCGAGATCGCGGCGCGGACCGCGGCCTCGAGGTACGCCTCCGGGCGCCGCCAGTAGGCGCCGAGAAAGCCGTCGGTGCAGTCAGCGGGGATCGGCACGCTGCGGACCTCGAGCGGGCCGAGGTGGCGCTCGAGCTCGGCCAGGCTCGGGAAGATCCGGCGGTCGATGTCCAAAAGGTCGGGGAAGTAGTCGGTCAGCCAGAAGCCGGGCGCCGCCGGGTCCCAGGTCCAGAGCACGACCGGGCCGCGGGCCACCCGGCGCAGCTCGTCGAGGCCGCGGCCGCGGTCGGGCCAGTGGTGCACGGTCAGGATCGCGAGGGCGGCGTCGAAGCTGCCGG
>JARGPD010000199.1 GCA_029212845.1 Planctomycetota bacterium
AAACCCCGCCGCAGGCGATTGCCCAGCGGCAACAGAGCGCAAAACCCCGCCGCAGGCGATTGCCCAGCGGCAACAGAGCGCAAAACCCCGCCGCAGCCGATTGCCCAGCGGCAACAGAGCGCAAAGCCCGCCGCAGGCGATTGCCCCGCGGCAATAGAGCGCCGTCAACCCGCCGCAGGCGATTGCCCCGCGGCAACAGAGCACTACCTATCCGGTCGACGCAAGAACTCGTAGCCCCACTCGTCCTCGCGGAAGCGGCGGAAGCCGAAGAGGTGGAAGAGCTGGCGCACGGCAAAGCGGGCCTTGCGTCGATCGATGCGCAGCCTGCGCGGGTCTCCCGCGACGCGCTTCACACCGGGCAGGTACGGCAGCAGAGCACCCAGGCCACTGCGCCTCAGCTTGGCCGAGAGTCGGAGCCAGAAGGGCCGCACGTCGCGGGTGATGAAGAAGCCGTCGTCCCCCTGGTCCTGGTAACGAGGCAGGAGCAGCCGCCCGGTGATCGGTGCGTGGATCTCGCCGGTGAGGTTTTGGGCGACGACCTGGCCGCGCTCCACCGGCTGGAAGTTGGCCCAGTCCGGGTCCATCCGGAAGCCGTCGCCCGGTCGCGTGCCTTGGCGATGGCGCACCTCGACGATCGCGGGCGCGCCGTGGCACGCGTGCTCGAGCACGCCGCGGTGCCGCTCCAGCTCGGGGACGTCCCGGGCGTCGAGCAGGCCGGCGGCGACGAGCCCCTGCCAGATCGCGGCCTCGTGGGAGTCGATCGTGTCGGGTCCGTCGTGGGCACCGCCTTCGAAGGCGATCGCCACGTGCCCAGCTTCGCTCATGAAGTCCAAGAGCGTGCCCTCGAGGGCCTCCTCGAGCCCGAGGATCACGGGCACACCGAGGGCGAAGGCGACGCGCCGGTTCTGCAAGGTGTCGGCCATGCAGAGGAAGGGTGTGCTGGGCCCCGAGGTCGAGTGCAGGTCGAGCAGCACCACCTCGGCGCAGTGACCGGCGCCACAGGGCTCGAGGAAGAGCCGCTGGAAGGCGTTCAGGAGCTCGCGCAGCTCGCCCTCGTCGGGGCCGTCCTCCTCGGCGATCCGGTTCTGGAGCCCGTCGAGATCGGCCGGCGTCCAGATCCGGTTCAGGTCGCGCTCGACGAAGCGCTGGTCCGCGGCGAGGGCCGCGAGGTTGCCGCGCAGGGCGACGTAGCGGCCGCGCAGCTTGATGCCAGCGTTCTCGAGCCCGGCCAGCACGCGCTGGGAGGCGGTGATGCCGGCCGGCTCGTTGCCGTGCAGTCCACCGACCGTCAGGAACAGGGGACCCGTCAGGCCACAGTCGTAGCGCCCGACCTCACGGCTAGGCAGGCCCGGCGCCGACGGTCCACCGCCGGCACCTCCAAGACTCGCGGTTTCGTGCCTCAAGCGTCCTTCGGCTCCTCGGCCAGCCGCTCGGCAAAGAGCCGTGAGGCGACCTCGAGGAAGTCGCCCTCGGTCACCATGCCCTCGAGCTTGCCTTCGGAGACCACCGGCAAGCAGGCCACACCAAGTCGGCGCATCAGGTTGACAGCATCGATCACCGAGGTGCCCGGCGAGATGCTGACGACGTCACGCAGCATGATGTCCTGCACCGCGACCCGGGTGCTGGCCTCTTCCCCGGCTCCCCGCGCCATCAGGCGCATCAGGTGCCGGTGGGTGATGAGGCCGACCAGGTTGCCCTGCTCGTCCTCGACGGGCACATGACGGATGTGCTCCCAGTCCATCAGGCTGGCCGCGAGGTCGACGAGATCGTCCGGGTGCACGGTGAACAGGTCGCGCACCATGATCTGGGACACGTTGCGGAAGTCGTCGCGCCAGTCGCTGGTCTCGACACTGCTCACAGGCTTCCAGGTGTGGACCGGCTCGCCGGTGGCCTGGTTCTTGACCATGGCCTGCACGATGGCGCGGCTGCGCGAGTCGGGGGTCCCGACCGTCCCCATGGCGTCGATGCTGTCGAGCATCCACTGGGAGCCGGTGCGCTGACTCGCGACCCGGCGCTCGAGCACGCCGAGGTAGCGGTCGACCTCCTCCTCGCTGAAGCCGACCTGCAGCAGACCATCGGCGGCCTGGGGCAGGAGCCGGTTCAGGATCAGGTCCTTGGCGGTCAGCACCTCGCCGTCGACCCAGTGGAACTGGGCCTTCAGGCCGTAGCGCGCGGCGCTCACGAAGTTCTCCTTCACGTGGTCGAAGTTCAGCACCTCGGTCACGTCGCCGTGGTGCTTCTCGATACCGGCCATCAGGCCGAACAGGAAGGCCGCGTTGGCGATCTCGTCGAGCGGCGTCGGACCCGAGGGCAGCGCACGCGCCTCGATGCGAAGGTGCGGCTTGCCGCCGCCGACGCCGTAGCAGGCGCGGTTCCAGCGGTAGACCGTTCCGTTGTGGGTGCAGAGCGCCTTGAGCGGCGGCACCTCGCCGCGCTCGAGCATCGCCAGGCTAGACTCGCCGAGGTCGGTGCCGAGGATGCTGCGGAAGCGCGCGATGTCCTCGCGGTAGATCTCCAGCACCGAGTCCTTGACCCACGAGTCGCCGAAGTTGACGCGCATGCGCGTGCCGCGCTTCTTCTGGGTCACCGAGCGCGAGTCGAGCGACTGCTGGAAGAGCGCCACGCGCGTCTCCTGCCAGAGGCGCTTCTGCTGCAGCATGGGCGAGTTGACCGCCGCAGCCAGCACAGGCGCGGTGACCGCCTGGGCCAGGTTGTAGATGCGCGCGAACTCCTCGGGGGCCACCTGGAAGTGGATCTGGAAGCTGGTGTTGCAGGCTTCCAGCATCACGTTCTTGGCGCTGATCTCGAGCTGGTCCGCGCCCTTGATCAGGGTGTGGAACTCGCCACCTGCCAGCTCGCACAGCACCTCGTTCAGCTCGAAGTAGCGCGCCTGGTCGGTCATCCAGTCGAGGGAGATGTGCTCCTCGGTCAGGGTCGGCAGGATCCCGGCCAGCACCACCTCGCCGCCCAGGGAGCGGGCCACGCGCCGCGCGTCGGCGACGCAGGTCTCGAGCTCGCGCTCCATCGCGAGCAGGGAGCCAGCGGTGAAGGTGCGCGGGCTCAGGTTGGCCTCGATGTTGAACTTGGCGAGCTCGGTGGTGAAGAACTTCGGGTCGAGCTGCTTGAGCATCGCCTCGGCCAGGGCCGCCGGACGCCAGCTCGAGTCGACCAGGCAGAACTCCTGCTCGGCGCCGATGCGCTGGATGCCGGACTCGATCATGCCCGTATCGATCATGCGCTCGAGTGCCTGGACATCATCCAGCAGCGCCCGCGTGAATTCGCGGAGGCTGTCCTTGTCCAGGGCGCCGACGTTGTGCTCTCCCATTGGGGGGGGTCTCCGGAGGCCAGTGAGGTTCCACACCCAAGTAGTGCGGTCGGGATCGATTCTAGGGACGAGCGCCGCTCGTGGGAAACTGCATCCGGTCGAACCGGGGTGCGAGGCGGGTCCTAGGCCCCTTGCTTGGTGACCTCGATGCCGATGCGGGTCGCACCGAGCTCGATCAGCTCGACTCCCCCGGGGGCCTGGTCGAGCGCTTCGAGCTCGAGCGACAGGCCGAGGGTCTCGGTGGTGATCTGGGCCGGGTCCGCGGCGATCGCCTGCCGCACCTCGCCGTCGTCGACGAAGATCCTCAGGGACACGCGGTCCGAGACGTCGAGCCCCGCGCGCTTGCGGGCCTCCTGCACCTGGCGGATGACGTCCCGGCGCTGGCCCTCGGCCTCGAGCTCGGGCGTGGTCACCACGTCGAGCGCGATCACGACGCCGCTCTTGGGCAGGGCCTCGATGGCCAGCTCCTCGAGGCCCGACTTGGGCACGAGCCGCAGCTCGAACTCGCCCGCCTCGAGCTGCATCCCGCCGGCGGTCACGACGCCGTCCAGCTCGGACCACTCGCCGCGCTTGCTTGCGGCGATCACGTCCTTGGTCGCCTTGCCGAGCCGTGGCCCCGCGGCGCGCGCATTGACGAACAGCTCGAAGTCCCCGAGCGCGTTCACGTCCTCGTCGACGCCCACGGCCTTGACGTTGACCTCGTCCTGGATCAGCGGGAAGAAGCGCTCGAGGGCGGTCGCCCCGTGGCCGGCGACGGCCAGGCTGGCCAGCGGCAAGCGCACCCGCAGGCCGCGCTCGTTGCGCACCGAGAGGGCCGCCGTGCAGACCTCGCGGGCTAGGTCCATGCCGGCGACCAGCTCGTGGTCCGCCGGCAGGGCGCTCGCATCAGGCCAGGGCTGCAGGTGCACGCTCGTGGCGTCCCCACCCGACAGGCCGCGATGGATCTCTTCGCTGACCAGGGGCAAGAGCGGAGCGACGGCGCGGGTCAACACCGACAGCACCGTGTAGAGCGTGTCGTAGGCCGCGAACTTGTCGCGATCGCCGTCCGACCAGCCGGCCTCGGCGCTGCCCTCCAGCGGCCGCCAGAAGCGGGCGCGGCTGCGGCGGATGTACCAGTTGTTGAGCGCGTCCAAAAAGCCGCGCACCTCACCACAGGCACCAGCGAGGTCGTAGGCATCCATCGCGCCCTCGACCCCCTCGACGAGCTCGCGCGTCTTGGCCAGGACGTAGCGATCCAAGAGCGACTCCGCGCCCTCCTTGGTCTGCCACTCGGCCTCGACGCCGTCGGCCCGGGCGTACATGCTGAAGAAGGCCCAGGCGTTCCAGATCGGGATGATCACCAGGCGCACGACCTCGGCGATGCCGCGACCCTCGAGGTCCACGGACAGGTCCTGGCCGCGCAGGATCGGCGAGCTGCACAGGTACCAGCGCATCGCGTCGGAGCCGTGCTTGTCGAACATCTCGACCGGGTCGGGGTAGTTCCTGAGGCGCTTGGAGAGCTTCTGGTTGTCCTCGTCGACCACCACGCCGTGGCAGATCACGTTCTTGAAGGGCGGCTTGTCGAAGAGCGCCGTCGCCAGGACGTGCATCGTGTAGAACCAGCCGCGCGTCTGGGCCACGTACTCGACGACGAAGTCGGCCGGGAAGTGGGCGTCGAACCAGTCCTTGTTCTCGAACGGGTAGTGCACCTGGGCGTAGGGCATCGAGCCGGACTCGAACCAGCAGTCGAAGACGTCGGGGATCCGGCGCATCGTGCTCTGGCCGCTCGGGTCGTCCGGGTTGGGCCGCGTGAGCGTGTCGATGAAGGGCCGGTGCAGGTCCGGGACCTCGACGCCGAAGTCGGCCTCGAGCTCGGCGATCGAGCCGTAGACGTCGATGCGCGGGAAGCGCGGGTCGTCGCTGCGCCAGACCGGCAGGGGCGCGCCCCAGAAGCGGCTGCGGCTGATCGCCCAGTCGCGCGCGCCCTCGAGCCAGCGCCCGAACTGGCCGTCCCTCACGTGGCCGGGGATCCAGTTGATCTCCTGGTTGAGCTCGACCATGCGCTCGCGGATCTTGGTCACCTCGAAGAACCAGCTCGAGACGGCCTTGTAGATCAGCGGCGTGTCGGTGCGCCAGCAGTGCGGGTAGTTGTGGACGTAGCTCTCCTCGCGCAGCAGCTTGCCCGCTTCCTTGAGCCGCCGCAGGATCGGGCGGTTGGCCTCGAAGACCTGCAGGCCTTCGTAGTCGGAGACCTCGAAGCTGAAGCGACCGGCCTCGTCGACCGGGCAGACGAGCGCGATCCCGGCCTCCTCGCAGACGCGCTGGTCGTCCTCGCCGAAGCCCGGCGCGAGGTGCACGACGCCGGTGCCGTCCTCGGTCGTGACGAAGTCGCCGGCGAGGATGCGGAAGGCGCCCTCGTGGCCCGCGAAGTAGGGGAAGAGCGGCGTGAACCGGCGCCCGACCAGGTCCGCGCCGGTGACCTCACCGAGCAGCTCGGCCTCGCCCAGCTCGCGCTCGTACTTGCCGGCCGCACCGGCGCCCAGGACGATCCGCCGGCCGTCCAGCAGGACGACCCGGTAGCTGAGCTCGGGGCCGACCGCCAGGGCCAGGTTCGAGGGCAGGGTCCAGGGGGTCGTCGTCCACGCGAGGACGTCCACGGGCAGGGACTCGTCGCCGGGCAGGCCGGCCGACTCGGCCAGCTCGAAGCGCACCGTGGCGGCCGGGTCCTGGCGCTCGCGGTAGGCGTTGTCCATGCGCGTCTCGAAGTTCGAGACGGTGGTCTCCATCGCCCAGGAGTAGGGCATCACCTTGAAGCCCTCGTAGATCAGGCCCTTGTCCCACAGCTCTTTGAAGGCCCACAGGACGCTCTCCATGTAGGGGCGGTCCATGGTCTTGTAGTCGTTGTCGAAGTCGACCCAGCGGGCCATCCGACTCACGTACTCGCGCCACTCGCCGGTGTAGCGCATGACCGACTCGCGGCAGTAGTCGTTGAACGGACCGATGCCGTACTCGAGCACCTGGTGGCGCCCCGAGATGCCCAGGCCCTTCTCCGCCTCGAGCTCGGCCGGCATGCCGTGGCAGTCCCAGCCGAAGCGCCGCTCGACCCGTCGGCCGCGCATCGTCTGGTAGCGCGGCACGATGTCCTTCACGTAGCCGGTCAAGAGGTGACCAAAGTGCGGCAGGCCGTTGGCGAAGGGCGGGCCGTCGAAGAAGACGTACTCGTTGCCGCCCTCGGGACCGCCCTCGAGGGTCCGCGGGCGCTCTTCGACCGAGGCCTCGAAGACCCCCTCTTCCCGCCAAGCCGCGAGGATGCGCGCTTCGATCCCAGGGAAGCTGGGGCTGGCATCGACTTCGGGGTAGGCGGGGGTCGTGACGGGCTTGGCCATGGTGGTCCGATCCAGGGCTCGAGGAGGCGGGGACGAGAAGCGCGCAGTTTACGGCC
>JARGPD010000014.1:0-28752 GCA_029212845.1 Planctomycetota bacterium
CCCTGCCAGCGGCGCCCCTGCCGTGCCTCCGCAACGGCGCCCCTGCCAGCGGCGCCCCTGCCGTGCCTCCGCAACGGCGCCCCTGCCAGCGGCGCGCCAGCCGTGCCTCCGCAACGGCGCCCCTGCCAACGGCGCGCCAGACGTACCTCCGCAACGGCGTCCCTGCCAGGGGCGCCCCAGCCAGCCGGGGCACGGCTAGCCGGGGGCGAGGGGCTGGAGCAGGGGCCTCGGACCTTGCGGCTACTGGATCACGATCTGGGCCGAGTCGCTGATGCCCCACGGCGTGGGGGCGGGCGGCAGGGTGATGAAGCCGACGTAGAAGTTGATGCCGCTGTAGGCCGGGTCGTTGGGGATGAAGATCAGGCCGGGAGCCGTGCCGGTCGGGCTGACCACGCCGACGAAGTTGACGAACACCGAGGGGGTCGAGAGGCTCAGGGTCATCAGCGAGTCGTAGTTGAGCGGGACGACGCCGCTCGCGGTCGGGGTTCCGGGGAAGTTGCCGAACGAGCAGGCCGCGACGTAGGGCACACCCTGGAAGCCGGGCGCGTTGAAGGTCAGGTTGACGAAGCCGCCGGGGGGAACAGGGCTACCGGCGACGGTCACCTGCAAGGGGTTGACCGGCCCCGCGTCCTCGGTGCAGGCGCGGATCGCCCAGATGCCGGCGTAGAAGAAGGGGCACAGGGGCACGCCGGTGACGGTCGCCTTCGAGGCGTCGGTCCAGCCCTGGCCGAGGATGTACATCAGGCTGGTCTTCTCGGGCGTGATCGCCGGGTTGCAGAAGAAGCCCGGGGCGCTGTTGTCGGTGAAGAAGTTCGACGTGAAGCCCGTGGCGCAGGTGCCGTTGGGGTTGAGCTCCATGATGAAGGCGACGACGAAGTTGCCCATGCCGCTGGCGCCGACCGTGACGTTGTAGTTGGTCATGTCGAGCACGTTGAGCGCGGTGCTCGTGACCTGCATCGAGTTGCCGAAGTCCGCGCCGAGGTCGAAGACCTTGGGACCGAGCACCGGGGTGTTCTGGGGCCCCGAGAAGGTCACCCCGTCGAAGACCTGCACGTTGACCAGGGCCGTCGCGCCGCTCGCTCCGCCGGCCGAGCCGAAGGGGCAGACGACCTGGGTGAGCTTCTGTAGGGGCGTTCCAGGGACGAGGTTGAACACCGTGGCGGCGCCCTCGCCCTCACACAGCCCAGGGATCACGCTGATCCCGAAGCTGCCCGTGGGGTTGTCCGGGAGGGTGTCGTTCTTCCAGAACGTGTCGGCCACGCCGGGGCAGGTCTGGGCGACCGAGCTGGGCGCTAGGCCGACGAGGGCGAACAGGGAGAAGGCGGCGCCGGCGAGGGTGGCGCGGAGGGTCTGGGTGCGGGACATGGGTGGCGGCTAGGCGGGAGAGGAGCGGGTGAGCGCCGGAGCGCAGGGGTTGACCCTGCAGCCACCTTGGGCAATGGGGCGATATCCCGCACGCCCCAGAATCGAGGGAGCCCCCCGGCCATGCGCTCCCACACCCGGGGGGCTCCACCAGCGCCGGGGCGCGGCTAATTCTTCGAGATCGCCGCCTGGGCGGCGGCGAGCCGGGCGATCGGTACCCGGTAGGGCGAGCACGACACGTAGTCGAGGCCTAGGTCCTGGCAGACCTGGATCGAGCGCGGGTCGCCGCCGTGTTCGCCGCAGATGCCGAGCTTGATCCCACGCCGTGCGCGGCGCCCATCGGCGCAGGCGATCTCCATCAGCCGTCCGACACCGGGGGCGTCGAGGCTGGCGAAGGGGTCGGCCTGGAAGATGTCCTTCTCGATGTACTCGGGGATGAAGTGACCGCCGTCGTCGCGGCTGATGCCGTAGGTCGTCTGGGTCAGGTCGTTGGTCCCGAACGAGAAGAACTCGGCCGTGCTCGCGATCTCACCGGCGGTCAGGCAGGCGCGCGGCAGCTCGATCATCGTGCCGACGAGATAGGGCACGCTGATCTTCTTGCGCGTGAAGACCTCGGCGGCCACCTCGTGCACGATGTCGGCCTGCAGCTCGAGCTCCCGGGCCGTGCTGACCAGCGGGATCATGATCTCCGGCCGGGGCATGACCTTGGTGCGCTTGGCCACGTTGCACGCGGCCTCGAACAGGGCCCTGGCTTGGGTGCGGGTGATCTCGGGGAAGCTGATGCCGAGGCGGCAGCCGCGATGCCCGAGCATCGGGTTGAACTCCTGCAGGCTGTTCATCTTGGTCTGCAGCACCTTGACGGTGACGCCGAGCTCCTTGGCGAGGGCCTTGATCTGGGCCGGCTCGTGGGGGAGGAACTCGTGCAGCGGAGGGTCGAGCGTGCGGACCGTGACCGGCCGTCCTTGCATGGCCTTGAAGATGCCCTCGAAGTCCTTGCGCTGGAGCGGCAGGAGCTTCTTGAGCGCGCGCTCGCGCCCCGCGGTGTCGGCCGCCAGGATCATCTCGCGCACCGCGTCGATCTTGCTGCCCTCGAAGAACATGTGCTCGGTGCGCGTCAGCCCCACGCCCTCGGCGCCGAAGGCGATCGCCGTGAGGCACTGGTCGGGCTGGTCCGCGTTGGTGCGCACGCCGAGCGTGCGGTGCTTGTCCGCCCAGGTCATCAGCTTCTCGTAGGCCTCGACCACGGCCGAGGCCTTCTTCTTGCGGCCCTTGCCGAACAGGTAGTCGAGCACCTCGGACTGACGCGTCGAGATCGAGCCGGAATAGACCTCACCGGTCGTGCCGTTGAGCGAGAGCTCGTCGCCCGCCTTGACGACGGTGCCGTTCACGACCATGCGGCCCTTCTTGCAGTCGATCTCGCACTCGCCCGCGCCGGCCACGCAGACCTTGCCCATCTGGCGTGCGACGAGCGCCGCGTGGCTGGTCATGCCACCGCGCGCGGTCAGGATGCCGGAGCTGGCGTGCATGCCGCGGATGTCCTCGGGCGAGGTCTCCTCGCGCACCAGCAGCACCTCGTGGCCCTTGGCCTTCATCGCCACCGCATCGGCGGCCGTGAAGCAGACCTTGCCCGAAGCCGCGCCGGGCCCTGCGTTGAGCCCCTTGGTCAACAGGCGCCCTTCCTTCTTCGCGGCGCTGAGCTGCTTGGGGTCGAAGACCGGCTGCAGCAGCTGGTTGAGCGCCTCGGGATCGACGCGCATCAGGGCCTCGGTCTGGGAGATCAGTCGCTCGCCGACCATGTCGACCGCGATGCGCACCGAGGCGAAGCCCGTGCGCTTGCCGCTGCGACACTGCAGCATGAACAGGCGCCCGTTCTCGATCGTGAATTCGAGGTCCTGCATGTCGCGGTAGTGGCGCTCGAGCTTCTTCTGGATGCGCAGCAGCTGCTTGTAGGCCTTGGGCGAGAGCTTCTCGAGCTTCTCGATCTGGTCCGGCGTGCGGATGCCCGCGACGACGTCCTCGCCCTGGGCGTTCATCAGGAACTCGCCGTAGAAGCGGCGCTCGCCGGTGGCGGGGTCGCGCGTGAAGGCCACGCCGGTGCCCGAGTCCTGGCCCATGTTGCCGAACACCATCGCCATCACGTTGACGGCGGTGCCCCAGTCCCCGGGGATGCGGTTCATCTCGCGGTAGGCGATCGCGCGGTCGTTGTTCCAGGACCCGAAGACGGCGCCGATCGCGCCCCAGAGCTGGTCGGCCGGGCTCTCCGGGAAGTCCTCACCGGTGCGCCGCTTGACGATCTTCTTGAAGCGCGCGACGAGGTCCTTGAGGTCCTCGACCTCGAGCTCGATCACGCTGTCGACGCCGCGCGCCTTCTTCTTGCGCTGGATCTCGAGGGAGAAGGGGCTGGCCTGCTCGCCGGGGTCGGCGCGGATGTCGAGCACGACGTCGGAGTACATCTGCAGGAAGCGGCGGTAGCTGTCCCAGGCAAAGCGCTCGTTGCCCGAGCGCTTGGCCAGGCCCTCGACCGTCTCGTCGTTGAGGCCTAGGTTGAGCACCGTGTCCATCATGCCGGGCATCGAGACCCGCGCCCCGGAGCGGACCGAGACCAGCAGCGGGTTGTCGGGGTTGCCGAACTCGCGCCCGAGGGCCTGCTCCATGCGCTCGACGGCGCGGATCATCTCGCCGCGCAGGGTCGGCGGGAAGGTGCCCCCCGTGTGGCTGTAGAAGGTGCAGACCTCGGTCGAGATCGTGAACCCAGGCGGCACGGGCATGCCAAGCGCGCACATCTCGGCGAGGTTGGCCCCCTTGCCGCCGAGGATGTCCTTCATGTCCTTGTTCCCGTCAGCGCCCTTGTCGTCGAAGTAGTAGACGTGCAGGGGCTTGGCGTTCCGATTCGATCGAGCGCGGGCGGTCTTGGCAGGTTTCATGCTGTGAAGTCGGCGCAGTACAGGCCTGCGCCTAAGGGGTTTTTACGGTTCCGATGGAGTCGGCCGTGGGGTCAGGAGATTCCTGCATCAGCTCGAAGCCCGCGATGCGCCACTCGCGGCCGAACCGCAGCTCGGTGACCGAGCTGCCGTCCTCGCCCTCGGGCACCGCAACGATCCCGAACATCTGGTCGGGATCGCCCTTCTCGAGGAAGACATGGTCCTGGAAGTTGGCGAAGGCGTCGAACGCCAGCTGCTCGCCGCGCCAGGCCTCGTAGTAGTCGACGCGCACCATCCAGACCCGAATGCGCTTGGTGACGAACATGGCGCTGACCTTGACCTCGAGCTCGACGAGGTCGGGGGCCAGCTCGCGGCTGGCCTCGATCTTGCCGTCGGCGAGCAGCTTGACGAAGGGCTGGCGCTTGAGCAGCTCCTCGCGCCCGAGCCGGTAGACCAGGCCGTCGATCTGGTTGTCGGCCCGGAACTTGGCCGACAGGCAGCGGTACTCGAGGTCGAGGTGGTCGCCCGCCATGGCCGTCTGGTACGTCCGGAAGGCCTGCTCGGGGCTGCGGAAGCCGACGTCGAGCAGCTCTTCCGCGGTCGGTGGCGAGACGCAGGAGGCCATCAAGCCGGCGATCAGGACGAGCAGCCAAGGACTCCTTGGGGCGTGGCTTCGGGGGCGATGGGGCATGGTCGGGGCAGGCAGCGGGACGTGGGGGACCCAGGGGCAAGCGGGCGGGGTCGAGGGGGCGCCGGTCCCCCGGGTTTGGGGATTCGCGGTCCAGTTGGGGAGCTGAGCGAATCGAAGTCTAACAGCCGGGCTGGCCGATGCCGGCGACCCCAGGGCCAGCACCTGCGGGGGACTTCGCTTCGGGGACTGCCGGGCGCCTTGCTATGATCCGCCGTGCCATGCCCAGAGTCCTTGCCACAACCCTCCTGACCTGCCTCGCCGCCGCTGCGGTCCTCGGCTGCAAGCCCGGCCCCGGGGGTGAGGATTCCACCGGGGCAGCGCCCCTCTTCCAGCTCGAGCCCGAGCGCGAGGTGCCCGCGCCGAGCGTCGAGGGCCCCGACCTGTTCCTCGGCCGCGGGGCCGTGGACTTCGGTCCGGTCTGGCAGGGCGCCGTGCGCGAGGTCGTGTTCCCGCTGACCAGCAACGGCACCGAGCCGCTGCGCATCAAGGCGATGAAGGCCGGCTGCGGCTGCACCCTGGCCTCGGCGATGGTGGTCGACGAGGCCGGCCGCCGCGAGCTGGTGATCGACGAGCCCCTCGCCCCGGGCACGCGGGTCGAGGTCACCGTGGTCTACGACAGCCGCGGGCGGACCGGTCCTGAGTCCAAGGCGGTCACCGTCTACCACGACGGTCCGACCGGGCGCGCGCGCCTCGAGGTCGGCGTCGAGGTCCAGCCCTTCCTGGTGCTCGAGCCGGCGATCTTGGCCTTCGGCCGGACCTTCGTCGATGGCCGCATCGAGCTCGAGGCCGAGGTCCACGCAGCGACCGGCGAGCCCTTCGCCCTGTCGAGCCGCTTTCCGCGCGGGCCCGAGCCCGGGGTCGAGTTGTCGGCCACGCCCAGCTCGGGCCAGCTCGACGGCGACGGCCGCAGCACGCGCTGGCGTCTGGTCGCGAGCCTCGACCTAGCCGGCCTGCAAGGCCCTGGCGGCATCCTGGCGAACCCCGACCCCAACGCCCTCGGCGGTCAGAACCTGATCGCGAGCGCCCAGCTGATCACCGACCTGCCCCTGCCCGCTGCGGGCCCGGTGCCCGAGGACACACCCCGGACGCACTTCCTCGACACCGCGGTCACCGCGACCCTCTTGGCCCCGATCCAGGCCTCCACCAGCTACCTGTCCTTCGGCTCCCTGGCACCCGGCGCGGCGACCTCGAGCTCGGTCCGGATCGAGTGCTTCGCCCCCGACCTCGTCGAAGGTTTCCGGTCCACCGAGCCCGCGATCAGCGTGCTCGACGCCACCTCCGCACCCGGGGACGAGGCCCCCGACTGGGCCAAGCACTTCACCCCGACCCTGCGCCTGGTGACCCCCGAGAACGCCGGTGGGAGGCCCCTGACAGCCGGTGCCCTGGCCGCCTGGGACCTCGAGGTCCTCGGGATCGGCTTCCGAGGCGGAGACAAGAACCGCGTGTCCGGGCGCATCCACGTGGACTTCCCCGACCAGAACCTGGCCGACCAGGCCATCGCCTTTCAGGCCATCCTCCAACCCTAGGCCGCCCGATCCCGTACGGCAGGGGGCCCGGTCCGCTGCTATCCTTATAAGCTGCGTCTGGCCTGCCAGCCGCTCCCTCCCGGAGTCCGGGACCTCGCACCCGGCCACCGTCCCTCCAGATCGTTCCAACCGTCATGCGCCGCATCTCACTCCCCTGTCTGCTCCTGCCCGCCGCCCTCCTGCCCCTGATGGCCTGCTCCAGCGCGAGCGGCCAAGAGCAGGGCGAGAAGCCCAAGGTCACCAAGGAGGTGACCGAAGAGACCGTGCAGGAGGAGCGCGAGAAGGACAACACCACGACGCCCAAGCGCCTCGGGGGCGATCGCCTCAAGGGCATCAAGATCAAGCCCAAGACGCCCGCTCCCCAGGTGGGCCCCGTGCGTCCGCCCGTGACCGGTCCGAACGTGGACCCGAACGCCGGCCACAGCCCGGACGATGGGCACGGCCACGCTCCGATCGCGCCCGCGGTCTCGACCCTGCAGGGCATCGGCGGCGTGACGATCGAGGGCGGCAACCAGATCAAGGACTTCGGCGACCTGATCCAGGGCGACGTGCGCAACCACACGTTCAAGGCCAAGAGCAGCGGCGAGGACCCGCTGATCATCTCGACCCTGAACAAGACCTGCGGCTGCACGCGCGCCGAGATCAAGCTGGTCGGCGAGGGTGGCACCCTGACGAACTACCAGCTGGGCACGCCGATCGCCGTCGGGACCGACTTCATCGTCGACGCGACCCTCGACACCACCGGCAAGTCGCATCGCTTCAAGAGCGACATCACCCTGACGACCAACGACCCGCGCCGCGGCATCGGCTTCTCGCTCACCGCCAACGTGCAGCCGGCCCTGTCGGTCAACCCGCGCTCGCTCAACCTGGCGACGATGAAGTCGACCGACGTCAAGAAGGGCCAGGTCGTGCTGACCAGCGAGGCCTTCGGTCGCTTCAAGGTCGACATCGACCCGAACATCCCGCTGCGTGACGTCAAGGTCGAGCTGGTGCCCGACTCGCCCGACGCCGAGGGCAAGAGCGACCGCTGGATCGCCAAGTTCGAGCTCGGCCCGAACCTGCCCGAGGGGGCGCTCAACCGCGCCGTACGCTTCGTCACCGACATCGAGCAGCCCGACAAGGCCCTGCCCAACGGCGACCCGATGTACTTCGACGCGATCCTCTACGTCATCGCCAACGTCCAGGGCCCGATCACGGTCAACCCGCCGCACGTGTCCTTCGGGCTCCTGCGCCCCGGCCAGGCCCTGACCCGCCGCACGACGATCACCGTCACCGACGAGGACTTCGTCTTCCCGGAGAACCCCAAGGCGACCCTCAAGGGCTACGGCGTCGACTTCCCCTATGCCGATGACTTCGAGGTCCAGTTCAACCGGATCGAGGGCACCAAGAACGTCGACCTGGTCGTGACCCTCCTGGGCATCGACTCGATGGAGGGCAACGGCTCCTTCCGCGGCTTCATCGAGGTCGAGCTCGGGCACCCGTCCAAGCCGACCCTGGACGTCGGCTTCTCCGGCGTCGTGCGCGCCGGCGTCGGCCAGCCCGCCGGCCAGTAGGGCTTCGGGCTCCCGAGCTCACACCTCGCGCAGCCTCCCCGCCGACCTCGGCGGGGAGGCTGCGCGCAATTCCGGCCCGACAAAAGGCCATCCCAAGGCACGCGGCGGGTGACCGGACCCCCCTCGGGGCGTAGCATGGCCCTCCGCACCGCGATCCCCGTCACCCCCCCGACGCCTTGACCCAGAACCTCGACCAGCTCCTCCTGGAGGGCGGCCTCCTGAGCACCGACCAGCTCCGTGAGGCCCAGGCCTTCCAGCGCAACCGCGGCCGCAGCCTCGCCGACGCCGTGCTGGAGCTCGGCATGGTCGACGAGACCGGTCTCTACCGCCAGGTGGCCAAGGCAGCCCGGCTGCCCTTCGTCGACCTCTCGGCTGGGCGCCTGCCCGACCGGCTGGTCGAGTGCATCCCCGAGGACTTCGCCCGCGAGCAGCGCCTGGCGCCCGTCGCGGAGAAGAACGGCAAGCTGGTCGTGGCGGTGGACGACCCCGACCGGCGGCTGGTCGCCGACCAGCTGCGCTTCTTGATCGACACCGAGGTGATCTGCGCGATCGCGACGCCGACCGGCCTCACCACGGTGCTCGAGCGCTACTACGGCGGCGCTGCTGCCGAGGCGGGCATCGCGGCGGGCCTGGCCGCAGCAGGGGGCGAGGACGAGGGCGACGCTCCGATCATTCGCCTGGTCAGCCGCATGTTCCAGGAGGCCTTGGACCGGCGCTCGAGCGACATCCACATCGAGCCCGAGGGCGGTGGGCTGATCGTGCGCTACCGGGTCGATGGTGTGCTGCGCGAGGCGGCGCGCCACCCCGCGCACCTCTCCGGTCCGCTCGTGTCGCGCCTGAAGATCATGGGCAAGATGGACATCGCCGAGAAGCGCAAGCCCCAGGACGGGCGCATCGGCGTGAAGCTCGGCGACCGCGACGTGGACGTGCGGATCTCGGTGCTGCCGACCAACCATGGCGAGTCGATCGTGATGCGCCTCTTGGACCGCGGCGCGAACCTGCTCAGCCTGCGCGACCTGGGGCTGGTGGGCGAGGCCCAGCGGCGCATGAGCGCCCTCTTGAAGCGCTCGGGGGGCATCGTGCTGGTCACGGGCCCGACCGGTAGCGGCAAGACCACGACCCTCTACGCTGCCCTGCAGGAGCTCAACCGCCCCGACGTCAAGATCATCACCGCGGAGGATCCGGTCGAGTACCACATCGCTGGCATCAACCAGGTGCAGGTCGAAACGCGCGTGGGGCTGACCTTCGCGCGCATCCTGCGCGCCATGCTGCGCTGCGCACCGAACGTGATCCTGGTCGGCGAGATCCGCGACCGCGAGACGGCCGAGACCGCGATCCAGGCCGCCCTGACCGGGCACCTGGTCTTCTCGACCCTGCACACGAACGACGCGCCGAGCGCGCTCACCCGCCTGGTCGACATGGGCGTGCCGCCGTTCCTGGTCAGCACCGCCGTGCAGGCCGTCCTGGCCCAGCGCCTCGTGCGCCGCCTGTGCCAGGAGTGCGCCGAGGAGTACACCCCGACCACGGCCGAGCTGGCCTCGCTGGGGCTCGAGCCCAACCCCAACGCGCGCTTCAAGGAGCCGCGCGGCTGCTACGCCTGCGAGGGCGTCGGGTACCGCGGACGGCTCGGCCTGTACGAGCTGTTCGAGCTCGACACCGACCTGCGCGAGCGCTTCTTCGAGGGCGCCAGCCAGGACCAGATGCGCGTCGCCGCCCAGGCCGCAGGCCGCCTGCTGCCGCTCGTCGAGGACGGCGCCAGCAAGGTGCTCGACGGCATGACCTCCTACTCCGAGGTGCTGCGCGTGACGCGCCTCGGCACCGACGAAACGACCCTGACCTCCGGCGCCTGAGCCTGCCCCATGCAAGACCTCTCGAAGCTCCTGGACGCCGTGACCCAGCTGGGCGGATCCGACCTGCACCTCGCCGTGGGCGCGCCGCCGCGCATCCGGCTGGACGGTCGCCTGCGCGCGCTCGAGGGCCAGTCGGTGCTCGATCACGCGGACTCCGAGCGACTGTGCCGCGAGCTCTGCAACGAGCGCCAGTGGAAGGAGGTGCTCGAGGGCGGCAGCGCCGACTTCGGCCGCGCCCACAACAGCGGCGCTCGCTTCCGGGTGAGCATCATGCGGCAGAAGGGGCACTACGGCGCGGTGCTGCGGGTGATCCCCCAGAAGATCCACGACGTGCACGCGCTCGGCCTGCCCGAGGCGAGCCTCGACCTCTTGACCCGGCCGCGCGGGCTCGTGCTGGTCACGGGCCCGACCGGTAGCGGCAAGACGACCTCGCTCGCGGCGATGATCAACTGGATCAACGAGAATGCCGAGAAGCACATCATCACGATCGAGGACCCGATCGAGTACTACCACGAGCACAAGCAGAGCCTGGTGGTGCAGCGCGAGGTGGGCGTCGACGTGCCCGACTTCGCCGAGGCCCTGCGGCGCGCCCTGCGCCAGGACCCGGACGTGATCCTGGTCGGCGAGATGCGCGACCTCGAGACGATCTCCGCCGCGATCACCGCGGCCGAGACCGGCCACCTGGTCTTCGGCACCCTGCACACCACGGGCAGCGCGCGCACGGTCGACCGCATCATCGACGCCTTCCCGGCCAACCAACAGGAGCAGATCCGCGCCCAGCTGTCGACCTCGATCCAGGCGGTCATCAGCCAGGTGCTCTTGCCGCGGGCCGATGGCAACGGCCGCGTGGCGGCCTTCGAGGTCATGCTGATGAACCCCGCGATCGGCAACCTGATCCGCAAGGGGGAGACGCACAAGATCCAGAGCACGATCCAGACCTCGCGCCGCTTCGGCATGGTCACCCTGGACGACTACCTGCTCGAGATGACCCGCAGCGAAGTGATCACGGCCGAGGCTGCGATCGAGGCCGCCCAGAACCGCGACGACCTCGCGTCCCGCATCGGATGAGCGTCCCTCCCCAAGCAGCCCGCGAGCTGATCGGTCAGCTCCTGAAGAAGGCCGGCCACGTGAAGGAGTCCGGCGTCCAGGAGGCCCTCGCCGAGCAGCGCAAGCACGGCGGCCTGATCGGGGCGCACCTGGTCACCCTCGGCCACGTGAAACCCAGCGACCTCGCGGTACAGCTCGCGCACCAGGCGGGTCTCGAGGCCGTGGACCTTTCACGCGCGGTGCCGACCGACGACGCGATCGAGGCCGTCGACGCGACCACCGCCCACGCCTTCAACGTGCTGCCCCTGTCGGTCACGGGCAAGGCCGCCGGCCGCGTGCTGCGCGTCGCGATCGCGGACCCGATGAACGTGGCCGTGCTCGAGGACCTGCGCTTCACCACCGGCATGACCGTCGTCGGCTGCCTCGGCGAAGGCGGCCGCCTGCGCGAGCTGATCGAGCAGCACTACGGCGCCGAGGAGAGCCTGTCGGACGTGATCGCGGCCGCGGCGCGCGACGCGGGCAACGTCGACCCCCAGGACGCCGCCGCGAGCGCGCCGGTCGTGCGCCTCTTGAACTCGATCCTGCACCGCGCCATCCGCGACCGGGCCAGCGATGTGCACTTCGAGGTCTTTCCCGGCGAGCTGCGCATCCGCTACCGGGTGGACGGCTCGCTGTACGAGATCGAGGCCCCGCCCGCGCACCTCGCGCCCGCCATCCTGGCGCGCATCAAGGTCATGAGCGACCTCGACATCGCCGAGACCAAGCTACCCCAGGACGGCCGCATCAGCTTGGTGATCGACAGCCGGCCCGTCGACCTGCGCGTCGCGACCCTGCCCGGCATCGCCGGCGAGGGCGCTGTGCTGCGGGTGCTGGACCGCTCGGCGGTCTCGCTCGACCTCGCCGCCCTCGGCCTCGAGCACGAGGACGCCCAGAAGCTGCGCTCGCTCTGCGAGCTGCCCCACGGCATCGTGCTGGTCACCGGCCCGACCGGTTCCGGCAAGACGACCACGCTCTACGCCATGCTCTCGGAGATCAACGACCCGTCCACCAAGATCATCACGGTCGAGGACCCGGTCGAGTACGACATCGAGGGCCTGGTCCAGGTGCCGATCAACGACGAGATCGGCGTCACCTACGCCAAGGTCCTGCGCACGGTCCTGCGCCAGGACCCCGACAAGATCCTGGTGGGGGAGATCCGCGACGGGGACACGGCGTCGACCGCGGTCGAGGCCAGCCTGACGGGCCACACGGTCTTCGCCACGGTGCACACCAACGACGCCCCGAGTGCGATCACACGCCTGATCGACATGGGCATCCAGCCCTTCCTGATCACCGCCACCCTCGAGGCCGTCGTCGCCCAGCGCCTGGTGCGCACGATCTGCGCCGACTGCAAGGACCACTACGACGCCGACGAGGACCTCGTGCGCGAGCTCGGCTCCGACGGCGAGCGCCTGCGTGGCGCCCGCCTGGCCTTCGGCAAGGGCTGCGACGAGTGCTTCCACACAGGCTACCGCGGCCGCACGGCGATCCACGAGATCATGCTGCTCGACCGGCCCATCCGCGAGGCGATCGGCCGGGGCGCTGCAACCGCCGAGGTGCGCCGCCTGGCCATCGCCGCCGGCATGCGCACCCTGCGCCTCAGTGGACTCGAGCGCGTCGTCGCAGGAGTCACCACCGTCGACGAGGTCATCCGCGAGACGATGATGTAGGTCCCCGGCCGGGCTGCCTCGGCCCCACGGGCCCTCTTGCATCCCCCCGGGGTTCCTGCGAACCTCTTCCCGCGACCGTCACTGCCCCCCCCTGAGCCCACTCCATGGCCAAGAAGATCCAACGCAAGATGTCCGCTCCGACCAAGTCGTCCTCCAAGGGCGGCAAGGGGGCGGGGTCCGCGCCGAAGAAGGCCACGGGTCGGCGGGTGTCGGGCCAGGCGGTGACCGACTTCACCATGCAGCTGGCCACGCTCAGCTCGGCGGGCATCCCGCTGGTGCGCGCGCTCGGAGTCCTGCACGGCCAGTGCAAGCCCGGTCCTTTTAAAGAGGTGCTGGCCGAGGTGACCGAGGACGTGGCCTCGGGCACGCCCCTGTCCGAGGCGCTCGGCAAGCACTCCAGAGCCTTCGACCCGCTGTACGCCCAGATGGTCAAGGCCGGCGAGACCGGCGGCCTCTTGGACACGATCCTCGAGCGACTGGCCTACCTGCGCGAGCGCGCGGCGACGATCACCGCCAAGATCCGCGGCGCGATGGTCTACCCCGCGATGATCGTGGTGGTGGCCCTGGTCGTGATCAGCGTCGTGATCCTGTTCGTGATCCCGCGCTTCCAGGAGATCTTCGACACCTTCGACGTCGAGCTGCCGGACGTCACCCTGGTGCTGCTCAACACGGCCGACTTCGCGTCGAAGTACTGGTACGTGGTCTTCGGGGTGCCGATCCTCGGCTTCCTGCTGCACGGGCTCTTGATGCGTCGCGGCGGTGGCTACCGCTACTTCATGCACAAGCTCATGATGCGCATCCCGCTGATCGGGCCGGTGCTGCGCCAGGGCTACATCGCGGCCTTCGCGCGGACCTTCGGCACGCTCGTGCAGGCCGGCGTGCCGCACCTCGACGCCCTCGCGATCACGCGCGACACGTCGATGAACGACGTGATGACCGAGGCCGTCGAGGACATCCGCGTGACCGTGCGCGAGGGCGAGGGCATCGCGACGCCGATGGGCGAGGCCGAGGTCTTCGACGACCTCGTGACGAACATGGTCGAGGTCGGCGAGGAGACCGGCGAGCTCGACACGATGCTGATCAAGGTGGCCGACGCCTACGAGATCCAGGTCGACCGCAAGATGGACAACCTGTTCAAGGTGCTCGAGCCGATGATGCTGGTCGTGATGGCCGTCTTCGTGGGCTTCGTGGTGGTGGCGCTCTTCATGCCGCTGCTCGAGATCATGAACAGCATGGGGAACGCCTAGTGGCTGGGCGCGGCTGGCCCGGGTCCCGAGCTCGGACCCGATGCGAAGCCGCGGTGCAGCATGGGCCGAGCCTGATCCCGGGCCCCGGTGGCGCGATCCGAAGTGGAACCTGCGGGATGCGAGGCTGAGGTGGACGACGAGCCTGCCCCTGGAAGCAACGCCGCGGGAGCGCGCTCGACCCACTCCCAAGCGGGTCCGAGCCTGCGCCTGCGCGTGGTGCTGGTGCTGCTGGCGATCAACCTGGTGGTCTTCACCGCCGGGGGCCTGTGGCTCTCCTCGACCTTCCGCGAGGCGATCACCGCCAAGGACCAGGCGCTCTTGGCCGAGGTCGACACCAGCGTCCGCGACATGGTCAACAAGGGCGGCGACCTCAACGTACGCCGCATCCTGCAGGACCGGGTCTGGCAGCGCGTCGATGACGTGATGATCGTCGACAAGGCGGTCGAGCGCGTGGCCGGGCGGGTCGTGCACCGCGGTGTCGCGCTCAACCCGCGCGGCGTCGGGGATGGCTCGGCCGATCGCGGGGCGCTGCTCGAGGTCCTGGCCCAGGTGCTGGAGTCCGGCGACCCGGTGCCCTTCGAGGACGGGACCGCCCTGCGCATCGAGGACCGCGGCGGCATCTGGGGCGCCTTCTGGTACCGGCTGCCCCCGGACCTGGGCTCGACCAAGTCCTCGGCCTTGCAGCTGTTTCCGTGGTTCCTGATCTCGACCGCGCTCTTGACCGCCGGCAGTTACTTCCTCCTGCGGAGCCTCGTGCTTCGGCCGGTGGGGGCCCTCGCCGCCGGCGTCGCGAGCCTGGAGGCCGGGGACCACGGCGCGCGTGTGGCCGACGACTCGGGCTCCGGAGAGCTGTCCCAGCTGGTGCGCGGCTTCAACGCGATGGCCGACGAGGTGCAGGGCTTCAGCGCGCGCCTCGAGGCCGAGGTCCGCCGCGCGACCGACCAGGCGCGGGCCGCCGAGAAGGCCGCCCTGACCCAGCGGCAGCTGGCCGCCATGGGGGAGTTCACCGCCGGCATCGCCCACGAGATCAACAACCCCTTGGGCGGCCTGCTCAACGCGACCGACGTGCTCGGCCGCGAGGACCTGGCGCCGGAGAAGCGTCAGCGCTACCTGGAGCTCTTGGCCGACGGGCTCGAGCGCATCCAGCTGACCGTCGGCCAGCTGCTGCGCTTCACGCCGCGCGAGACCGAGGCCACCCAGGTGGACCTCGTCGATGTCGTGCGCGACGGCCTGGCCCTGGTGCGCCACCGCAGTCGCGGGCTGGGGGTCGAGCTGCGCCTGACCGTGGACGGCCAGCTGCTGGACCTGGACGACCGCGACGCGAGCGCCTCGCCGTGCCTGACCTGGGCGCGCAACGAGCTCGGCCAGGCCTTCCTGAACCTGTTCGGCAATGCCCTCGATGCCCTGGAAGAGGCCGGGACCAGAGAGCCTCGCATCGCGGTCGAGCTCGAGTGCTCCCGGGGTCTCGGTCCGCGGGCGATCGTGCGCGACAACGGGCCCGGGGTCGCCGCCGAGCACCTCGACCGGGTCACCGACCTGTTCTTCACGACCAAGGAGGTCGGCAAGGGCAGCGGGCTGGGGCTCGCGATCGTGCACCGCATCGTCGACGCCCACGGGGGCCAGCTCGAGCTCTCGAGCGCACCCGGCCAGGGCTTTACGGCCAAGGTCCAGCTGCCGCCCGTCCCGAGCCTGGGCGCACCTGGCGTTCACCGAGGGGGCCGCTGATGGACCCCTGGACCCTCGGCGTCTTGGCGCTCCTCCTGTGCGGCTCGGCGCTCTTCTCCTCGTCCGAGACCGCGCTCTTCAGCCTCAGCGAGAACCAGCGCAAGGACGCCGGCCCGATCGTCGACCGCCTGCTGCATGAGCCGCGCGAGCTCCTGATCGCCGTGCTGTTCGGCAACCTGTTGGTCAACCTGTTCTTCTTCGCCAGCGTCGGCCGGCTGGCCGAGGGCACCGGCTCGAACCTGCTGGTCGGCTTCGGCGCGCTGATCATGATCCTGATCTTCGGAGAGATCCTACCGAAGACCCTGGGCCTGACCGCGAGCGTGACCATCGCCCGCTTCACCGCGCCACTCCTGACCGTGCTCGTCACCCTGACCACGCCGGTGCGGCTCGCCATGAGCTACCTGCTCGAGGTCGCCGGGCGGCTGATCGGGTTCGAGCCCGACGAGCAGCACCTGCGCCCAGAGGACCTCGAGCGCCTGTTCGACAAGATCGCGGACGGCGGCCACATGCTGTACGCCGAGGCGGACCTCTTGGCCGAGATCGTCGGCCTCTCTTCGATCAACGTGCGCCAGATCATGACCCCGCGGGTCGACGCGCTGTTCCTGGAGCTCGACGGCTCGAACCGCGACGAGGTCACCGAGTCCGCCATCGAGAAGCGCCTCGCGCGTCTGCCGGTGATCGACCAGACCGCGGATCGTGTGGTCGGGCAGGTGCGCGTGCGCGACCTCTTGGTGAACCCCGACCGCGGGATCCCCAGCTTGATGCGGCCGGTGCCGTTCGTGCCCGAGGTCGCCTCGTCGGTGGACCTCTTGCACTGCCTGCGCCACCTGCGCGCGGCCGAGGCCGTGGTGGTCGACGAGTGGGGCGGGACCGCCGGCGTGGTGACCCTCGAGGACATCTTCGAGGAGATCGTCGGCGACCTGCGGGTTGAAGGCGAGGCCCGGGAGGTGCCCGTGGTACCCCTCGGGGAGGGGCGCTTCCGGGTGGCCGGCTCCCTGTCGATGCACGACTGGAACGACGACTTCGGGTTCGACGTCGTGCCCAAGGAGTTCGAGACGGTCGGCGGCTTCGTGACCGCCCTGCTCGGCCGCATCCCGCGCTCGGGCGACGTGGCCCACTGGGGCCGCCTGGTGCTCGAGGCCCAAGAGGTGCGCGGGCGCCGGGTGCAGTGGGTGGTGATGAGCGTCGCCGCGGACGATGGCACACGGCTCGAGGTCGCGCCGGCCATGGGTGGCCGGGGCTTCCGCCGCAGCGAGGACGGTCGCCCATGATCTGGCTCAGCCTTTTGACCCTGGTGCTCTTGGTCGCCCTGTCGGCGCTCTTCTCCGGGAGCGAGACGGGCTTCTACTCGTGCTCGCGGATGCGCATCGATGCCGAGGCCGAAGCGGGCCACGGGTCTTCCCTCTGGATCCAGCGCCTGCTCCGGGACGAGGCCGGGCTCCTGATCACGATCCTGATCGGCAACAACCTGGCGATCGAGCTGGTCACCCACTTGGCCGAGCACGAGATCGGGCGCACGGGACTCGTGTCCGATGGGTGGCGCGACCTGGTCGTCACCCTGGCCTTGACCCCGGTGCTGTTCTTCTTCGCAGAGCTGTGGCCGAAGGACCTGTTCCGGCGGCGGCCGTACACCCTGCTGGGGATCACGGTGCGGCCGATGGTGCTCTTCTACGTGCTCTTCTGGCCGCTGATGATCGTGCTGCGCGGCCTGGGTGTGGTCGTGCAGCGGATCTTCGGGGTCGGGACCGAGGACCTGTACCGCGCCCGCGGCCGGGAGGTCGTGATCGAGGTGCTCGAGGAGAGCACCCGCGGGGGGGCCCTCGAGCTGCGCGCCGAGTCCCTGGCGCGCAACGCCTTGACCCTCTCGACGATCCCCGTGTCCGAGGTGATGACCCCCTGGTCGCGGGTCGAGAAGCTCGAGCTCGGCGACCCGGGCTTGTTCGACGCGACGGCCTTGGCCGAACACTCGCGGCTGCCGATCTCCGAGGACGGGGTCGTGCTGGGCTACGTGCACCAGCTCGAGCTGCTCAGCGCCGGCCCGGACCAGGACCCGCACCGGCTGCTGCACCAGCTCGCCGAGCTGGCGCCGGACACGTCGGTCCAGGAAGCCCTCGGTCGCCTGCGGGTGCTGGGCAAGCGCGCGGCCCTGGTGGGGGATCCCGCCGAGCCCCTCGGGCTGGTCAGTCTGAAGGACCTGGCGGAGCGCATCTCGGGCGACCTGGCGGGCTGGTAGCGGCGCGGGGACGCTCGTGCCGATTCGGGTTCTTCGGATCCAGTGGAGGGTTCGGAGCGGCTCGGACCCCCAGGGCAATCGAGGCGTTCGGATTCGTCGGGGTCTCCCGCAGCAGAAACAGGGCTCTGGACGGGCCCAGGAGCGGCTCTAGGAGGGGAATGAGCTGGAGAAGCGACTTTTCGGCTTGCTAGGGCTCACGCCCTGATCCGAAACTTTTGGCGGCTGATACATTCCTGATGCGTTGTACGGGCGAGGTTTGCTCGCACTTCCCAGCGAGTTGAAGGCCTTGTTCTCTTGCTTCGCAACCCCCTCGCAACACGGAGACTTGTCATGTCCGAGCTTCGCTTCTTCCGGCGCCTACCTCGCACCTTCGGAGGGATGATCGTGTCGCTCTTGATCCTAGGGATCGCCACGAGCCCATCCCCGGCAACGGATGACTCAGGAGGCGTGTCGGACCCGAACTGCGTCTGCGCGGCGAGCTTCACCTACACCTCGAGCGGTAGCGGGACCTGCGACTGGACCTTGGTGCTCGAGAACGTCGTCGTCGGCGCTGCCGAATGCTCGCCCCTGCCCAACTGCGAAGAGATCCCCTCCAACCACTGCACCCTAGACATCGGGACGGTGAAGTGGACGCACCCCAACGAGTGGGACATGATCCAGGCCACCGACACCCTCTTGCGCGGACCTTGTGGCTCGACGGCCTCCAACGCTTGGAGGTGTCCCTCGAACATCAATGCGGTCCGCGGCGTCGAGCTCAATTGCTCGCCAGGGTGCACCCAAGAATGAAGTCCGTCGCCACCATACTTGGAGTCGCGGGGGTGCTCTCCGCGGGGGGCTTCCTAGTCTTCCAAGTCCTGTGTCCCATCGGATCGACCTGCGATGAAGAGGCGGGGCTCTTCGCAGCTCCGGTTGGAGCTGCCACCGGACCGGCGGCTAGCAGCCCGATGCTCCGGCTCGGGCCAGCGGAGTCCGGGGTGGGGCGCAGCGCGGAGCGGATCGAGCTGGCATCCATCGAGCCCGCCCCGGTGACGGATGCCGATGCGGTCGCGCCAGCCGAGCCCGAGCTGGAGCCCGGCAGCGAGCTAGCCCAAGGGCTGGACGCCGAGGCCGTCGAAGGCGTCAAGGCCGCGGCGGCGAACGTGCTCGAGGTGCGGGCCAGGACCGCCAAGGAGCTGCGCGAGGCCTGTGAGGGCCTGTTCGAGCCCCTCTGGGATGCCGGAGCCTACTCCCGGGTCCAGTCCATCCAAGGCAAGGAGCTGCGGGACCTCGAGGGCTATCCCCTGCCGAACCAGATCCGCCCGGGGCCCGACGGCACGATGGAGTTCATCGTGCTCGACCCCCAGGAGTTCCCGGAGGTCTGCCAGCTGTTCCGGACGCTCCACGACCTCGACGCCGAGATCGAGGCGCTCCAGGAGATCTCAGCCCCCTAGGCCGGGGCGCAGTCTGACCTATTAAAAGGGTGACCGTGCGGGCCTTCCCGGTCCCCGGGCCCGCCGGTTGGCCTCGGGGAGCTGCCCGGCGCGAGGCCAAGGACCTTATGGCTAGGTTTTGCCAGGGCCTTGGAGCAACCGCTCGGGCCCGCTAGGATAGAGCCCCGAGTTGTCCCAGACTCCCGTCACCGCAGCTCGGCCCCCCGACCATGGACCATCCCCAGCACTCCTCCAGCCTGCCTGCCGCGTTCTCCTTCGGGCCCGCGCAGCTGTTGATCGTGGCCTTGGCCTGCATCGCCTTCGGCATGCTGGTCTCGCCCGGTCGAAGCCTCCAGGAGACCGCCGTGCCGTCGATCCAGGTGCCCTACGGGGCGACCTCGGACTCGAACAGCCAGATGATCGCGGTCACCGGCGTGGACCGCACGGGCTCGTCCGTGCTCTACCTGATCGACACCGAGGCGAAGCAGCTCGCGGCCTACCAGGCCACCGGCGGCAGCTCCTCGACGATGGGGGTCAAGCTGATCGGCGCCCGTCGCCTGGACCTGGACCTGCAGCTGTTCGGCTACAACGACAAGTCCGACTACACCTACCGCGAGCTCGAGAAGCAGTTCTCCAAGCTCGAGGCGCCCACCGGCAAAGGCCAGTAGGCAACCCCTCCCCCCCGCACCCGAACCACCGGACTCCAAAGGAACCCACCGTGGCGAACGAAGAAACCTTCAGCTTCCAGGAAGCCCTCAACGAACTGCACCTCGAGGAAGAGGAGCTCAAGCGTCTGGTCTCCGAAGGCGAGATCCGCGCCTTCCGTGAGGGCGAGGACATGCGTCTGCGCCGTGAGGACGTGGAGACCCTGCGCTCGGAGCTCGGCGGCGACATCGCCTTCGAGGACGACGACTTCGCCGATGCCGGCATGGCCACCGAGGAGATCTCGGCCGCGGACACGCTGATCGACGACATCGAGGACGTGGGCGAGATCGAAGAGATCGAAGACCTCGACGAGCTCGAAGAAGACGAGGACGACGTCCCGGTCGCCACCGCGATCGCCGTGGACGAACCCTTCGAGGGCATGGGCACGCGCATCGCGATGATCGCGACCTTCGTGGTGTTGTTCATGGCGCTGCCGTTGTTCATGGCCATGGCCACCGGCCAGATCGGTGGCATCGCCCGCGGCATCGCGGGCATCTGCCTCCCCGTTTTGATGGTTTACCGGGGCGGCGGGCCCCCCCTGCGGGGGGCGCTCGCCCGGACGACCGAGGGACCCCGCCGCACTGGAGTGCGGCGGGGTCCCTTGTGCTTGCCTGCCGCGCGCGGGCTCAGTCCGAGAGGCGCGTGAAGTGGGGGAAGGGGCCGCCGGCCTCGGGCAGGTCGCCCAGGCTGACGTAGTCGCAGAACTCGAGGAAGTCGGTCCACATGGCCTGGACCTCGGCGTGGGTGTGGGCGATCTCGAGGGCCTCGGGGCTGACCCAGTCGAAGATCTCGAGCAGGGTCCCGTCGCCGGCCTGGAGCAGGACCGGCGCCCGCTCGGTGGCCAGGCCGAGCTCGACGAGGCGCGGGTGGTGGTTGGCGACCAGGCCGCGCAGGCCCTCCTCGCCGCCCGGCTTGGGGCGATACATAGCGATGACGGTGTTCGTGTTCATGCTTGGAAAGTAGCAGGGGTCGCAAGCCGGGGCGAGGATTGCGCAGCTGGCCTAGGTGTTCCTAGGCTGTGGGCATGAACCAAAAGCAAGCGCAGCGACGGGCCCTCCTGGGCGGGACCATGGGACTGGCGGTCGGCGGACTCTTGGCCGGTCCCGCGGCGGCGATTCCGCCCAGCGCCGAGGACGCGGCGGTGACCTCGATTCGGCGCATGCGCATCCCGCGCACCGGCGAGCTACTGCCGGTGGTGGGGCTCGGCACCTCGCGCACCTTCGATCGCGACCCTGCAGGCGACAACGCGGACCTCGCGGAGGTGCTCGCGCGCTTCCTCGCCTGGGGCGGCAGCCTGGTCGACTCCTCGCCGATGTACGGCAAGTCCGAGGCCATGGTCGGGGCCCTCGCCGAGGGACTCGGTCGCGGGGATCTGTTCTATGCGACCAAGGTCTGGACCAAGGACGGCAAGCAAGCCGGCATCGACCAGATGCAGCGCTCGGCCGAGCTGATGGGCACACCGCGGTTCGACCTGATGCAGGTGCACAACCTGGTGGGCCTCGACGAGCACCTGCCGACCCTCGAGGCCTGGCGCGAGGAGGGCCGCGTGCGCTACATCGGCGTGACCGAGATGCGCGACTTCGCGACGGTCGAGCGGCTGGTCAAGAGCGGCGTGCTGGACTTCGTGCAGGTGCCCTACTCGGTCGGCGACCGCCGCATGGAGGAGCGCATCCTGCCGGCCTGCCTCGACCACGGGGTCGGGGTGCTGGTGATGCGCCCGTACCAGAAGGGTGACCTGTTCGGCGCGGTGAAGGACAAGCCGCTGCCCGAATGGGCCGCGGACTTCGGCGCTGCGAGCTGGGGCCAGCTGTTCCTCAAGTACATCCTCGGCCACCCCGCGCGGCCGATCCCGATCCCGGCGACCACCAAGCCCCATCACCTGGACGACAACATGGCCGCCGGCGTGGGTCCGGCCCTCGACGAGGCCGCTCGGGCTCGCCTGGTCGCCATCCTCGAGGCTTGAGCACGCCTGACGGCCGGATCCCCTGTCCCCACGCGAGGATCTGACCAAGCACGGACAGCCGGACCTCGATTCCGGTCCACGGCCTCGCTAGGATGGCCTCGTCCTGACCCAATTCCCCGCTTCTCAGCCGCCCATGTCGATCTCCCGCCTGCCGCTCCTCTGCGGCCTCTTGGTCCTGCCCCTCGCCTCCTGCGTCACCCAGGCGAAGTACGACGAGGCCCTCTCCACGGCCCAGATGTACCAGCGCTCGGCCCACGACAACGAGGAGTACATCGCCCAGCTGCAGGCCGAGAACCGGCGGCTCATGGGCCAGGTCGGCGCCTTCTCCGAGGGTGTGGTCGATGCCTCCTACACCGAGGACATCGACGCGCGCCTCGCCGCCCTGCGCGGCATGCTGAGCGGCATGGGCCAGTCCTCGGACGCGGTCACGACCTTCACGGTCGACGGTGGCTACGGCTACAGCATGAGCAGCTCGGTGCTGTTCGGCTCCGGCTCGGCCGAGGTCTCGGCCGAGGGCCAGAGCGTGCTCATGGGTCTCGCCAAGGAGATCAGCGCAGGCGCCTACGAGCGCATCTGGATTCGCGGCCACACCGACGGGGACAAGGTCACCAAGGCCGCCACCCTGTCGCGCTTCCCGGTCGGCAACCTGGACCTCTCGGCCCAGCGCGCCCTCGGCGTCGCGGCGCTGCTGTCCAAGTCCGGCCTGGCGATGGATCGCCTCGCGGTCGCGGGGCTCGGCTCGAGCCAGCCCGTCGCCCCGAACGACACGCCCGAGGGCAAGGCGAAGAACCGCCGCGTCGAGATCTTCGTGATCGAGGATGCCGCCGCTGCTGGCGGCAACTGAGGCGCGCGTGAACCCGGGGGTACGAGGGGCGCTGGTCGCCCTGCTGTTGCCCCTGTGCGCCCTGGCTCCCGGCTGCGCCGAGGACCCGGGGGACGCACCTCCGGTCGTGGCCGTGCTCGAGCGCCTGGGCTTCGTGCCCCCGGGGGCGACCAGCCCCTGGACGGTCCCGGGCTCCTTCGTGGTCGGCGTCGAGAGGCCGCTCTTGGTGGACCTCTTCGAGGTGCGCCGCGGTGACTTCCTGGACCTCGGCCTGGGCACGCCGGAGGCCCGCGGCTGGACCCTGACCGACGAGGTCTGGGACGACTCGACGGCCGACCTGCCGGCCTATGCCGACTGGAGCGAGGCCGTGCGCGTGGCCGAGCTGCGCGGCATGCGCCTACCCACCGCGTCCGAGTGGCTGTACATCGCTGCCGGTCGCATCGGGCACCGCTACCCGTGGGGCAAGAACCCCCAGCGCTCGGTGGCGAACACCCTCGAGCTGGACCTCCTGCGGCCCGCGCCGGTGGGGGCCTTCGAGTCCGGCCGCGGGCCCTTCGGGACCTACGACCAGATCGGCAACGTCTGGGAGTGGGTGGCCGACCTCTCCCCGGACCGGGAGGCGGGGGACCTGCGTGCGGTGATGGGCGGCTCGTACCTGACCTGGACGCGGCCCCTGTGGACCGCCGGCCGCGAGGCGGGCGTGCCGCTGGCCTTCTTCGCCCAACCGCTCGACCCTGGTCACCGGGCCGTCGACGTCGGCTTCCGCTGCGTGGCCGAGGCCGAGGAGTGGCTCTGGCGGGCGGGGCTGGAGGCGGGCCGCCTCGATGGCGCGAGCGCTGCGCGCGTGCGTGCCGTCGGCGCCGACTGGGTGCAGCTCGGGGAGGCCAGCCTGCTCGAGCTGCTCGACCGGCTCGCCCAACGTCCCGACTGTCCGGACCTGATCCGACTGCTCCTTCAAGGAGCCCGCTCATGATCGGTCGCCGCCCACCTTGGAAGGAGTTCAAGGCCGCGCTCGACGCCGCTGGCTTCCACCCGTCCAAGAAGCTCGGTCAGAACTTCCTGCTGGACGAGAACACGGCCCTGGCGATCGCCCGCGACGGCGAGGTCGGACCCGGGGACTTCGTCGTCGAGATCGGCGTCGGCTGCGGATTCCTCAGCGTGGGCCTGCTCGGGACCGGGGCGCACCTCTTGGGCGTCGAGCTCGACCGGCGGCTGCATGCGATCGCGGCCGGCTTCCTCGAGCCCCTGGCCGAGCCGGATCAGCTCGAGCTCCTGCGCGCCGATGCCCTCGCCAAGAAGCGCGCCGTGGCCCCCGAGCTGGTCGAGCGCCTGCCCACCTCTGGCCCCTGGCACCTGGTCAGCAACCTGCCCTACTCGATCGCCTCGCCCCTCTTGGTGTCGATGGCTCGGCTGCCGAATCCGCCGGCCTCGATGACCGTCCTGGTCCAGGCCGAGGTGGCCGAGCGCCTGTGCGCGAAGCCGGCGACGAGCAGCTGGGGCGGGCTCTCGGCCAAGCTGCACTTCACCTACGAGGCGCGCCTGACCCGCCGCGTGGGGGCCGGGCTCTTCTCGCCCCGGCCCAAGGTCGAGAGCGCCGTGGCGCGGCTCGAGCTCCAGGCCGAGCGGCCCTCCCCGGAGCTGATCGCGCGGGCCGACCCCCTGGTCGACGTCTTCTTCCAGTCCCGCCGCAAGACCCTCCTGGCGACCCTCAGCCGGCACCTCGGCGACCGCCCGGCCGCCGAGGCCGCCCTGGCCGCCGTGGGCCTCGAGCCGGGACTGCGGCCCGAGGTCCTGGAGCCAGCAGCCTTCCTGGACCTCGCACGGGCCCTCGCCGAGGAGTGAGCCTGTGCCGCGTGGCGTCCGGGCAGCCGGGCGGTTAGACTGCCCCCTGGCCGCGGCTCCTAGCCCCGGCCCAGGACGACAGGCGACCCACGGCGGCTCCCCAGGGAGCGCCCCCTCTGATGCCAGGCAGGCATCCCGCTGCTGCGTCCGCTCTGCGCTGCCGTTGTGCCTCCTACCGCGCCCCCCTTGCACCCCGGGGCAAGCTCCGTCCACCACACGCCTCCCGAGCCTTGCAGGATCACGAGTTCCGAGCCTTCGTCGAACGGGTCAAGCTCTCCGCCTCCATCGAGGACGTGGTGCGCACCCGGGTCGGCACCCTGAAGCGCGCGGGGCGACTGTACGAGGCCTGCTGCCCGTTCCACGAGGAGAAGACGCCGTCGTTCAAGGTCGACCCCGAGCGCGGGACCTGGCGCTGCTACGGAGCCTGTGCCGAGGGCGGCGACGTGATCTCGTTCCTGCAGCAGGCGGACAACGCGACCTTCATGGAGGCGCTCAAGAGCGCGGCGTCGATCGCGGGTGTGCCCCTGCCCGAGGGCGGCCTCGGCAGCGCGAAGCGCAGCAAGGAGGAGGAGCGCAACAAGCCGCTGCTCGAGCTCCTGGCGCGGGCCGAGAAGCTCTACCGGCGGCACCTCCTGGGACCCGAGGGCGCGGCGGCGCGGCGCTACCTGGAGGAGCGCGGACTGGGGCCCGAGGTGTGCGAGATCTTCGGGGTGGGCTGGGCGCCGGACAGCGGCAGCCCGCTCTTGACCTCGGCCACGTCGGCGGGGGTCAAGCTCGAGCAGCTCGAGCAGGCGGGCCTCTGCAAGCGCCGCGACGACGGCAGCGGCTACGACTTCTTCTACAACCGGGTCATCATCCCGATCCGCGACGACAAGGGTCGCACGGTCGGCTTCGGGGCCCGGGCGCTGCCCGAGTCCCGGGGCAAGGGGCCCAAGTACGTCAACACGCCCGAGACGGCGGTGTTCCACAAGGGACGCCTGATCTACGGCTACGACCTGGCCCTGGCGACCCTGCGCAAGGAGAAGCGCCTGGTGCTGGTCGAGGGCTACACCGACGTGATGGGGGCTCACCAGGCTGGGTTCCGCAGCGTTTGCGCGGTGCTCGGCACGGCCACCACGGACGAGCACGCGGCGCTGGTGCGGCGCAGCGGGGTGCGGCGCGTGACCCTGGTCTTCGACGGCGACGACGCCGGCGCCCGGGCGACCCGCAAGGCCCTGGTCGGCCTCTTGCCGCTCGGGGTCGAGATCGACGTGGCGGCGCCGCCGGACGGCGCGGACCCCTGCGACCTGTGCATCGCGGACGGTGGCAAGCCCTTCGCGGAGCTGCTCGACGCGCCGATGCCCTGGGTGGACTTCCTGGTGGGGCGCATCACCGCGGCCGAGGGGCTCGACGAGCGCAGCCTGTCGACCGAGGTCGACGAGCTCCTGGAGGTGGTGCGCGTGGTGCGCGCGCCCCTGCACCGGGCCGCCCTGCTCAAGAGCATCGCGGCCGGGCTGGGCTTCGACGTGGCCGACGTGCGCGCCCAGTTCGAGGATCTGGAGAAGCGCCGGCCGGTGCGCACCACCCCGGCGGTGGGCCGCGGGGCACCGACGCGGGGGCCGGATGGCCCGGCCCGGGGCCGAGGGGAACCCGGCGGGGGCGGCTCGCGTCCTACAGGGGCTGGGTCGGTGGGGGCCTCGGACGCCTGGTTCCCGGGCTCGGACGTGCCCCCTCCGGACCTGGTCGAAGGGGGCGAGCACGACCCCAATCTTCCCATCTATGCACCTGGCGAGATTCCCTACTCGGTACCTCCTCCGGCTGCTTCCAACCGGGATAGGCTTCGAGAGCGTCGAGAGCGGCAAGAGCTCAAGGCGTTCCGAGACCTGACCGGCGCCCTCCTGGCGGACAACGGGTTGATTCCGCGTTATCTAGATCCAGGGGGCGATGATTTCTTTGTAAATTGCCCTGATCCACACGTGAAGGTCGTCGTACATGAGATGCGCGTCCTTTACTACGAGGGACCAGAGGACGTCGACGTCGACGCCGGGAATGTGGCTGCGGCCTTGCCCGAGGGAATCGACAAGTCCTTGCCCGCCAGGCTCGAAGAGCTCGCTCGACATGGCGATGCCGGCATCCTGGCCTCCGATTCCCTGACCTTCATCCTGCGACAAGACCACCGTCGTGCCGTTGACCTGGCACGTCGCGAGCTGGCAGAGGCCACGACCGACGAGGAGCACGAGCTCCGACTCGGTGCCCTGGCCGACGCCATGCGAAAGCTGCAAAGCGACACCACCTGACTACCTATGGCTGAACAGATCGAAGACACGATCGCGGAACTGCTCGAAGCGGGTCTGGCGAAGGGCTCCTTGACCTTCACCGAGATCAACAACGCATTCGACGACGACTTCGTGCCCCCGGACCAGCTCGAGCGGCTCTACATGCTGTTCGACGACAAGGGGATCACCGTCGTCGAGGACGACGAGGACGAGGCGAACCCGCTGACCGTCAAGAACGTGCAGGGCGCCGAGTCGCCCGCGCGTCGCGCCGAAGCTGCGGCCGTCGCCCAGGCCGAGCGCAACGCCGCCAAGGCCTCGATGACCGAGCGCATCGACGACCCCGTGCGGATGTACCTCACCCAGATGGGCGAGATCCCGCTCTTGACGCGTCCCGAGGAGATCCACCTCGCGAAGACGATCGAGATCACGCGCAAGCGCTTCCGCAAGAAGTGCATGGGCTCGGCCCTGTGCATGACCGACTCGATCGCGACCCTCGAGAAGGTCGCGGCCAAGGAGCTGGCGTTCGACCGCACCCTGAAGGTCAACCCGAACCCGAAGCCGGACGACGACCCCAAGATCGTCGAGACCCTGGGCAAGCCCTTCCTGCAGAAGCGCCTCCCGGTCAACCTGGCCTCGATCAAGCGTCTCTTCGCGGAGTTCACGGAGGCCTACACGGTGCTCCTGACCCAGACGATGTCGAAGAAGAAGCGCTCCGAGCAGCTGGTCACGGTGCAGAAGCTGCGCCGCAAGCTGATCATCCTCATCGAGGAGTGCCACCTGCAGATCAAGAAGGTGCGCCCCTTCCTGGAGCTGCTCGAGGACCACTACCGCGAGATGCGCTCGATCGAGCGTCGCCTGATCCAGCAGCGTGGCCAGAAGAAGGTCAACGAGCAGACCAAGGAGCTCGAGCAGCGCCTGGCCGAGCTGGAGCACCTCGCCGGCGAGCCGATCGACCGTCTTCGTCGTCGCATGGAGCAGGTCCGCCTGCACCACGAGGAGTACGAGCAGGCCAAGCGCGACCTCTCCAGCGGCAACCTGCGCCTGGTGGTCTCGATCGCCAAGAAGTACCGCAACCGTGGGCTCTCCTTCCTGGACCTGATCCAGGAGGGCAACACCGGCCTGATGAAGGCGGTGGAGAAGTACGAGTACCGCCGCGGCTACAAGTTCTCGACCTACGCCACCTGGTGGATTCGCCAGGCCATCACGCGCTCGATCGCCGACCAGGCCCGGACCATCCGGATCCCGGTGCACATGATCGAGACGATGAGCAAATTGCGCAACGCTTCGAAGAAGCTGCTCCAGGCCAAGGGCCGCGAGCCGAGCGTCGAGGAGATCGCGGAGGCGAGCGAGATCACGGTCGAGGAGGCGAAGCGGGTCATGAAGATCAGCAAGCACCCGATCAGTCTCGACCGCCCGATCGGCGACTCCGAGGACAGCTACTTCGGTGACTTCATCGAGGACGAGACCGCCGAGAGCCCGATGGAGGCTGCCGGCCGCGAGATGCTGCGCGAGCGCATCGGCGAGGTGCTCTCGAGCCTGACCTTCCGCGAGCGCGAGATCGTGAAGCTGCGCTACGGCATCGGCGACGGCTACACCTACACGCTCGAGGAGGTCGGCCGGATCTTCCGGGTCACCCGCGAGCGGGTGCGCCAGATCGAGGCCAAGGCCGTCCGCAAGCTGCGCCACCCTGTGCGTGCGCGCCGCCTCGCCAGCTTCCTCGACAACATCAAGGTCGAGGACGAGGAAGGCGCCTGATCCCGAACTAGGGCCCGCCTCCAGAGAGCGCCCCCCGCCCGGCCCGGCCAGGACGGGCGGGGGGGGGGGGCGCCCGCCATTGGGAGCGGGGGGGGTGTCGACGCCCCCGGGGGGGGCCCATGGCCCGGGCGGGGGG
>JARGPD010000014.1:28762-45608 GCA_029212845.1 Planctomycetota bacterium
GGTGGCCGTGGACGGCCCCTGAGCCCTCCGGGGGCCCCCCCACCCCTCCCCCCCCCCCGCCCGCCGGGCCACGCCGGCCCGGGCGGGGGGCGCTCCGCAATTGCGAAGCTCTGGGATTCTCTCGGCTCCTGGAGGGACCAATTCGCCGGGACGGCGCGTAGACTGTCGCCCCCTCCCCAGGAACCACGCCATGCAGGAAACGATTCAGGTCCTCTTGGGCCTCCAGGAGCTCGACACCAACCTGTTCTCCGTCAAGGATGAACTCAGGCGCTTGCCCGCGGAACGCGAGCGGCGCCGGAAGGCGATCGATGCGCGCATCGCAACCCGAGATCTCCTCGACGAGGAGGTCCAGCGGTTGCAGGCCGGGATCAAGGAGGTCGAGATGGACACCACGATCCGCCGCCAGCGCCAGCGCAAGCTGGACAACCAGCTGTCCGATGCGACCGACGCCGCCTTGATCGCCAGCTTCCAGCACGAGATCCGCGAGCTCAAGCGCTACATCAGCCAGGCCGAGGAGGAGGCCCTCGAGTCGGTCGCCAAGGTCGAGGAGCTGGCCGAGAAGCGGCTCGCCGTCGCCGCCGAGATCGAGGAGGAGGAGGTCCACTTCGCCGAGTTCGAAGAGAACATGAAGAAGGAGATGGCCGACGCCGAGAAGCGCCGCGCCGCCCTCGAGGCCGACCGGGACAAGCGCTTGACCGGCAACCTTGATCGCAACGTGCTCGACGTGTACGAGCGCTTGCTCGACGCGCGCGAGGGCATGTCCCTCTCGATGCTCGACGGCCGCACCTGCACCGCCTGCTACATGGAGGTCCCCCAGAACCTCTACGTCCGCATCGCCCGCGCTGCCGACCTGGTGCTGTGCCCCTCCTGCGGCCGCATCCTGTACCTACCGAAGGCGTAGGGTCTGGCAGCTAGGACGGGCGTTGTGCCGCCGTACGGAGTGCCCCCAGTAGGGAGTGGCGAGGTAGGTCGGCAATCAGCCCGTCGAGGAACGCGAGCCAGGACGGAGGTTAGGGACGCGAGCAGGGAGGGGAGGAACGCGAGCCAGGACGCGGGCTAGCAGCGTCCATCGGGAACGCGCCAACGGTACCGCATCAAGACGGAGGGGAACGCGCCAACGGTACCGCATCAAAACGGCGGGGAACGCGCCAACGGTACCGCTCGCGCGCAACCCCCGGCGCAACCCCCGGCGCTACGCTCGGACCAGGCTGCCTTGGCGGGTGCCGCGCTGCTCGAGCTCGGCTTCGAGCAGCTCGCGGATCGCGTTCTTGTGCACGTCCCAGCGCGGGGCCAGGCGCTCCTCCAGCGGCGCGTCCCCGGTGATGCGGTGCAGCACCTGCTCGGGGGCGAGCCGCTCGACGAAGTCGGCCAGCCACTGGACGTAGGTCTCGTGGTCGAGCACGTCGACGCGGCCCTCGCGCCACCAGTGGGCCAGGATCGTGCGCTCGAGCACCATCAGGTTGTGCACCTTGACGCCAGCGCAGCCGACCTCGGCCAAGAGCTCGGCCGTGCGGTGGGCGCCTTCGCGGCCGTCGCCGGGCAGGCCCAGGATCGCATGCCCGACGGTCTCTAGGCCAGCCGCGTGGCAGCGGGCCACGGCCACGCGAAACTCCTCGGCCGTGTGGTAGCGCTGGATGTCGTCGAGCACCTGGTCGTTGGCGCTCTCGAGCCCGAGCTCGACCCAGACCGGCACGTCCTTGGCGATCTCCTGGAGCAGCTCCAGGGACCAGTCGGGCAGGGTGTCCGGCCGAGTGGCGATCGACAGGCAGCCGACCTCGCCGCTGGCGATGCGCGCTCGGACGGGGGTCAGCACCTCGACCAGGCGCTCACGTTCGACGTAGGTGTTCGAGTAGGACTGCAGGTAGGCGATGCAGCCGCCGGCGGGCTTGCGCCGGGCGATGCGCTTCAGACCGTCCCGCAGCTGCGCCTCGATCTCGGCGCCGGTGCGCAGGGCGCCGGTCCCCGAGCCTTCGACGGTGCAGTAGACGCAGCCACCGAGGCCCTTGGCGCCGTCGCGGTTGGGGCAGGTAGAGCCCGCATCGAGCGCGACCCGGTACATGGGTCGGCCGAAGGCGGCGCGCAGGGCGGGGGCCAGGGTGTTGAAGCGGGGGCGGGACATGGGCGAGATCCTACTACGTGGCCGCCGCGTCGCTACCATGTCCGGCCATGCAGTCCCCCGACTCCCACCACGAGATCCGCCCGATCGTGATCGGCACCGCCGGCCACATCGACCACGGCAAGTCGACCCTGGTCCGCGCCCTGACCGGCATCGACCCCGACCGGCTGAAGGAGGAGCGCGAGCGCGGCCTGACCATCGACCTAGGCTTCGCGCCCCTCGAGCTGTCCGACGGCCGCCACGTGGGTCTCGTGGACGTGCCCGGCCACGAGCGCTTCATCCGCAACATGGTCGCCGGCGCGACCGGCGTGGACCTAGTCGTCCTGGTGGTGGCCGCCGACGATGGCGTGATGCCCCAGACGCGCGAGCACCTGTCGATCCTGCAGATGGTCGGGGTCAGCCGCGGCATGGTCGCCCTGACCAAGATCGACATGGTCGAGGAGGAGCTCGTCGAGCTGGCCGAGGAAGACGTGCGCGAGCTGGTCGAGGGCACCTTCCTGGAGGGCGCGCCCGTGCAGCGCGTCTCGGCCCACACCGGCGAGGGCATCGAGGAGCTCAAGGCGCAGCTCGAGAAGCTTGCCCTGTCCGTCGAGCCACGCTCGGCCGAGGGCGTCTTCCGCATGCCGATCCAGCGCGTCTTCAGCCTCAAGGGTTTCGGCACCGTCGTGACCGGCATCCCGGGCTCGGGCTCGGTGCGCGTCGGCGAGCAGGTCGAGATCCTGCCCGGCGGCAAGCTGGCCAAGGTGCGCGGCCTGCAGGCCTACGGCGAGACGACGGACATCGTGCGCGCCGGCCACTCGAGCGCGCTCAACCTGACCGACGTCGACCACAAGCGCCTCTCGCGCGGCGCGGTGATCGCGACGCCGGGTTACTTCCGGCCGATCTCGATGGTTGCAGCTCGCCTGACGGCCCTGCCCAGCCTCGGCCGACCGATCACCAACCGCATGACCGTGCGCCTGCACACCGGCACCCACGACGCGCGCGGCGAGCTGGTGCTGCTCGACCGCGACGAGATCCCGCCCGGCGAGGAGGGCCTCGTGCAGGTGCGCCTCGAGGAGCCCGTGGTCTCCGCGCCCGGCGACCGCTTCGTGCTGCGCTTGCTCTCGCCGGTGGTGACCCTCGGCGGGGGCGTGGTGCTCGAGGAGAGCCGCCACCGCCTCAAGCGCTTCAAGCGCTTCGTGATCGAAGAACTCAGCCGCCAGGAGGAGAGCCTGCAGAGCCCCGGCGACCTGTGCGAGTCGATCCTCGCGCGGCGCGGCGCCGAAGGCGCGAGCGTGGCCGAGCTGTGCGTCGAGATGAAGAAGGAGGAGGACGAGCTGATCGGCCTGCTCGACGGCCTGCGCAGCGAGGGCAAGGCGGCCTCCCCCGGGCTGGCGCCCAGCTCACCCGGGGCAGCGCGCTGGATCCACGCCGACGCGCTCGCCGGCGAATTCGCCGAGCTGACCCTGGCCCTCGACAAGCACTTCGGCCGCAGCCCGCACCGCTCGCGCATGGGCCTGCTCGAGCTGCGCCGGGCGCTAGGGACCGACAAGCGCCGCCTCGCGAGCCTGCTGCACGACGCGGAGGAGCGCGGCGTCGTCGAGCAGCTGCCCGGGGGGTGGGTGCGCCCGACCGGCTGGGAGGCGCGCCTCGACGAGGACCTCGTGCCCGCCCTCGAGCGCCTGACCAAGCTGCTCGAAGATGCCGGCTTCCAGCCGCCCCTGCGCAAGGAGCTGCCCTCCGCAGCCAGCCTCGGCGAGGCCGACCTCGAGCGCTGCATCGAGTACGCCGCCGACCGCGGTGAGCTGGTCGAGGTCGGGGACTACGTCTTCCCGAGCGCGGCCATCGAGCGGGCGGCCGCCGCGATCACGGCCAACTGCCAGGCCCACGGGGACCTGGTCATCCCGGACTTGCGCGACGCGCTCGACACCAGTCGCAAGTTCCTCTTGCCCCTGCTCGAGCACTTCGACCAGGTCGGCCTGACGATCCGCAGCGGCGGCAACCGCGTCCTGAAGGCGCGCTGAGTCAGTCCTCTTTGGGCGCGGGCTCCGGCTCGGCCAACTTCGACTCCGCAGCCGCGGCCAGCTGCTCGAGCCAGACCACGCCGCCGATCAGCCCGACGCGCGCGCACCAGCCCATGTTCCAGGGCTCCTTGTCGGTCGTGTTCTCGGGCGTGTCGCCGGCCGAGTGGTAGTAGACGTCGTAGTCGATGTTGACCTGGTCGCGATCCCGCCAGCTCTCGCCCAGCATGCCCTCGGTGCGCGGCTTCTCGTCGGGCGAGTCCCAGGCGCTGGTGAACAGGGTCAGGGCCGGGCGCCCCTCGCTGCGGAAGAGCTTCGAGCCGCTGAAGACGTAGGAGTCCGTGCCGCCGAGGCTCTTGTTCGTGGCCCAGCGCTCGGGGAAGCCGGGGCGCCCATCGAGCTCGGCCAGGACGTCCAGGATGCGCTGCACCATCATGCGGTTGGCGGGCAGGTCGTCGGGCTCGATGTTGAGCTGGTCGGCGCCGCTGCCGTAGCCGGCCTGGTCGTAGTTGATGACCCCGAGCAGCTCGCCGTCGAGCTCGGGGTCGAGCGTCTCGAGGTAGGCGCGGGTCGAGTGGATCTCCGAGCCCCAGACGGCAAAGCGCAGCTCGCGCGGCGGGCCGTCGGTCTTGCCCTCGGCGATCGCACGCGACCAGGCGCGCGCGATCTCGAGCACGACCGCGACGCCGCTGGCGTTGTCGTCGGCGCCGGGTCCGCCGGCGTCCGAGTCGCCGTGGGCGCAGTACAGGAGGAAGCCCGGCTCGGCACCGGGTCGGGCCGGAATGCGGCCGACGACGGTCTTGGGCTTGGCGCGCTGGATGGTGGCCTCGAGCGCGTACTCGATCTCGACCTCGCGGCCCGCGGCGAGCCAGCCGCGTAGGGCCTCCTCGTCCGGCGTGTTGAGGCCGAAGATGGGCACCGGGTTGGCGTCACCGCGACGCTGCTGGGAGAGGCGCGGGTACTCGCCGCCGAGGGTCACGAGGCCGCCGACGAGGGCCACCGCAGGGTGCGGGCCGGAGCGTCGGAAGCGCGGGCGGCGGTCGGTCAAGAGCGCGGTGCCAGCGCCGGTGTCGGTCGTCAGGCTGGCGCGACCCGAGGCGGACGCCGAGAAGCCCCAGGGCCAGGCCGAGGTCAGCACGTGGGCCTCGGCCTCGGCCTCCTCGGTCGCCGCGAGGTGGGCGGTGATCGACCAGGAGCTCTCCTCGTGGCACCAGGCCTCGGGGTCCTCCCGGACGGTGGCCTCGACCCCGGCCCCACGGAAGGCCCCGAGCAGCCAGACCGCGGCCGCGTCGCCCGAGGTGGTCCCGCCCATGCGTGGCCCGAGCTCGCAGAGCTTGCGCACGCGCTCCTGCATGCGGGGCTCGTCCACCTGCTCGGCGAGGGCGCGCCACAGGGGGTCGCTGATCGGCGCGGGGTCCTCGGTCTCCTGGGGCGCTTGCAGCGCCAGGAGGACGGGGGCCAGGAGGATGGCGGCGAGGGCCGGCTTCATGGGGACTCGGTGGGAGGGGTGACGGAGAACGGGGATGCACATTGTTCGCATTCCACCTCCGGTGGGGAAGGCCCGCTTGCCGATAGGTGGTCCGGAAGGGTGCCGGAGGGCGTGCACCTACAACACCTTTGCGCCCACGGAACCGAACCAGCCCAGGTCAAGAGCTAAGGGATGATGCCGAACAAGAACACCACGTGGGTCCTACGACCCGCTCTCCTGCTGCCGGGACTCATCCTGGCGGCCTCCTGTGGCTCGACTTCTCCCATGGAGGAGGCAGCCCCGGAGCTCGAAACAACCACCGCGCCCGTCGACGAGCAGCAGGTCGAGCTCGACGAGCTCGAACAGCACCTCGCCGAGATGCGGGCCGCCCTCGAGGTCGCTCCCGACGCGGACACGGCCCCGGAGGAGTCCGTCGAGACGACTGACGAGTCCGACGAGGTGGCGCTCGCGGAGCCGCCCTCCGAGCAAGCCACGGATGCGCCCGGAGAGCTCGAGTCGTCGGACTCGGACATCGCCGACGCGGAGCTGGCCGACGCCGAGGTGGCAGCAGCTGAGGTGCCCGAAGCGGAGGTGCCCGAAGCGGACGCCGAGCTGACCGAGGCCGAGGCCGAGCAGGCCGTCGAGGACGAGCTGACGGCCATCTTCAACGATCCCAACGAGATGTTCCCCGTCGAGATGATCGACGGCGTGGCCTTCCCGAGCACCTCGCCCTTCAACTTCGAGGGACCCCAGGCCGAGCTCGCCCCCGAGGAGCACCAGGCCGAGCAGCCCGCCTCCGAGCAGGCGCCCGAGCTCGACGAGGAGTCGGACGAGCCCGACGAGCAGGGCTCGACCGAGGAAGTGCCGGCCGACGAGATGGTCGAAGAGGTGACCCCCGAGGTCCTCGAGGATCCGGTCGCCATGGCCGGGGAGCCCGAGCTCGTGGACCACGAAGGTGAGGTGGCTGCGGCCGAGCTCACCGACGAGGTGGACTCCGACGAGGCCACCGAGGACAAGATCGCGACCAGCGAGGTCGAGCCGCTCGAGGGCGAGGTCGTCTCCGAGGTCGCGATGGACGCGCTGGCAGACAGCGACCCGCTCGTCGCCGAAGCCCTGCCGGAGCTGCCCCTGGACGCGACCCTCGAGGTCGCACCGGACGCGACGGCCGCCGACGCCCCCGATGAGGCCCTCGCGGTGAGCCTCGACGAGCAGCCCGACGCGATCGAGTTCGACGTCCCCGCCGGCCCCGTGGCCGACCCGGAGACCGACCCCGCCGAGCTGTTCGCAGCCGACGCGGAGGTCACGCCGGTCTTCGACGAGGAGCAGCTCGAGCAGCCCGCCGAGGTCGCCCCCGAAGAGCTGCTCGAGCCGACCCCGGAGTCCATGGACCCCGAGGCGCTCGCCGACCTGGCCCCGGTGCCCATGGACCTGCCCGAGGGCCTGCCGGCGACCAACGCCGACGCCCTGGTCTGGATCGACGGGCCCGCCGAGCCGGAAGCCCTGACCCCTGAGTTCGTCGATGTCGGCTCGCTGCACGCGGGCCTCGTCGAGCCCGCGACGATCGCGACCCTGCCGCCCTCCCTGTCCTTCTTGGATGGCCTGGACCCGGTCCAGCGCGCCATCGCTGCGCCGATGATGCTGCTCGATCCGAGCGGCTTCGCCTCGCACCTGGCCTTCGGTGGCCCGGACCTGGCGAGCAGCGCCTGGGCTGAGGTGACCAAGCCCGAAGAGGTCGACGCGGCCATGGCGGCCCTGCCCGGGGAGACCCGCGTCGACGGCTCCGAGTTCGGCCCCGTCTTCGTCGAGGACAAGCTGCGCAACGAGCCCGGCCTCGGTCTGATCTGGTGGGGCGAGGATGTGCCCTTCCTGCACGTCGACTCGACCCTCGAGGTGCAGACGCCTTCGGTCGGCCGCGTGCGCGTCGTGCTGGAGTCCGGGGACTACGTCGAGGGCCTCCTGCACTCGGTCGGCACCGGTAGCTACCGGGTCGACGGCGACCTCGGCCGCTTCGCGGTGGACGGCAAGCTGGTCTCCCACGTCGAGCGCCTGCCCAAGCCAGGCCTCGGCGCCGAGGTGGCGGGCATGCAGGCCGGCGACCTCGTGCGGGTCAAGGCCGCCACGGGCTACGTCGAAGGTCGCCTGGTCTCCATGAAGGGCGAGAACGTCCTGATCGAGACCGCCGATGGCATGCGCATCACCCTGAGCGGGGAAGACGTGCAGCCGATGGGCAACTCGGCCACCCGGGTCGTGCTGCCCTAGGGCCTGGACTCCAGCGCCCGCTTGCGAGGGGCCCCGACCGGTGGATCCGGTCGGGGCCCCTCGCTACGCTGCTCGGGCTCGCGAAGCCCTAGGTGGGCCACGCCGGATCCGGGAGGACCACAGCATGCAGAAGGAAGCAGATCGTTCGGATGGAGAGCCAAGGCTCGACGGGGCCGCTGCCAAGCAAGGGCTCGGTCCGGTGCTGCTCGGGGTCGTGGTGCGGGCCTTCGGTCTGTACCTCGTGTTCCAAGCCGTGGCGAGGGCCGCGAGCCTAGGCCTGGTCCTGCTGGAAGCCTCCCGCGGGCCGTCCAGCTTCTCGGCGGGAGGCCTGCGGGTCGAGGCCATGGGCTTCGCCTTCCTGGAGGTCTTCGGCCTCATGGTGGGCGGCCTCTTCATCCTGATGATGGCCAGCTGGATCGTCGCAAGGGCCTACTCGCTCAGCACTCCAGGACGGGCCTAGCAGCCTGGTAGGGGCCTTACATGGCCCTTGCGCTGGAGTGGGCGCCCGCTTCGCTCCCGCATTCCCGGGCAACCCCCAAGGTCCCGTTGGGTAGCATGGGTCCCATGAAGCGCCCCATTCAAGTCGCCCTGACCCTGCTCGCCGTGTTCGGCTTCCTGGCCCTGCCGGCCCTCGCCAGCGGAGACGACGAGCTCGTCAAGGAGTTCAAGAAGTACTTCAAGAAGTACAAGGACACGCCCACCCGCGTCGAGGCCGTGCTGGCCTTGCAGGGCGAGGAGTCGCCCAAGGTCGTCGCCGCCCTGGTGCCGGTGCTGCGCGACAAGGAGCCCGAGGTGGTGCGCGCCTCGGTCACGGTGCTGTCCAAGTTCACCACCGCGCCGCCGATCAAGGCGCTGATGGTCGAATTCGAGGACACCAAGGACGAGGCGATCCGGATCGGCCTGCTCGAGGCGGTCTCGATGGGGGGCTACAGCCTCGATCCCGAGCACTTCTACCTGGCCATGAGCGACAAGAGCTGGGAGGTCCGTCGCCGGGGCTCCCAGGCGATGGTCGCCGCGGCCCTCGGCGATCCCCTGAAGCGGATCCAGATCATCGGGCCGGACGACAAGCCGGTGCGCCGTCCCCGGGACTGGCCCGAGTCCCCCGAGCTGGCGCTCCAGCCCCTGGTCTACGACAGCGAGGTGGCCGTGCGCTGCGCGGCGATCGAAGGCCTGGCGGCCCTGTCCTCGCGGCTCGTGGTGGCGCCGTCGATCGAGGCCCTGGGGGACCCCGTGTGGCAGGTGCGCGTCAGCGCGATCCGGGCCTTGGCCAAGGTGCGCGACCAGTCCGCCATCGGGCCACTCGTGGAGCGCATGCAGGTCGAGGAGGGGCGCTTGGTGGCCGACATCGGCGAGACCCTCGCGGAGCTCACCGGGCGCAACTACGGCCAGCGCAAGGACGGCTGGAAGAGCTTCTGGGACACCTTCTCGACGCGCTTCCAGATGCCCAGCGACGCCGAGATCGCCGCCCTCAAGCAGGCCAAGAAGCTATCCGCCGAGCTCTACACGCCGCCGGGGACCGTGAGCTACCACGGCATCTCCACGCCGAGCCGACGGATCCTCTTCGTGATCGACGTGTCGGGCTCGATGGAGAACGAGGTCATCGAGCGCGAGCGCTTCGAGGACGGCGACTACCCGTCGTTCACGCGCATCGACATCGTCAAGACCGAGCTCGCCCGGACGATCGAAGGTCTCGAGGACTACGTCGAATTCAACGTGATGTCCTTCGCCACCGAGGTCGACACCTGGAAGAAGAAGCTGGTGCGCGCCAACGTGCTCAACAAGTCCAGCGCCAAGGACTGGGTCCTGAAGCTCGACGCGATCGGCGGCAGCAGCAAGTCCGAGCTGGCCCAGGCCGGTCTGGTGGGCTCGGCCAACATGGAGGCCGGCAAGACCAACACCTTTGGCGCGCTGATGGCCGCCCTCGGTGCGGCGGGCACCGGGATCCGTGACGAGGAGTACGAGGTGGCCGTCGACACGGTCTTCTTCCTGTCGGACGGCCGGCCCTCGACGGGCAAGTTCGTGGACACCGAGGACATCCTACGCGAGGTCCTCGAGGCCAACGAGCTGCGCAAGATCGTCATGCACACGATCGCCATCGGCGAGTTCCAAAAGAACTTCATGAAGCGCCTCGCCGAGAAGAGCGGGGGGGTCTTCGTGGATCTCGGACGCTAAATGCACTTCAGAAAGGGGCTCCCGCTTGACGAGACCTCCTAGTAGAACTAACCTTCCCGCCCCTAGTCGGGGTGTGGCTCAGCTTGGTAGAGCGCTGCGTTCGGGACGCAGAGGTCGAAGGTTCGAATCCTTTCACCCCGACCATTCCCTCCCTGTCTTCCGGCAGCTGTCCGGTCTAGACTAGAGGGAACCCCGGGAACGGACCGCATGGCGGTCCCTCCCCCCGGCCTCGCCCGTCGCCCGCAGAGCGGCTCGACATTGCCTGGCAGAGGCCCGGCTGACCGTCCGGTCGGCCATCCGAACGACGTTCCCCGGACTCTCCGGGCGTCATCCTTCGTTCCATCCGAGGAGCTCGCGTGAGCGATACCCCTTCCGATCTGGATTCGGCCCCCTTCGGGGCCATGGACCGTTCCGACTCTTCCTCTGGCGATGCCAAGGGGTCGGGCGGCCGCAAAGACTGGCGCAAGAAGCGTCGCAGTCGCGGTCGACGCAAGCCTGGCGACGACAAGCCGCCCGAGGGCAAGCCCGCGGGTGACGCCGGGGCCGGTGCGAAGTCCGAGGGCACCGAGAGCCCGCCCGCGGAGGGCGCGCCCAAGAAGGCCAACCCCTGGGCAGAGCGCGGCGAGCGCCAGGCCGCCGGTGGCGGCCAGCAGCAGGGCGGGCGCGGGCGCGGAGGGCAGCAGCGCGGCGGCGGCCGCGGCAAGCAGCAGGGCGGTGGGGGACAGAAGCAGCAGAAGGGCGGACGCGGCGAGCGCCCCGCCCGCGGCGAGCGCCAGGAGCGCGGCGCCAAGCTCGAGCCCGAGGGCAAGGTCGAAGGCGTGCTCTTGATCGACAAGCAGAAGCAAGGCGAGCTGCGCGCCCTCGACAAGGGCTTCCTCAAGACCAACCAGGACGTGCACGTGCCCCCGCGGCTCGTCCAGAAGTACAAGCTGCAAGAGGGCTCGATGATCGTCGGTCCCTATGGCCGCTCCAAGGGACGCCACAAGTTCGAGCTGATCGAGGTCGAGACGATCGACGGCTTCGCGCCCGGCGAGGTGCCCAGCTGCAAGCCCTTCAAGACCCACACGAGCATCGCCCCGGACTTCCACTACAACGTGGGGGACCTCTCCGGCGACCTGTCCCTGCGGATCATCGACCTGTTGTGCCCGGTCGGACGGGGCCAGCGCGGCCTGCTCGTCGCACCGCCGCGCTCGGGCAAGACGATGATCCTGCAGTCCTTCGCGAAGGCCCTCGAGGAGCACTTCGCCGACATCCATCTGATGGTGCTGCTCGTGGACGAGCGCCCCGAGGAGGCCACGGAGTGGCGTCGGATGATCGACCCCAAGAAGGTCTTCGTCTCGACCAACGACGAGACCAGCAAGAAGCACACGGAGCTCTGCGAGGCCGTCTTCAAGCGCTGCAAGCGCCTGGTCGAGCTCGGGGAGGAGGTGGTCCTGCTGGTCGACTCCTTGACCCGCATGGGCCGCGCCTACAACAACGTCAAGGGAACCAGCGGCAAGACCATGTCGGGCGGCATCGACAGCCGCGCCATGGAGATCCCCAAGCAGTTCTTCGGCCTCGCCCGCAACACCGAGACCGCCGGTAGCCTGACGATCCTGGCCACGGCGCTGATCGAGACGGGCAGCCAGATGGACCGCGTCATCTTCGAGGAGTTCAAGGGCACCGGCAACATGGAGCTGGTCCTCTCCCGCAAGCTGGCCGACCGGCGCATCTTCCCGGCGATCGACATCGAGCGCTCGGGCACCCGCAAGGAGGAGCGCCTCTTCTCCCTGCCCAAATTGCGCCAGATGCACACCCTACGCCGCGTCCTGACCCGCATGCACTTCGCCGAGGCGATGGAGCTGTTGGTCACGAAGCTGGACGAGGTGCCGACCAACGCCGACTTCCTGAAGCGCTTTGAAGTCGACCCGGACGCTTAGCCGACAAAAGAGGTCAGCGGTCCGTACTCAGGCGAGCTGGAGGAGACTAGTACCGCCCCATGATTCACGTTGAGGGTTTGGAGAAGCGCTACGGCGACCTGGTCGCCCTGGGCGGGGTCAGCTTCGACATCGAGGCCGGGGAGGTCGTAGGCTTCCTCGGGCCCAATGGCGCCGGGAAGTCGACGACCATGAAGATCCTCACGGGCTTCTTGGTCCCTGACGCGGGCACCTGCGAGGTCGCGGGCCGGCGCGTCGACCCCGGCGATCCCGAGGGCCGCAAGGCGGTCGGCTACCTGCCCGAGGCGACGCCCCTGTACCGCTCGATGCGCGTCGACCGCTACCTCGACTTCGTCGCCGGCCTGCACGGCCTCGGCGGCTCGGCCCGGCGAGCTGCGGTGGGCCGCGTGATCGAGGCCTGCCACCTCGGTCGCCATGCCGGCCGCAAGATCAACTGGCTCTCCAAGGGCTTCCGCCAGCGCGTCGGCCTGGCCCAGGCGCTGATCGGGGACCCCGACGTGCTGATCCTCGACGAGCCGACCAGCGGCCTGGACCCGCGCGAGGTGGTGCGCATGCGCGACCTGATCCGCGAGCTAGGTGCCGAGAAGACGGTGCTGCTCTCGACCCATGTGCTGGGCGAGGCCGAGGCCGTCTGCGACCGCGCGATCGTGATCGCCGGTGGGCAAATCGTCGCCGACGGCACGCCCCGTCAGCTGGCCCGCACCCGCGCCGGCCAGGTCGCCCTCGTCCTGCGCGTGCCGGCCTACGACACCCTGGGAGACCCCAGCTTCGGTCCCCGGACGATCGCGGACGACCTCGCCGGGGTCCCCGGCGTCAAGCGCTGCATCGAGGTCACGCCGGCCGAGGGCGGGGCCTTCCGGGTCGAGCTCGAGGTCGAGCGCGCGCCGGGTGTCGACCTCGAGCAGGCTCCCATCGCCAGCCGCTTCGCCGAGCCGACCCTCGAGATGCTGGCGCGCACCGTCCACGACCGTGGCTGGCAGCTCTCGGAGCTGTCCTGGGTCGGGGACGACCTCGAGGCGGCCTTCCTCGAGCTGACCGATCCCGAACGCCTGGCCCGCGATGCCTCCCGCGCAGGGGTGCAGCTGTGATGCGCGGAGCGATCTTCGTCTACCGCCGCGAGCTGGGCGCACGGCTCGACTCGCCGGCCGCCCTGGTGGTGACCCTGGCCTTCGCCCTCGCGGCCCACGGCCTGTTCTTCTTCATGGGCCACCCGATCGGGGACCTGCGCCTGCCCAGCTTCTGGGACGGGGGCACGGCTTCCCTGCAGGTGGTCTTCGCCTGGCTGCCGCTGCTGTTCGTCGGCCTGGTGCCGGCCCTGACCATGGGCGCCTGGGCCGAGGAGCGCTCGGCCGGCACCGAGGAGCTGCTGTTCACCTGGCCGATCTCCAGCCGCGGCGCCGTGCTGGCGAAGTTCCTCGCCGTGTGGAGCTTCCTGGCGATCGTGCTCGCCGTCGCGATCCTGCCCCTGGCCCTGGTGGTCGCGGGGCTCGGTGACCTCGACTGGGGCACCGTCTTCGGGGGCCTCTTCGGCGCGCTGCTGCTCGGCGGTGCCTGCAGCGCGATCAGCCTGTTCCTCTCGGCCCTCTTCGTCGAGCAGCTGGCTGCCTTCCTGGCCTCGGCCTCGCTGCTCGGACTGCTCTGGAGCGGAGGCCTGCTGGTCGGCGCCTTGCCCGCGAGCATCGCCGAGCTGGTCTACTACTTCTCGCCCTACGCCCACTTCTTCGACAGCGCCGCGCGCGGGGTCTTCGACCTGCGCGACCTGGCCTACCACGGCTCCCTGATCCTGATCGGGCTGTGGTGCAACGTGCTCGCCGTGGAGGGGCGTCGCTGGCAATGAAGAGTCCGATGACCAAGCGAAGTCAGCGCTGGAACGCGGCCCTCTCGGGGGTCCTGCTGCTCCTGTTCGTGGTGCTGTTCAACGGCTTCGCCCGCGAGCACCTGCGCGTCAAGCGCGACCTCTCCGGCGACCAGCTCTTCGCGCCCTCGCCAGAGCTCAGCAGCCGCCTACAGAGCCTCGACGACCTCTTGGTCGTGACGGCCTACTTCACGGCGACCCCCGAGCACGGGCGCGACAAGATCGCGCGCAGCCGGATGGTCAGCCAGCTGAAGGACTGGCAGGAGGAGTCCGGCGACCGCATGCGGCTCGAGTTCGTCGATCCGAACAGCTCCAGCGCCGCCAAGCTGGACGCGATCCGGCTCGGCATCCGGCCCTACGCTAGCGAGGGCTCGCGGACCAGCGGCAGCTACGCCGCCCAGGAGGTCTGGTGGGGCCTGTCCCTGCGCTACCGCGGGCGCGAGCGCGCGATCCCGCTGGTGCTGCCCCAGGTGCTCGAGTTCGCCTTCGCGACCGAGCTCTTCCGGCTGACCGCGGCCGAGGTTCCGCGCATCGGCCTGTACGTGCCGAAGGAGTCCGAGGACAGCTGGTCGCGCCTGCGCCAGACCCTGGAGCTGTCCGGCGAGGTCGTCGACCTCGAGCACCTCGCCGTGCCCGACGCGATCCCGAGCGACCTCAAGCTGCTGGTCGTGGCGCGCCCCTGGGCGCTGCACCCGCGAGCGGCCTTCGCGCTCGACCAGTACGTCCAGGGCGGTGGGCGCTTGCTGGTCGCCTTCGACAACCACCTCTACCCCGGGGCCCAAGAGCCCGTGCGCAGCGCGGCGACCGGGCTCGAGTCGCTCTTCGATGCCTGGGGCCTCGCGCCCTCGAAGGGGCTGGTCTGGGACGAGTCCTGCGTGGGCATCCTGGTCAGCCGCTTCGACCAGGGCGAGCGCGTCGACTCCCAGCCGGTGCAGTACCCGCACTGGCTGGAGATCGGTCCGGCCGGCCTCTCCAGGGACCTGCCGGTGACAGCCCGCCTCGGTGGCGCGCGCCTCTTCTGGCCCCAGGCGATCGGCTCGACCGCCGAGGCCCCTGGGGGGCTCACGCGAGTCGACATGATCAGCTCGTCGCCGAAGTCCTGGGTGATCACGCCGCCCAAGGGCATCGTCGTCGACCCGGACCACGTGGACACCCAGGCGGCCGAGCTGGCCGCCACGTCCGAGGGCCAGGCGATGCCCCTGGCGGTCACCCTCGAGGGGGCCTTCCCCTCGCCCTTCGGCGCGGGTGCGCCCACGCCCCTGAGCCTGTTCGACGCGGTGCTCGGCAAGTCCGAGTGGGACGGCACGACCACCGAGGAAGAGGTGCTCAGCAACCAGAGCGGTGGGCTGGCGGTCGTGATCGGCGACAGCGACTGGCTCAGCGACGAGTTCCTCAATCCAAAGCGCGGGGCCTCCTCCCAGGTGCTCCTGCAGAACCTGGCGGACTGGCTGCTGCTCGAGGACGACCTCTTGGCCCTGCGGTCGCGGGTGCCCCGGGCGCGGCCGCTGGTCGACTACCTGGCCGAGGAGCGCGACGCCCGCGGCATCACCGACCTGAACAGCCTGGCCAACCTGGACGAGCCCGAGGTCCGCAGCGCAGCCGAGGACGAGGCCCGCGCCGCGGCGAACCGCCGGCGCAACCTGGCCATGCTGCGCGCCACCGGGTCCTCGCTGCTCCTGGGCCTCCTGCTCGTCGGCCTTCCCGGCGTCCTGCGCTCGCGCCGGCGCTCGATCTTCCAGGACGAAGGTGAGTCCGCATGAAGCTCCCGATCCCCCTGACCTTCGGCAACCTGCTGCTGCTGGCGGCCTGTGCCCTGCTGCTGATCGTGCGGCTCGTGACGGGGCCCGAACAGCTCGACCGCCCGGACGAGGGCGCGGCCTTCGGCGCCTTCGACCCCTCGACGATCCTACGCATCAGCCTCGCGGACGAGGCGCCTGAGGGCGGCAATGCGGGCGAGCCCTTGATGCTGGTGCGCAAGTCCACCGACGAGCCCTGGACCGTCAACCAGCGCCTGTCCTACCCGGCCCTCGAGTACCTCGTCGACAAGCTGCTCGCCAGCGTCGACAACCTGCGCGTCTCGGACCTCGTCAGCGAGGAAGCCGCGAGCCACGCCATCTTCGGGGTGGAGACGGGCCCCGTGCTGACGCTCGAGGCTCCGGGGACCGCGCCTTGGTCCTTCGTGCTCGGCAACGCGGGGCGCGAGGGGGGCGGCACCAGCGGCTACCTGCGGGCCGTGGGCGGCGAGCGCGTCTTTGCCCTGTCGGGCATCGGCGGCCTTTCCAGCGATCCGCGCGCGTGGATCGACTCGTCCCTGGTGTCCTTCGATGCCTCGACGGTCGAGCGCATGGAGTTCACGATCGCCGGCACCGGCGTCGCCCTCGTGCGCGACGACAAGGGGCGCTGGGGCGAGGAGCAGACCGGCGTCGCCGCGCAGCGGGTCGTGGCCGAGGACCTGATCGGCTTCGTGGGGGCCCTGGCCCTCGACGACGTGATGCCGCGCGCGGTGGAGCTGTCCGAGTCCGGCTTCGCCGCAGGTGCCCTGGTGCTGCGGCTCGATGGGATCAAGGACGAGCAGCCCTGGTCGGTCTCGATCGAGCTGGGGGCGCTCGCCGAGGATGGGCGGCGCTTCGTGCGCTCGTCGGCCTGGCGCGAGGCTGGCCGGCCGGACTGGGCCGGACTGCTGCCCGGAGCCGTGGCGGCGGACCTCGAAGGGCGCGTGCACGACCTGCTGCTCGGCATCGGTCAGTGACCCGACGCGCACCGGCCGCGGGCGGCTAGGTGCCTAGGGGCAAGGGGCTCGCGCCCGGGCGCGGCTCCTCGGCCAGAGGGAAGAACTTCCCAGGGTGGCTGGAATGGGCGCGGGCCTGGGGAGTAGGTGGGGGCTCGAATCCGACCACCACCACCGAGAACCGCCCCCCAGGGGCTCCCGACATGATCGTCACGACGACCCCCGAGATCCAAGGCCGCACCATCACCGAGTACAAGGGCATCGTGTGTGGGGAGGCGATCCTGGGGGCCAACTTCGTGAAGGACCTCTTC
>JARGPD010000014.1:45652-46676 GCA_029212845.1 Planctomycetota bacterium
TTGAGCGACCTGCTCGGCGGGCGCTCGGGGACCTACGAGCGCGAGCTGCAGGAGGCGCGCACGATCGCACTCGGCGAGCTCGAGCAGCGTGCGGCCCAGCTCGGTGCCACCGCGGTGGTGGCCGTCGACCTGGACTACGAGGTGCTGGGTCAGGGCAACGGGATGCTGATGGTCACCGCCAGTGGCACCGCGGTGGTGTACGTCTAGCTCGTCAGGTTCGACCTCCGACCCTCTCCTACCTGCTCCCCCGGCGCCGCCCGTGGCGGGCGCGCACCCGGGCTCGACCCCAAAGAGAAACACTCGCCCATGCACTGGATCAGCTCGGACTCGCTCGTGGAACGCTTTCGCACCAACCGCTTCGAGAGTGGTGAGGTGGAGCCCTACTTCTTCGCCACCATGTTGGTCGGCGCGCTCGGGATGGTGGTGCCCGGGTACGTGATGACCGCCTGGGACCTGGTCGCCGGGATCGCGGGGATCGCGATCACGATCTGGGGCCTGCTGCACCTGAAGGCCAAGAACGGGGGCAGCTTCGGCGGGGGCTTCCTCGAGCGCTACTTCGCGCTGGGCTGGGTGACGGGCGTGCGGCTCTTCTTGTTCTCGATCCCGGTCGCGGTCGTCTTCTTCGGAGCCGCTGCGGTGGTCGGGGGGGACGACGCGCTGGATCCCGCCTTCGCGGTCTTCGCCGTCACGATGGCCTTCGCCTGGTACCACAACACCGGCCGGTTGTTCGCCGCGTCCCAGGCCGGGGGCGTGGTGGTGGACGACCCAGAGGCGTAGGACATCGACCGCTCTTTGGCAGGCGGGCACGGCTTCGGACTCGCTTTTCCCCCGAGCTCCCTTCGCTAAACCTGACGCCGACGTTAGATTCTTTGGCTCACCCCCAGGATGACCAGACCATGATCACCATCGAAGAAGTCGAAGCACTGCTCGAGACCGCCTTCCCCGGCGACGACGTCGGCGTCGAGGACATGACCGGGACCTCGGACCACTTCGCCGTCCAAGTCGTCTCCGCACGCTTCGAGGG
>JARGPD010000015.1:0-6309 GCA_029212845.1 Planctomycetota bacterium
CGTTGCTGCGTTCTCGCTGCTGCGTTCCAGCTGCTGCGGTTCCGTTGCTGCGTTCTCGCTGCTGCGTTCCAGCTGCTGCGGTTCCGTTGCTGCGTTCCGGCTACTGCATTCTCGCTGCTGCGTTCTCGCTGCTGCGGTTCCGTTGCTGCGTTCTCGCTGCTGCGGTTCTGCTGCTGCGTTCCCGCTGCTGCGGTTCTGCTGCTGCGTTCCCGCTGCTGCGGTTCTGCTGCTGCGTTCCCGCTGCTGCGGTTCCGTTGCTGCGTTCCGGCTACTGCGTTCCGGCTGCTGCGGTTCTGTTGCTGCGGTCCCGTTGCTGCGTTCTCGCTGCTGCGATCCAGCTGCTGCGGTTCCGTTGGTGCTTTCTGCTGCTGGTTGGGCGGGGCGCCGTTATCCTGCGCGGCATGAGCCTCGATCCGTCCCGGAGCTCGGCCCAGGGGGCCGGGCTCGAGCGTGCCCGCAGCATCCTCGCCGAACGCTTCGGCTTCGCGGACTTCCGGCCCCACCAGGCCGACGCCATCGCGGCCGTGCTCGCCGGCCGAGACGTGGTCGCTACCATGCCGACCGGCGCGGGCAAGAGCCTCTTGTACCAGCTGCCCGCCCTGTGTCTCGACGGCCTGACCCTGGTGGTCAGTCCGCTGATCGCCCTGATGAAGGACCAGGTCGATGCGCTCCAGAAGAAGGGCGTCCGCGCCGCCTACGTCAACTCGAGCGTCGAAGCGCCGGTCCGCAGGCGCCGGCTCGAGGCCGCCCGGCAGGGCGAGCTCGACCTGCTCTTCATCACGCCCGAGCGCTTCCGGTCGCCCACCTTCCAGGCGATCGAGGCCGACCTGCCGATCACAAGGCTCGCCATCGACGAGGCCCACTGCGTCAGCCAGTGGGGCCACGACTTCCGGCCGGACTACTCGCGACTCGGCATCTACCGCCAGCGCCTCGAGGGTCACCGCGCCAGCCGCACGCCCCTGGCCGAGGGGCCCGGCACCAAGGCGACCTCGGACGCTTCCGGACGCCTGCCGACGATCGCGCTGACCGCCACCGCCACGCCGCGGGTCACGCGCGACATCGTCGAGAGCCTCGGCCTGCAGGACCCGCACGTGGTGCGCACGGGCATCGAGCGCCCGAACCTGTTCCTCGGCTTCCGCCGCGTGCACCTGGCCGAGGAGAAGCTGCCGCACCTCGCCGCGCGCATCCGCCAGCTGCGCGGTCCGGGCATCGTCTACTCGACCCTGATCCGCGACCTCGAGGACCTGCACGACGAGCTGCGCCGGGTCGGCATCGAGAGCCTGGTCTACCACGGCAAGCTGTCGCCCCGGGAGCGGCGCTCGATGCAGGAGCGCTTCATGGCCTCCAGCGCCGCCGAGCCGGCCGTGGTGCTGGCCACCAACGCCTTCGGCATGGGCGTCGACAAGGCCGACATCCGCTTCGTGCTGCACGCCCAGGTGCCGCGCACGGTCGAGGCCTGGACCCAGGAGGTCGGCCGCGCCGGCCGCGATGGCCTGCCGTCCTTCTGCGAGACGCTCTTCTTCCCCGAGGACCTCGCGGTGCAGCAGGAGTTCGTGCGCTGGGCCAACCCCGACCGCGCCTTCGTGCTGGCCGTCTTCGACACGATCGCGCGCTGGGGCGAGCGCGTCGCGACCAAGGACTACGACGACCTCGTCGGCGAGCTCTTGGTCAAGAACCGGCGTGACAACCGCGCCGCGATCGCCCTGCGCTGGCTCGAGGTCGTCGGCGCGGTGAGCGGCAGCTTCGAGGCCCACGACCTGGCCGTCGACCCGCACTTCGACCCGGCTGTGCTGCCGGACATCGTCGGCTCGCCCGAGAAGCTCGACGGGGACCTCAAGGGCCTGCTTGCCATGGCGCAGCTCGCCGGCGAGGACAGCGAGTGCCGCCGCCAGCGCCTCGGCGCCCACTTCGAGCTGGACGAGACCGAGCCCTGCGGCGCCTGCGACGTCTGCGTCGAGGCGGACACCTGGCTCGGGGGCTTCGGGCATGGGCAGCCGGGCGCCGGCGAGGCGCGTGAGCCCGACGCCACCAGCGCCCCGGACGACTTCCCCTTCCAGCGCGGTGACTGGGTGCGCTTCGGTCGGCGCGGCATGGGTCGCATCCTGTCGGTCGCCGATCGCGGGCGGCGCCTCGAGGTCACCATCGAGGATGCCTCGAGCCTCAGGCGGCGCACCATCGATCCCCGCAAGGTGCCCCTCGAGAGGCTGGAGTAGCTCGCGGGGCACGCTGCCCTGGGACCGGGAAGCCGGGCCGCCCCGCTTTCCGTGGACAAAGCCGCCCGGGTTGGGCAGCTTGGTGCCGTCAGACGCGCTCCCCATGACCCCCGCCGCCATCTTTGTCGCTCTGGTGACGGTCGTCGCCCTCGGACTGCTGATCACCGGCATCGCCAGCCTCGACCTGGTGGGCTTGGGTCTCGTGATCCTGCTCGCGGTGAGCGGGATCATCTCCATGGGGGATGCCCTCGGCGGCTTCTCCAACGACGCGGTGATCACCCTCGCGGGGCTGTACGTGATCGGCGAGGGCCTGTCCCACACGGGCGCCTTGAACTTCGTCGCGCACCACCTGCTCGACCTGTCGAAGGGCAACCACAAGCGACTGCTCTACAGCCTCTGCACGCTCGCCGCGCTGATCTCGGGCCTAGCCAGCAACACCGCGGTCGTGCTGGTCTTCCTGCCCCTAGCCGTCGAGATCGCGCGCCGGCTCGAGGTCGAGGTCTCGCGCATCCTGATGCCGATGGCCTTCTCGTCGATCCTCGGCGGCACCCTGACCCTGGTGGGCTCGACGACCAACCTGCTCACCAGCGGCTCGGGCGTGCAGGCCGGAGCCGAGCCCCTCGGGCTGTTCACGATGACGCCCATCGCGGTCGTGCTGTGCCTCATCGGCGTGCCCCTCTCGGTCATCCTGACCGAGCGCTTGCTGCCCAATCGCCGGACCCTGACCACCAGCCTGGCCGGCACACCGATGCGCGAGTTCGTGACCGAGCTGACCGTCGGCCCGGACTCGCCCCTGGTCGGCCAAGAGCTCGAGGCCAGCTTCCAGAGCGACGACGCGGACGGCGCCAAGGCGCTCATGATCGCGCGCGAAGGCAACGTGCTCTGGCCGCCCTACGGGCACAACCGGGTCGAGGCCGGGGACACGATCATGCTGCGCGGCAAGGTCGAACGCCTGCTGTCCCTGCAGGCCAGCATGGGCCTCGAGTTCCTGGGGGACACGCGCTTCGACCCCCGTACGATGCAGCTGTTCGAGCTGGTGCTGGCGCCCTCGTCGACCCTGGTCGGCATCCGCCTGGGCGACCTGCACCTGTGGCGCGACTTCGGCGTGCTGGTCGTCGCCGTGCTGCGCGGCGACCACCACTACCGGCAGCTCGCCTCGAACCTGCACCTGCGCCCAGGCGACGTGCTGCTGGTCTGCGGGCCGGAGTCGAGCGAGGCCAAGATCGAGCGCTCCCAGGACTTCTACCGCATCGCGACGGACGAGCACAACCCGCTGCTCAAGCAGGCCGCACGGCGCTCACTGCAGATCCTCGGCGCGGTCATCGCCCTGTTCGTGCTCGGCACCCTGCCGGCCCTCAAGCCCTTCATCCCGATCCCGCTCGTCGTGCTCGCCGGCGCCATCGCCATGGTCGGCGCGCGCTGCATCAACACGCGCCGCGCCTACCGCTGCATCGGCTGGCCCGTGCTGATCTTCGTGGTCGGTGCCCTCGCCCTCGGCGAGGCCATGCAGGCCACCGGTCTGTCCGACTCGATCGCCAGCGGCATCGTCGGCAGCATGAGCTCCTTCGGACCCGGCGGCACCCTCGCGGGACTGCTGCTCGCCGGGACCCTCCTGAACCAGGTCGTGTCGCCCTACGCGGTGTCGGTGCTGCTGGCCCCGATCGCGATCTCGACCGCCCACTCCCTGGGCATCCCCGACCCGACCCCCTTCGTCCTGGCCGTCGCCTTCGCCGGCTCGAACGCCTTCGCCACGCCCCTCGGCCACCAGGTCAACCTGCTGGTGCTGGGGCCCGGTGGCTACCGCTACTCGGACTTCCTGCGCGTCGGCGCTCCCCTAGCCATCGTCTACTGGCTGATCGCCAGCTTCGGCCTCAGCCTCTACCTGTAGGAGTCTGTCCCGCCCATGGCTTCCCCCTCGCACATGTCCGACGAGCACGTCGACGAGAACCTCGACGCCCTCCGCGCCCTCCTGCCGCCCTCCCTGCGCGAGGGCTGGGCGGTCGTCCCCAAGCGGCTCTTCACCAAGCTGTACGTCGTCGGCGCCGTCCACGGTGCGGGCGCCGCGCTCCTGATCGTCGGGCTCTGGCTCGGCATCCCCCAGCTGCTCTGGGTCTACCCGATCTCGTTCGTGCTGCTGGTGCTCCTGACCAAGTCCCTGCCTTGGTGGCGCGAGGACCGCGAGCTTATCGAGCTCGAGCGCGCCTGCGAAGAGCTCGGCGACCGCGGCCAAGGCGCCTGAACCAGCGCCATGCAGGCCCCGCTCGAGCTCAGCACGAAGAACCGCTCCCAGGTCGTCAAGAACCTGTGGCCGCTGTACGTCCACGACCTGTCCGACTTCGACTCCCACCCGGTCAACGGCCACGGGGTGCTGGGCGCCGGGGACGAGGTGCGCACCCTCGGCGAGCAGGGCGAGACCCTCGCAGCCTGGTGGCGCAACCCCGAGCACCTGTTCCCCTACCTGATCCTCACCGCGGGCAAGCCGGTCGGCTTCAACCTGATCGCGACCGGTCCCTACGTCCCCGAGTCGATCGACGCGGACTTCGTCGTGCACGAGTTCTTCGTGCTGCGCGCCCACCGCGGCGGTGGCCTCGCGCGCGCCGCTGCCCACGCTGGCTTCGACACGCACCGCGGCCGCTGGCAGGTCGTCACCTACCCGAGCCACGCCCGGGCGATCGCCTTCTGGCGCCGCACGATCGACGAGCACACGGGCGGCGACTTCGTCGAGCGCGAGGGCCCGCACCACTGGGGCCAGAAGGTCATCTGGGAGTTCGACAACCGGGGCTAGCCCGCTCCACCTCGAGGGCGCGGCAGACAACCCCCGCACCAGCACTAGGCGAGGCCCTCCATCTTGGGCATGGTGTCCCCCGATGCGCTGCCTCCCGCTCCTCCTCCTGACCCTCGCTGCCTGCGGCAGCGACTCGACGCCCACCTCGCCGCTGCTGCTCGCCAAGGGCGGCGTGCCCGCGGGCTGGATCCACACCGAGGAGCCCGTGCTCGAGCTCGCCGACGCGCCGCCCGGCTGGCTCTGCATCCGCCAGACGATCGAGCCCGGGGCCTGGCAGCCCACCATCTGGCCCGAGGTCCAGAGCACCCCGATCCGGGTCCCCGGCGAGAGCCGCGATCGGGCCGGCGGCGGGCCCCACGAGCTGTTCGGCCCACTGGGTGCGATCAACCAGCTCCCGATCGACCGCCAGCTCATGGACCTGGACGGGCTCGAGGACGACAGCTTCCTGGTCTTCGCCGACCAGCTAATGCTGCTGGATCGCGACGGCTCGCTCGCCGGGGAGACCCTGGAGTACCGCGGCTGGATCGGCAGCGGCAGCGCGCAGCAAGGGCGCATCAGCCTGCACGGCGCCACCGGCGATGGCTTCGTGCTGCTCCCCGGCCAGCGGCTCGACCTGGACCTGCCGCCGGTCGGCGAGCAACCCGGCGCGACCCTGCTCTTCTCCAGCCTGGCCCACGGGGGCCCCAGCGCGGGCACGGCCACGACCCTCGAGCTGCAGCTCGACGGCGAGCGGGTCTGGGCCGAGGCGATCCCCCACGAGCTGCTCGGCCCGCCGACCCCATGGCGCGTCGAGCTGCCCACCTTTCAGGGTGGGCTGCTGAGCCTGCGCGCCATCGACGGCCACGCCCCGCTCGCGGTGTTCGCGCCCACCCTCAGCGCCGCCCGCCCCACCCCGGACCCTACAGAGCCCGCACGCCCGGACCTGGTGCTGTTCCTGGCCGACACCTTCCGCGCCGACAACCTCGCTGCCTACGGCGGCGACCCGCGCCTGACCCCGCACATGAACGCCTTCGCGGACGACGCGCTGGTCTTCGCGAGGGCCCACGCCGCGGCCTCCTGGACCCTGCCCTCCCAGGCGACGATGCTCTCGGGCCTGCACCCGCACCAGCACGCCACCCTCAACCAGGACCGCGCCCTCGCCCCCGAGGTCGCGACCCTGGCCGAGCACCTGGCCGCCGCCGGCTACCGCACGGTCGCCGTCACCGACGGGCTGTTCGTCTCCCAGCGCTATGGGCTCGACGCGGGCTTCGAGGTCTTCCTCGAAGAGACCGGCGGCAAGGGCTTCACCACCAAGACCATCGACCGGCTGCG
>JARGPD010000015.1:6319-29028 GCA_029212845.1 Planctomycetota bacterium
CGCCGTGGTCAGCGACCTCTACCGCCGCACGATCCTGGAGCTCGACGACGGCCGCCCGCTGTTCCTCTTCGTCCAGAGCTACCGCGCCCACGCGCCCTACGAGGTCAGCCCCGAGACCCTCGCCGCGCACCCCGAGCTCTTCGGCGAGGACCCGCGGCCCGAGGACTGGGACTTCGGCGCGCTGGTCAGCTCACCCGAGGCCGCGGCGATCGAGGTCTCGAGCACCCTGCTCCGGGACTTCCCCGAGCTGCGCGACACCATGCGCCGCATGTACCTGGGCGGGGTCGCCGACCTGGACCTCGGCTTCCGGGACCTGCTCGACTTGCTCGAGCAGCACGGCCTCGGGGACGCGGCCCTGGTCCTGACCAGCGACCACGGCGAGGCCTTCGGCGAGCACGCTGGCTGGGCCCACGGCAACAGCGCCTTCGAGGAGCAGCTCGCCGTCCCGATGGTGCTGCGCGCGCCGGGCGTCCCGGCGGGGATGCGGCCAGGGCCGGTCGGGCTGGTCGACCTGCCGACGACCCTCGCGCGCCTGGCCGGGCTCGAACCCGACCCGGCCTGGGTCGGGCGCGACATGCTGGACCCCGAGCTCAGCGCGCCGCTCCTCGCCTTCGAGATCGAGGGCACGCCGAGGTTCTTCGTCAGCGACGACCTCGCCCTCTACGCCGGCGACCGCAAGGTCATCCTGCAGCTGGTCGACGGGGAGCTCGTGCTCGAGCCCGTGCATGCCTTCGACCTCGCGAGCGATCCAGCCGAGCTAGCCAGCCTCGACGAGCCTAGCCGCGCCTGGGCCAAGCAGCTGCTCGAGCGCTACAGGTCCGAGCTCGAGGACGCCCTGCGACGCCGCGCGCCGATCGTGCGCCTCGAGCTGACCGAGCAGGAGCTCAGCGAGCTCGCGGCCATGGGCTACCTGGGCGACTGAGAGCGCCTCCGGCGGCCGGAGCGCGTCGGCTAGAGCGCGCCGGCGCGGCGCTCTTGGAACCAGGCCGCCAGCATCGGGGCCGCGGCGCGGGTGGAGTCCAGGTCGACGACCGGGATGCGCTGGCCGCGCAGCACGTCGAGCGAGGCCTGGCGCGTCGCCAGCTCGGCCAGGGCGGCGGCGCGTAGGCCGGTGGCCTCGGGCGTGGTGTCGGCGGCCGCGCGCAGGAGGTCGGGGTCGTTCATCGCCGCGAAGACGAGCCGGTGCCGGCCGCCGCGGGCGAGGGCCGCGGCCTGGGCCGCGACGTGGTCGGGGTCCGCGACGTCCGAGACCACGATCACCAGGGCCTTGCGCCGGTGGCGCGCCGAGAGCTCGGCCAGGGCCGCCGACAGGTCGCACTCGTCGGGCGTCGGCTGCAGGTCGAAGATGGCGTGCTTGAGGCGCGCGAACTGGCCGCCCGAGCGCGCCGGCGCGACCCAGGCCCGCAGCCGGCGGCCGAAGGCCAGGAGCCCGACGCGGTCGCCCTGGGACAGGACCGCGGCGGCGAACTGCAGCCCCGCGTCGAGGGCGTGGTCGAGCTTGCTCCACTCGGGGATGCCGGGCTCGTGAACGGGCGCGACCATGCGCCGGCCGCAGTCGAACAAGAGCACGACCTCCTGGCCGCGCTCGGGCTCGTACTGGCGCACGGTCGGCTTGCCACGCCGGGCGAAGGCCTTCCAGTCGATCGCGCGGGGCTCGTCGCCCATCACGTAGTCGCGCAGCGACTCGAACTCGGTCTGGCCGCCGCGGCGGTTGCGCATGCGGTTGAGGCCGAGGTCCTGCCAGCGCTCCGACGCCACCAGCGCCAGGGTCCGGCTGAGCCCCAGCAGCGCCGGCTCGACCTGCACGACCTCGTCGGCGCCCAGCACCAGGCGCTTGCGAGCGAGCCCCCAGGGCCCCGTCGGCAGCAGCGCCAGGCGCCCGAGGGCCAGGCGGCCGCGCCGGTGCGCGCGCCAGGTGCGCTGGAGCTCCACCGTCCAGGGCTGCGCGCGCTGCTCCTGGGCCTCGGCTTCCACGCGCCGTTCTCCGTCGCGCCCGCCGGCGGAGCGCTTGCCCCTCGGCGCGCCGCCGCTCGCCACCTCGGCCAGCTCGAGCCGCTGGCCCGCGGAGAAGCTCAGCTCGTCGAGGACCTCGACGAAGGGCTCGCCGTCGGCGTCGACGCCCAGCTCGACCGGCACGAAGCCGGCCGGCATCGAGCCGTGCAGCTCGAGGGACATGCGCCCGAAGGCGGCCTTGGCGTCGGCCCCGGTCCGCGCGAGGAAGCCGATCGTCACGGTCTCGGTGAAGACCGCGTCGAGGCCGACGACCCGCGGCGTCTGGCGCACCACCAGGAGCTGGTCGGCGGTGGGCACCGCGCGCGCGTCCAGGACGATCAGCACGACCACCACCAGCAGCCAGGCCAGGCCGAGCAAGCCGACGAAGGGCACGAAGGCCCCCACCAGCGCCAGGGCTAGGCCGGGCAGGCACAGCTGCAGGGCTCGCCGGGTCGGGATCAGCGCGGGACCTCCACCGAGTCGAGGATCCCGCGCAGGACCTTCTCGGTGCTGCCGCCGCCGATCTCCTCGGCGGGGTCGAGGGCGACCCGGTGGCGCAGGGCCGGCAGGAAGACGCCCTTGATGTCGTCCGGCGTGATGAACCCGCGCCCGCCCATGGCCGCGCGCGCCTTGGCGGCCCGCAGCAGCATCACCCCGGCGCGCGGCGACGCGCCCAGGGCGAGCGACGGCGACCGGCGGGTCGCGCCGAGCAGCCGCACGACGTAGTCGAACAGGTCCTCGCGCACCTCGATCTTGGACTCGATCAGCGCGGCCAGGTCGAGCCAGCGCGAGGGGTCGGACTGGGGCACGATGCCGAGCTCGGCAGGGCTGGCGTCGATCGGCCGGTCGTGGGCCGAGGCCAAGAGCTGGGCCTCGTGCTGGGGGCTCGGGTAGCCGAGCCGCACATGGAAGAGGAAGCGGTCGAGCTGGGCCTCGGGCAGGGGGTAGGTGCCCTCGTGCTCGATCGGGTTCTGGGTCGCGAAGACGCAGAAGGGGCGCGGCAGGGGGCGCGTCTCGCCGTCGGTCGTGACCGAGCGCTCCTGCATCGCCTCGAGCAAGGCGGCCTGGGTCTTGGCCGGCGCGCGGTTGATCTCGTCACACAGGAGGAACTGGGTGAAGATCGGTCCTGCGCGGAAGCGGAAGCTGCCGTCCTCGGCGTGGAAGACCGAGGTGCCGGTGACGTCGGCGGGCATCAGGTCCGGGGTGAACTGGATGCGCCCGAACTCGCCGCCGAGGGCCGTGGCGAGGCAGCGCACGAGCAGCGTCTTGGCCACGCCGGGGGGGCCCTCGAGCAGCACGTGGCCGCCGGCGAGCAAGGCCGTCAGGCAGGCGTCGACCTCGTCCTCGAGGCCGACCAGCACGCGCCCGCAGGCCTCGCGCACGCCGGCGGTCAGGCGCAAGAGCTCGTCGAAGCTGGGGTCGTCGGAGGGTTCGATCGCGGGCTCAATGGGGTCGGTCATGGGAGGTGGATCCTCTCTTCGATGTCGGCGAGGGTGCGGCCGAGCTGTTCGAGCTCGGCCGTGGTCGTGGGTGGGGCGACGGGACGACGGCCTTCGGGCCCGAGGCCGAGGGTCTCCAGGGCGGAGGCCAGCCCCGGGGGGGCGGGGGCGACGGCGGCCAAGCGCGGGAGCAGCTGGGTGGCCTCGACGCTGGCGCGGCTGTCCGCGTCGTCGCCCGTCGCGCTGCGGCGGTCTCTGGCGCTTCGCTTCGCCGGCTCGGTGACGCCCAGACGAGCGAGCACCCCGTCGATCAGGTCGGCGGCCAAGAGGTCCTGGCGGCCGGCGGCCAAGAGCAGGCCCGCTCGGCCGCGGGCGCGCTCGAGCGGCGTCGGCCCATGGGCCAGGCGCTCCTCGAGCGGGAAGCCGCGGCGCGCCGCGCTGCGCATGCCGGCGAGGATCGCCAGCACCAAGAGCGACAGGGTCAGGTACACGAAGGGCGGCCGCAAGAGGTAGCCCATCCAGCTGCCGTGGCTCGGCCGCAGGACCGACTCGTCGAACCAGATGCGGCGCTCCAGCAGCTCGGCGAAGCGCACCAGCACGAGCGCGTGGTCGGCGGTCAGCGCGGCTTCGTTCTCGAAGGCGTCGTCGCCACTCAGGAGCACCACGCGGCCGGCGTCGGCAGAGAGGACCACCGCGAAGGGCGACTCGTCCTCGCCCAGGTCCCCGGGCAGCACGCGCTCGATCGTGTAGCCCCACGAGGGGCCGCTGGTGTCGACCGTCAGGCCACCCGAGCGGTCCGCGTCCGGCTCGACCAGGAGCTCGCGCTCGACGTACAGGGCCTCGTTCGCGAGCCCGCGCTCGGGATCGAGCTCGAGCCCCAGGACCGTGCCCTCCCTGTCCTGGAAGAGCTCGAGCAGCGTGACGCCCTCCACCGGCGCGAGCCCGACGAGACCGGTGCGGGTCGGCAGGTTGTCGCTGTAGAAGATCGCCGAGCGCAGGTCGCTGCGCTCGAGTCCCAGCAGGTCCTCGGCGAAGTCCAGGCTCGCGGTCGAGAGCACGGGCACGACCACGTCCCCGCCGCGCGCGACGAAGTCGGCGTAGTGCGAGGCCGAGAAGGAGGTCTCGGTCCTCGGGATCACCACGGGCGTCGGCTCCTCCCAGCTCTCCCAGTCCTCGATGGCCAGGGGCGGCTCCTCGGCGCGGTACTCGGGCGGCAGGTCGGGCAGCCACAGGAGCTCGACCGGCGCGTCGACCAGCTCGGCCGGGCGCCCGGTCCAGACGCCGGGCTCGAGGCCGGCCCGCTCCAGGAGCCCGCGGGCGAAGGCGCGCCCGGCGCGGCGGTGGTCGGTCACGCCGCCGCTGACCGGCCCGCTGCTGGTCAGCTCGCCGGCCAGGGTCACCGCGAGCACCACGACCAGGAGGCCGCCGAAGAAGCCGGTGCAGCCGAGCGACCTCATCCCGTGGCCTCCTCGCGGGCCAGCTCGCGGCCGAGGCGCGCCTCGCAGATCGCGGCCAGCTCGTCGACGTCGGAGGCCGCGATCGGCAGCTTGCCGAACTCCAGCCGCTCGATGCGCGGCAAGAGCTCGTGCAGCAGCTGGTACTCCTCGGTGCCCTGCTTGGAGCGCGCCAGCATCTCGCGGCAGGTCCAGGCCGGGCGATAGGCCACGGCCTTGCCGCGCCCGAGGCCGACCACCAGCGCCATCCAGTAGTGGCGCAGGGCCAGGGCCAGGTCCCCCTCGGCGCGGTAGCGCGCGGCGGCGCGCAGCTCCTCGGCGATCACCAGGCGGCGCTGCTCCACGGGCTCCTGCTGCTCCTCTTTGCGCGGCCTGCCGAGGAAGGTCCGCACCAGGAGGTAGACCCCCCACAAGAGCAGCAGCACCAGCACGCTCCAGAACAGGTAGCCGGCGATGGAGCCGTCGAGCCAGTCCCACTCGGGCAGCCACGAGAGGTCGAGGCCGTCGAGCCAGCTGGGCCCGTCGGACTTGTAGAGGTGCCGCAGCTCCTCGGAGCCGGCCAGCTCGAGGGCCTCCTCGAGGACCACCGGGGCCTCGGGCGAGCTGGCTTGGCCTTGCAGGGCCATCATGCCGGCCCCCCGTTCTGCTCTTCGAGCCAGGCCAGGTTCAGGTACAGGTCGACGCCCTCGAGGCGCGCGCGCTGGTCGAAGTAGAAGGCCGCGAAGACGACGCCGTTGAGCACGCCGACCAGCGCCAGGAAGACCGCGCCGAGCAGGGCCACGAGCAGCTCCAGCAGGTTCAGGTCCACGCCGAAGCGCAGGGCGAAGGAGAGCCGCTCGCCGGGGTCGTCCAGGTAGCCCACGGGCAGGGTCAGGAGCAGGTGCAGCACCATCAGGATCGTCGCGATCGCGAGCCAGCGCCAGAAGCTGCCGGCCACCAGGCTCACGCTGCGCTGGAGGGCGTAGCCGATGCGTGCGAAGGGCTTGCGCTCGAGCTCGAGCACGTAGACCACCGGGGCGAGGGCCAGCCAGAACTTGGCGGCGACCACCCCGATGAAGCACATGCAGATGCCGACGCCCGAGGCCACGCCGATCGCCAAGGTCAAGGACAGGAGCCCGACGGCCTCGGCGGGGCCGAGCGCCAGGACGCGCACCCAGTCGACGCCATCGCGGGCCAGCTGGGCCGCCACGACCCGCGCCGCGAAGGCCGCCGGCAGCACGAAGCCGATCGTCATCAGCGACTGCTCGATCAGCACGATCAAGGTCGGGTCCACGTCCATCGGACGCACCTGGTACAGGAGCAGCACGCGCAGCGGGATCCAGATCGCGAGGCTGATCCCGAAGAGCAGCCCGAGCTCCTTGCGCAGGATCGACATGGCCCGGTCCAGCAGCCCCCCGACCCCGCGCGGCGCGAGCCGGTTGGCCAGCTCGACCGAGTCGACCTCGGCGCCCTCGGTGGGCGGCAGGGGCAGCAGCCGCACGCGGCGCTCACCTCGACCGCGGGCCCGGGGGTCCATGGGAGCCTTGGACATCGACGCCGGGCGCTACAGGTTGCCGAGGTGGATCGCGTCGGTCGGGCAGTTGCGCGCGCAGGCGTGGTCGCGCGTGCACTCGTAGTTGTGCCGCTTGCGCACGGTGGCCTTCTCGCCGCGGGCCCAGAAGGCGTCGGTCTCGCAGACCATCTCGCACAGGCCGCAGCCGATGCACAGGTCCTCGTCGACGCGGATCGAGACGTAGTCGCGGGGCACGATCGGGCAGGCCAGGCCGGGCACGATCTCGGTCGTGATCATGTCGCGGGTGGCGGCGTTGCTGGTCAGCACCTTGACCGCCTCCTCGCGCCCGAGCTCGATCACCGAGTGCACGTCGTCGAAGTCGAAGCGCGCGAGGTGCCCGACCTTGGGCTGGATCAGCACCGTGCGGTAGTCGGCGTGCATGTGCAGCATCTGCTCGACGACGACCTCCTCGGCGATCTCGAAGGCGCGCATCATCGTGCTCGCCAGACGGTTCTTGTAGTTGGGCGTCTTGAAGGTCGCCTTGACGGTCAGGTCGACCGCGATGATCAGGTCCGGCGAGAGGGTCTTGGCGAAGCGCAGCGGCAGCGGGTCGACGATGCCGCCGTCCATGTAGTGCAGGCCGCCGCGCTGGTAGGGCTCGAAGATCGCCGGCAGGGCGCAGGAGGCGTAGACCGCGTCCACCAGTGGCACGTCGTCGCTGCCGCGCGTGCCCCAGAAGGTGGAGCCGCCCGTCTCGAGGCAGATCGAGTTGCAGTAGAAGGGCACCGAGGTCTCGGAGATCGGCGAGTCGGGCAGGATCTCGCGCAGGTTCTCGAAGAAGGTGTCGCCGCGGTACATCGATGGCGCGCGCACGCCTTTCAGCAGGAACTTGACGAAGTTGAGCTTGAAGTAGTCCTGCTTCTGGACCTGGCCGACGATCTCCTCGACCTCCTCCAGCTCGCGGCCCGAAGCTGCTAGGGCGCCGACCAGGGAGCCGATCGAGGTCGCGACGATGGCGTCGTACTGGATGCCGAGGTCCCGCAGGACCTTGAGCACGCCGACGTGGGCCATCCCGCGCATGCCTCCGCCGCCGAGCACCAGGACGGTGCGAGGCCGCGAACGAACTCCGGGCCCCTTGGCGGGAGCGGGGACGACTGGCTCTGGATCGTTCACTTGCGAAACCTGATTTGGGGGGCGGACGGAGCTGCCTGGGCTCGCCATTTCACGCTTTCGCCGTGGCCATGTCCATCGGCGCCGGGCCGCCGCGACCAAGAGATGGCTAGGCCGTGTGGAAAGATCGGTCCATAAGGGGTTCAATCGGGTGACACCGGCCCCCCCCGGGGCAACCTTGCCCTCGACCCAGCGCAGACCAAGATGCCAACGACGGACAGGATCGTGATCGCCGCAGGCTTGCGGCTCCCCCAAGCCCGCGCAGGCGGAGCCTTCCAGGGCGAGGACGCGGCCCACATGGGAGCCGCCCTCTGCCGCGAGCTCTTCGCCCGCACCGGGCTGACCGGCGACGTCTTCGACGAGGTCATCGCGGGCTCGGTGGGCCCGCCCCACGACCAGGCCAACGTGGCCCGGGTGCTGGCGGTGCGCGCCGGCGTCCCGCGCTCGACCCCGGCCTTCACCGTCGGCCGCAACTGCGCCAGCGGCATGCAGGCGGTGACCTCGGCGGTGACCCAGATCCGCGCCGGCATCGGCGACACCTACCTGTGCGTGGGCGTCGAGCACATGAGCGCCTACCCGCTGCTGTTCAATCGCAAGGCCACCGAGTTCTTCTCGCGCTTGGCCTTCGCCCGCGGCACCGGCGCCAAGCTGGCCGCCCTCGCCTCCTGGCGCCCGTCCATGCTGGCGCCGCGCGTCTCGGTCGTCGAGGGGCTGACCGACCCCCTGACCGACATGATCATGGGCAGCACCGCCGAGCTCCTGGCCCGCGACTTCGGCCTGACCCGCGACGACGCGGACCACTTCGCCGCCGAGAGCCACAACCGCGCCGAGGCCGCCCGCGACGCGGGCCGCATGGACGCCGAGCTGCTGACCTACCTACCCAAGGGCGCCAGGCCCGGCCTGGCCGCCCTCGCGGCCGACGACGGCATCCGCGACGGCCAGACGCCCCAGGCCCTCGGCCGGTTGAAGCCCTACTTCGAGAAGCCCGACGGCGTGGTCACGGTCGGCAACGCCTGCGGCCTGACCGACGGCGCGGCGGCGCTCGTGATCACCACCGAGTCCCGCGCCCACGAGCTCGGCCTGCGCCCCCTGGCCGCGATCAAGTCCTTCGCCTGGTCGGGCTGCGACCCCGCGCGCATGGGCCTCGGGCCGGTCTTCTCCAGCGCGCGCTGTCTCGACGAAGCCGGCGTGACCCTCGACGACGTCGGCGTGGTCGAGCTGAACGAGGCCTTCGCCGTGCAGGTGCTCGCCTGTCGCAAGGCCTTCGCGTCGAAGGCCTTCGCCGAGAAGCACCTCGGCCGCAGCAGCGCCATGGGCGAGCTGCCGCCGAAGAAGCTCAACCCCAACGGCGGCGCGATCGCCATCGGCCATCCGGTCGGTGCCACCGGCGCACGCCTCCTGCTCACCACCGCCCTCGAGCTCGAGGCCGGCGACCACGAACTGGGTCTGGCGACCCTCTGCATCGGCGGCGGCCAAGGTGGCGCCGTGCTGCTCGAGAGGTGCCAAGCATGAGCACGTCCATGGAACACGACTCCCCAGAGTTCGGCAGCGACCCGCTCGAGGGCGTGCCCCTGCCGCCGAACGCGCCCGAGCCTGGCGCGACGGTCCGCTACGAGCACCCCGAGCCAGGCCTCGTGCGCCTGACCCTCGACCCGCCCCACCGCAGCATGCCGGTCTTCGACGTGCCGCTCCTCTGCGACCTGTCGGCGGCGGTCGATCGCGTCGCCGCCGAGGGCAGCGTGCGCGGCCTCGTGATCTGTGGCCGCGAGCCCTTGACCTTCGCTGCGGGCGCCGACCTCGACGCCATCGCGGAGCTCGACACGCCCGAGACCATCGCGCGCTACATCGCCTTCGGCCAGAACCTCTTCCAGCGCATCCACCGCCTGTCCAAGGGCGGCGGCGGCAAGCTCATGGTCGTCGCGGCCGTCGGCGGGCCGGTGCCCGGCGGCGCCTGCGAGCTGTCCCTGGCCTGCGACCGCATCGTGCTGGTCGACCACAAGAAGAGCCGCATCGGCCTGCCCGAGGTCAAGCTCGGCATCGTGCCCGGCTGGGGCGGCTGCGCGCGCCTGCCGCGGCGCATCGGCGTGCCCGCGGCGCTCGACATCATCCTCAACGGCAAGCTGGTCGTGGCCCAGAAGGCCCTCAAGATCGGCATGGTCGATCGCCTGACCCACCCCGAGTACCTGCAGCGCGTGGCCGCCGACATCGCCATGGGTCGCGAGCGCTGCAAGCGCAAGGGTCGCGGCCGCAACGCTTGGCTGGTCGACCGCAACCCGATCGCCGCCGCGCTGATCCAGCGCACCGCGGCGAAGGGCGTGCACAAGGCCACCGGTGGCCACTATCCGGCCCCGCGCGTGGCCCTCGAGCTGGTCATCGACGCGCCCCGGGAGTCCCTCGAGGGCGCCCTGGCCTCCGAGCGCCGGGTCAACTCGACCCTGGCCCAGAGCCCGATCACCAAGGCCTTGATCGGCATCTACCACATGTCGGAGGCCGCCAAGAAGCTCGCGGTCGGACCCGACGGCGAGAAGGTCGCCAGCATCTCGCGCGGGGCCGTGATCGGCGCCGGCGTGATGGGCGGTGCCGTGGCCAGCCTGATGGCCGAGCGCGGGATCGAGACGCGCCTGCGCGACCTCAGCCGCGACGCCCTCGACGAGACCGTGCGCAGCCACGAGGCCGAGCTCGCGAAGCAGCGCAGCCGGCGACGCCTCTCGTCCAGCGAGGCCAACGCCGCGATCGACCGGCTCGAGGTCACGACCAAGGCCGTCGGCTTCGGGCGCTGCGAGCTGGTCGTCGAGGCCGTCGCCGAGGTGCTCGAGGTCAAGCACGCGGTCTTCCGCGAGCTCGCCGAGCTGATGCCCGCCGATGCGATCCTCGCGACCAACACCTCGTCCCTCTCGGTCACCGAGATCGCCGCGGGCGTCCCGAACCCCGAGCGCGTGGTCGGCATGCACTTCTTCAACCCGGTGCGGCGCATGCCCCTGGTCGAGATCGTGCGCGGCCGGCACACCTCGGACGAGGTCGTCGCCCGGGTCGCGCGGCTGGCGCTCGACCTCGGCAAGACGCCCGTCGTCGTCGAGGACGTGCCCGGCTTCCTGGTCAACCGGCTCTTGGCCCCCTACCTCGACGAGGCCGTGTGCCTCTTGGAGGAGGGCGCGACGCCCGAGCGCGTCGACCGCGCCATGAAGGCCTTCGGCATGCCGATGGGTCCCTTCGAGCTGCTCGACGAGGTCGGGCTCGACATCGCCGGCCACGCTGGCGCGTCGATGGAGAGGGGCTACGGCGAGCGCATGACCGCGAACGCCTTCCTCGCCCCGCTGGTCGCGAACGGGGACCTGGGCAAGAAGACCGGCAACGGCATCTATCGCTACGAGCGCAAGCGCGGCGGCCGGCCCCGGTCGATCGGGCTCAACCCGCGCCTGCCCGCCGCGAGCTCGACCCGCGCGATCGCGATGACCGTGCCCGAGATCACCGACCGCCTGATCCTGGCGATGGTCAACGAGGGCGCCCGGGCCATGTCCGAGGGCGTCATGCGCTCGCCCCGCGAGCTGGACCTAGCGACCATCTTCGGCATGGGCTTCGCGCCCTTCCGCGGCGGGCTCCTGTCCTATGCCGATGACCGCGGCGCGGCCGCCATCGTCGCGCGCCTGGCCGAGCTCGCCAGCTCGCCCGGCGTGGCCGAGCGCCCCGGCGGCGCGGCCCGCTTCGAGCCCGCCGCCCGCCTGGTCGACCTCGCCGAGACCGGCGGCACCTTCCACGAGCCGCGCTAGCTGCGCCCGACCGACCCCATGACCTCCACCACCGCCGGCGCGAGCGGACTCGTTCGCGCCCTGTTCCTGGGCTCGGCCCCCAAGGCCGCCTTCCTGCCCTTCCCCGAGCCCGACGCCGAGACGCGTGAGACCGCCGACGAGATCTTCGCGATGGTCTCGGCCTGGGCGGCCGAGACGATCGACCCGGCCGCTATCGACCGGGCGGCCGAGATCCCGGTCGAGGTCCGCGACGGCCTGGCCGAGCTCGGGCTGCTCGGCCTGATCGTGCCGGAGGAGTTCGGCGGCGCTGGCATGGGCCAGTTCGCCTACTCGAGGCTGATGGAGGCCGTCGCCCACCGGTGCGCCTCGACCGTGACCGTCATCGGCGGGCACATGGGCCTGGCGATGAAGCCGGTGCTGCTGTTCGGCACCGACGAGCAGAAGGCCCACTGGCTGCCGCAGTTCGCCAGCGGCGAGCGCCTGGGCTCCTTCGCACTGACCGAGGCCGGCGCCGGCAGCGACGCCGGGGGCCTGCGCACCTCGGCCGAGGAGCTGCCCGACGGGTCCTGGAAGCTCAGCGGGACCAAGGTGATGATCACCAACGCGGGCTACGCGGGGGTCTTCGCGGTCTTCGCGCGCACGCCCGACCCCGAGCAGCCCGACCTGCCCCTGGCCGAGCGGCCGATCAGCTGCTTCTACGTGCCAGCGGAGCTGCCCGGCGTCACGGTCGCGCCCGAGGAGGACAAGATGGGCCTCAAGGGCAGCTCGACCTGCGAGGTCGCCTTCGACGAGGTCGTGGTGCCCGCCGACCACCTGATCGGCCCGCGTGGCAAGGGCTTCAAGGTCGCGCTCAACACGCTCAACACCGGCCGCCACGGCCTGGCCGCCTGCTGCATCGGCCAGGCCAAGCTGGCCGCCGAGCTGGCCTACAAGCAGGCCGGCGAGCGCGTGCAGTTCGGCCGCCCGATCGCCGAGTTCGGCCTGATCCGCGAGATGCTCGCGGGCATGACCGCCGACATCTATGCGATGGAGGCCGGCACGCACCTGGCCGCCGGCCTGATGGACCGCGGCGAGACCGACTACCTGCTCGAGTCGGCCGCCTGCAAGATCTTCGCGACCGAGCGCCTTTGGACCCTGGCGAACGACTCGCTGCAGGTCGCCGGCGGCTGGGGCTTCATGAAGGAGTTCCCCTTCGAGCGCATCGTGCGCGACGCGCGCATCAACCTGATCTTCGAGGGAACCAACCAGATCCTGCGCACGCTGATGGCCGGCCAGGGCCTCAAGCCGCTGCTCCAGGCGGGTGCGCCCGAGCCCGAGGAGCGCGCCACCGTGGCCGACTTCGACGCGCGCCTCGCCGCGGTCGCCGGGCAGGTGCTCGAGCAGGTCGAGGCCCTCGGCTCGGCCACGGCCGAGCTGCTCGAAACCAAGGGCAAGGGCCTGTTCTTCGACCAGCCCGCCCAGGCGCGCATCAGCGAGGCCTCGGTCGCGCTGTACACCGCCCTCGCGGTCCTGTCGCGCGCCACGTCCCAGCTCACGGAGCTCGACGGCCAGGCCGCCGAGGCCCGGGTCGAGGTCGCGACCCTAGCGGCCCGCCGTCGCCTGCGCGCCGCGCGGGCTTCCCTGGCGCTGCTCGTCGACCCGGACTCGGACCTCGAAGGGCGCATCGTGGAGCGCGCGTACTGATGGCCGGCCGCACACCACCGCGGGCCCTGGCCCAAGCAGAGCTCGCCGCAGCCCTCGCCGGACGCGGGCTGGGTGCCTGGAGCTTCGAGCCCACCGCCGCCGGAGACTCGCCCCCCGCGGGCGACGCACCGAGCGAGCCGCCCACCGGCGAGCTCGTACGCCAGCTGCGCTTCCCCAGCTTCGCCGCCGCGATCGCCTTCCTCGCCGACCTCGCCCCCGCCTGCGACGCCGCCGACCACCACCCGACCTGGACCAACACCTACGACCGCCTCGAGGTGCGCCTCGCGACCCACGAGGCCGGCGGCCGCGTGACCCAGCGCGACCTCGACCTCGCCGCGGTGATGGAGGCGCGCTTCGGCGACCTCCACGGCGACTGAGGGTCTTGCGCGAAGGGGCCAGGGCTCCGCACCATCCCGGGCCACCGCAAGCCGCCCGCCAAGGCGAGCGCCCCTGCCAGGCATGCGTCCTGACCCCGGCGGCCTGCCCAGGCTGGTCTTCCGCAACCCCGCCAGCACCAGCCGCGAGCAGCTCACCGTCCGGGTCAGCAAGGACGGCGGCCAGACCTGGCCCCACGGGCGCCGCATCCACCACGGCCCACCGCCGACTCCTGCCTGGCGCCGATCCCTGGCCGCGAGGCCCTGGGGCTGGTGTACGAGCATGGCGACCGCGGGCCCTACGAGGCGATCAGCTTCGCCCCACCCCAAATCTCGCGGGAAGTGCCCCCGAAGCCACCCGATGCGGGAATCCGAGCGCTCCAGGGTTTACCATGCGAGTCGGCCGCCCCCCCGCCCCACCGCCTGCCCGGATCCTCCCATGACCCTGGTCCCGACCCCGACCCGCGACACCGTGAACACCGCCACCGAGACCGCCGCAGCGAACGCCCTCCGCTCCCTCGCGATCGACATGATCGAGCGGGCGAACTCCGGCCACCCCGGGCTGCCGCTCGGCGCGGCGCCGATGGCCTCGGTGCTGTGGCGCCACGTGCTGAAGTTCGATGCGGCGGACCCGACCTGGCCCGACCGCGACCGCTTCGTGCTGTCGGCCGGCCACGGGTCCAGCCTGCTCTACGGGCTGCTGCACCTGACCGGGTTCGGGCTCGAGCTCGACGACCTCAAGGCCTTCCGCCAGTGGGATAGCCTGACCCCCGGGCACCCGGAGTTCGGGCACACCGCCGGCGTCGAGTGCACCACCGGGCCGCTCGGCCAGGGCGTCGCCAACGCGATCGGGATGGCGGTCGCCGAGCGCGCGCTAGCGCACCGCTACAACACCGCGGAGCACACGGTCGTCGACCACCAGACCTTCGCCCTGTGCGGCGACGGCGACCTGATGGAGGGCGTCGCCCAGGAGGCGATCTCCCTGGCGGGCAAGCTCGGCCTCGGCAAGCTGGTCTTGCTCTACGACTCCAACGACATCACCCTCGACGGGCCGATGGACCTCTCGCACAACGAGGACACCCAGCGGCGCTTCGAGGCGGCGGGCTGGCACGTGATCCGGGTCGAGGACGGCGACACCGACTACGCCGCGCTGCTCGCCGCGATCGAGGCCGGCAAGGCCGAGACCGCTCGCCCGACCCTGATCGAGGTCAAGACGACCATCGGCTACGGCTCGCCGAACAAGGCCGGCACCTCGTCCTCCCACGGCGCGCCGCTGGGCGCGGACGAGCTGACCGCCACCAAGGCCAACCTCGGCATCGCCGGCGGTCCCTTCGAGGTGCCCGATGACGTCCTCGCCGCCTGGCGTGAGGCCGGCGGCCGCGGCACCTGCGCCCGCGGCGAGTGGGAGGCGCGCTTCGAGTCCTGGAGCGCGGCCAACCCCGAGCTCGCCCGCGAGTGGCGCCACATGCTGGCCGGCGAGCTGCCGCCCGGCTGGGACCGCGACCTGCCCGAGTTCCCCGCCGGCGAGAAGCCGGCCACGCGCGTCTCGGGCCACGAGTCCTTGCAGGCCTTCGCGCGCAACCTCGAGGTGCTGTTCGGGATCGACGCGGACCTGTCCTGCTCGACCAAGGCCTTCATCAAGGGTGCGGCCGACTTCGACGCCCAGACCGGCGCCGGCCGCAACCTGCGCGCCGGCATCCGCGAGCACGCCATGGCCTCGATGGCGGCCGGCATCTCCTACCACGGCGGCTTGATCCCGTTCACCTCGACCTTCTTCGTCTTCGCCGACTACATGCGCCCGGCCATCCGCCTGGCGGCCATGAACCGCCTCGGCTCGATCTTCGTCTTCACCCACGACTCGGTCGCGGTGGGCGAGGACGGCCCGACGCACCAGCCCGTCGAGCAGCTCGCCAGCCTGCGCGCGATCCCCGGACTCACGGTCGTGCGCCCGGGCGACGCGAGCGAGGCGCGCGAGGCCTGGCGCCAAGCGATCGCACGCCGCAACGGCCCGACCGCGCTGGTGCTGTCGCGCCAGGGCATGGAGACCCTCTCGCGCACGGGCAGCAGCGGCATCGCGCCGGCCGAGGAGCTGGCCCGCGGCGGCTACGTGCTGGCCGACGCCGACGAGAAGCTCGGCCCGGGTGCGATCGTGATCGCCACCGGCAGCGAGCTCGGCATCGCCCTCGAGGCGCGCGAGCGACTGCAGGCCGAGGGCATCGGCGTGCGCGTGGTGTCGATGCCGTCCTGGGAGCTGTTCGCCGAGCAGCCCGCCGCTTGGCGCGAGGCCGTGCTGCCCGCCGCCGTCACCGCGCGGGTCTCGGTCGAGGCCGGCGCGACCTTCGGCTGGGAGCGCTGGACCGGCGGCGCAGGCATCAACCTGGGCATCGACCGCTTCGGCGCTTCGGCGCCGGGCGGGCTCGTGCTCGAGCGCCTAGGCATGACCGCCGACGCGATCGAGACCGCCGTGCGCAAGCTGGTCGAGGGCTAGACCCAATCTGCGGCGTGGGGGGGGCCCCCCGCCCGCCGCCGCGCGCGCCCCCCCCCCCCACCGCCCCACCCCACCCAACACGGGGCGGGGGGGGCGGGGGGGGGGGCGCGGCGGGGGGGCTGGTGCTCGCGCGCCTCGGAATGACCCCCGCCGCGACCGAGCCCGCCGGGCGCACGCTGGGCGCGGGATACACCCAACCGGCGGCGGCGGCCCGCGCGCGGGCCGACGTCGCGGAGCCGCCCCATGTCCAGCCGCAACAAGCTGCTCCTGCTGGTGCTCGGCCTCGTGCTGCTCGCGAGCGCGGGCTTCGCGGCCTCGCGCCTCTTGCCCTTCGGCGAGTGGCTCGACGCCCTCGTGGCCTGGGCCGCCGAGGTGGGTCCCCTCGGCGCGATCCTGGTCGGGCTGCTCTACATCCCGGTCTGCATCCTCTTGCTGCCGGCCACCGCCCTGACCTACACCCTGGCCTTCGCCTTCGGCCTGTGGCCGGCCTTCTTCGCCACCGTGCTCGGCGCGACCCTGGGCTCCGCGGCGGTGTTCCTGCTCGGCCGGCACCTGGCCCGGGACCTCGTGGCCAAGAACGCCGAGCGCTACCCGCTGCTCGCGGCCCTCGACACGGTGCTCGACGAGAAGAGCTTCGGCATGATCGTGCTGGTGCGCCTCTCGCCGCTGTTCCCGTTCAGCGTCGTCGGCTACGCCCTCGGCGCCACGCGGATCGGCTTCTGGCGGCACCTCTTCGCGACCGCCCTCGCGATGCTGCCCCAGACCTTCCTCACCTGCTACGTGGTCGCCGGGCTGGCCGACCTCTCGCGCCAGCTCGGGACCGAGGCGCAGCACGAGCGCGGGCCCTTTGAGCTAGCGATGTTCGCACTCGGCATCCTGGCGGCCGTCGCGGTCCTGGTCGCGATCTCGCGCCGCACCCGGGCCGCCCTGCAGGCGCGCCTCGAGGGCGCCGGCGCCTGAGGGCCAGCGCCAACAGCGGCCGCAGCCCGCGCGTACCCCTGCGATTCCACCCGGAATCCCCCCCACCGCCACGCCGCGGCCGAAAAACCAAGCCGCAGCCGCGACCCGAAGTCCGGAACTAGGCCAAACTTACCGGACACCGAGCCCCGCCACCCCCGGATCGGGCGCCAGCCGCCTCCTCCCCCCATTCTGTGATGACCTCGTCCCCCCCCCAGAGCGACAAGGCGACCTCCGCCATGCGCCTCGTCGCCGCCGTCCTCGCCCTCGCCTTCTTCGTCACTCCGTACCTGTTCTCCTTCGGTGGCTCGTCCGCCGTCGAGAGCAAGGACTCGGTCGTGGGCATCGAGCTGGCCGGCGACGGCCTGAAGCTGGCCATGGGGCACGAGGCCCTGGTGGGCATCCAGAGCGGTGAGAGCGGCCTGGGCGCGACCCTGACCAGCCCCTGGTGGGGCCAGATGGACCAGGGCCAGGCGCTCTGGCGCCCGGTGCCGCTGCTGCTCCTGGGCGTCGCCGGTGGCCTCTCGGGCGAGCCCTACGACCCCGAGGATCCGGGCGACTCGCCCTTCCCCTACCACGTCCTGACCCTGGCCTTCCACATCCTGGCGACACTGCTCTTGTTCGAGCTGGCCCTCGAGCTGTGCCGCTCCAACAAGGTCGCCCTGGTGGCGGCGGCCCTGTTCGCGACCCTGCCGGTGCACACCGAGGCCCTCTATGACGTGGCCGGCATCGCCGAGCTGTGCGCCGCTGCCTTCGGCCTGGGCTCGTGGCTCTGCTGGCTGCGCGCCGGCGACAAGCCCCTGGCCAACCCGGCCATGCTCGGCGGCAGCCTGGCCCTCCTGGCCCTGGCGTGCCTCTCCAAGGAGAGCGCCTTCGCCCTGCCCCTGATCTTCTTCCTGGTCGACGCCGGCCGCGCGGGCGGGCGGCTCAACTTCCAAGCGGCCCTCTCCAAGCTGCCCGGGCTCGGCGCCATGGTCGTGGTCCTGCTGGCTCTCTTCGCCCTGCGCTACGCGGTGCTCGGGACCCTGACGCCGGACTACAACGTGGCCAACGGCCTCGACAACCCGCTGATCTTCGAGGACGCCCTGACGCGCATGTCCAACGGCATGCGCATGCTGGCCAGCGCCGTGCTGGTCATGTTCGGCGTCAACCCCCTGCGCGGCGACGGCGGCCTCAGCTTCGGCTTCAGCGCCGACTACTCGGCCACGCAGATCGAGGTCCTGGGCGCCTTCTCGCCGCTCAACCTGATCAGCATCCTGCTCGTGTTCGGCAGCGTGGTGGTCGCCGTCCTGGCCTCGAAGCGCTGCTCGATGCGCGCCGGCCTGTGGCTCGCCCTGCTGGCCTCCCTGCTGCTCTCCTCGAACGTGCTGTTCCCGATCGGGACGATCTTCGGCGAGCGCCTGCTCTACTTCCCGAGCGCGCTGCTGGTCCTGTTCGTCGCCATGTTCCTGGTGCGCTTCGGCAAGGCGGGCCTGGCCGCCGGCGTGCTGCTGGCGATCGGCGGGGGCGTGTGGTCGATGGACCGCGCCGAGGCCTGGGAGAAGCCCTACGAGCTGATCAAGGTCACCGAGCGCGAGGACGCGCCCAAGAGCGCCAAGGCCAAGTTCGCCTGGGGCCTCGACCTAGCCCGCAGCGAGCTGCCGACCCTGGCGATCGGCAAGTTCCAGGAGGCGATCGCGATCTACCCCGACTACGCCGTCGCCGAGGGCCTCTTGGCCGTCACCCTCGAGGCCAACCTCGAGCACGAGGCGGCCCTGCCTCACTACCTGCGTGACCTCGAGATCCAGCTCGAGGCCTCCGACTACACCTACGAGCCCGAGCCCCACGCGACGCCGCTCGGCATGGTCGAGCTCCTGACCGGCGTGACCAACCTGCGCGCCTACACCCTCGACGACGCCCAGGGTCACCTGACCTGGCTCGACGGCCTGCTCCAGAAGGGCTACGAGAGCCCCCACGCTTACTACAACCGCGGGCGCACCCTGCTGAAGCTCGGCCGCATCGACGAGGGCGAGGCCGCCTACCGCCGGAGCCTCGAGCTCGAGCCGACCTACCTCGGCGTGCGCTACCTCGGCGAGCTCTTACGCAAGACCGGCCGCCACGGCGAGGCCCTGGCCCTGTACGACACCCACTCCCGCGCCGACGGCTGGTACCCGGCCGAGCGCGCCGAGTTCCTCCTGCGCCGCGCCGACGCCGAGCTCGGCTTCGACCCCGCCAAGACCCTCGAGTCGATCGACACGGCGCGCCCGCTGATCCCCTCGATGACGGCCGAGCAGACCTTCCGCTTCAGCTGGATCTGGTCCCAGGCCATGCTCGACAGCATGCCCGCCGACCAAGGCGGCCGCGCCGAGGTGCTCGAGCGCGTGCAGGCCGAGCTCGGCGGTGCCTTCAACCGCTACAACGAGGCCAACGACCTGACCTACAGCGCGCGCTACGCGCTGGTGAACATCTTCGTCGAGACCGGCAACTTCGACGAGCTGGTCGACACCGCCGAGGAGATGCTCAACTACCGCCCGGCCCCGGTCCTGCGCACGCGCCTGGCCGCGGCCTACGGCGCCCTCGGCGAGACCGACAAGGCGATCGACAACTGGCGCGGCGCCGCCGCCGAGCTGGTCAACGAGGACGGCACCCCGATCGACCGCGAGTCGCTCCTGGCGGCGCGCCGCGGCCTCCTGCAGAGCCTGGCCGCCGCCGGCCGGACCAGCGAGGTCCCGGCCGCCTTCGCCGAGTGGCACGCCCTCGTCGGGGGCCAGGATCCCTGGACCCTGAGCCTCGAGGCCGACTGGCACGCCGGCCAGGGCGACCTAGGGAGCGCCGTCGAGCGCGCCCAGGAGCTGGCCTCGGGCTACCCCGAGATCGCCGAGGCCCCGGGCCTCGTCACGCAGCTCGAGACCTGGCAGGCCGGCGCCGACTTCGCCGCCAACTTCGGCCTCTGCAGCCACCTGATCGGCTGGGGCAACTACACGGGCGCCCTGCCCATCGGCCAGAAGGCCCTGGGCCTGGCCGCCAGCGACCAGAACCGCGCCGAGGCCATGGGCCTGATTGCCAACTGCCTGGTGCGCCTCGAGCGCCCGGACGAGGCCCTCGCGGTGCTCGACGACGCCCTGGCCCTGCCCCTGCCCCAGGCCTTCAAGGACCGCATCCAGCAGACCCGCGACGCGGTCGCCGCTCCGGCCGGCGAGTAGGACCCAGGCGTCCCCCCGGGGGGTCGGTCCCTGGCAGCCGCAAGGACCTGGACAGCCTGGGCGCGGGGGCGCGGGGGCGCATCCCAACGAGCCCACCGCTCCCCGCTAGTGCGGCATCCTCTCGAGCTCGACCTGCCCGACCACCTCGCCAGGTGAGGTCAGGATGAGGCGTCCAAGGTGGTCCCCCACAAGGACCTCGTACTCGCCGGGCAGCAGCGCGGGCAGGGCGATCGAGCCGGACCGAACCTCGAGCTCCATGGTCTGTTCCTGGAGCGAGCCGTACAGCTCGGCCTTGGGACCACGCAGCAGCGCCATTCCATCTGCAGCCCGTGCGCCATCGAGCAGTAGGTTGGCAGCCTGGGCAGGGATCAAGTGGTCGCGAGCTTCCAGGACCACGGTGGTCACCTCACCGGCTGCGACCGAGACCAGCGGCGAGCTGCCCTCGACACCAAGGATGACGGGCACGACCCGCCACTCCCCCCCCGCAAGGCCGATGAAGCTGTGCGACTGCTCCGGCTTCATCGGCACACCACCGCTGCCGGCGTGCTGCTGCTCACGGGCCCCCGAGCGCTGCTCGACGAGCAGCCGCCCCCTGGACGGCCAGTCGCCGGCGAGCCGACAGACAAGCTGACCACCTGCGGTGAAGGACACGCTGGCTGAGCTGGAGTGGGCCAGAATGGGCGCCTGGAGGTGGCCTTGGAGTGGTGCCTTGACGTCGACGTAGTACCTACGGCCTTCGAGGTTGGGCCAGCGCAGCCACACCTGGCCCTCGGCGTTGGTCGTGCTGGTGGCCCAGACCAGGGCACGTGCGCTCCCACCGAAGAGGCTGCGGCTCGTTGCACTGGCGAGGAACTCGTTGCTCGTCAGCTCGAGGCCTTCGGCCAGGGCGACGAGCCCGCAGCTGGCCCCTTCGACTGGAGCTCCGGTCGCGTCGCGGACCTCGAGCTCGAGGGTGACCGGGGCCTCGAGGACGACCCGGATCTCGTCCCTGCCATCCTCGATTCGCACGGGCCCGATCGGTGCTAGCTCGCCCCTTGGAACCACATGCAGCCACAAGTCCCCGGTCTCGGGGAGCACCGCCTCGACCCATCCTGGCGAGAACTGTCCGAGCTCCTGCAACCGGAAGGCCTCCGGGTCGCCCTGCAGGCTGATGCCATAGTCCAGCACGGGGTCACCACCCCCGGCCTCGCGGACTTCGACCCGTAGCCGCGGCTTTCGGTCAGCCAGGACTTCGACCCCCCGGTCCCCCCACCGAGCGTGCACCGGCTCTGCGACCAGGCCGCCGGCACCGCCGAGCACGAGCTCGACCTCGGGCTCCGCACCGCGCATGGCTTTGAGGGTGAACGAACCGTCGCTGGCAACACGCGAGCCCGCCGCGCTGCCACCGGCGACCGCCCCGCGGGCGTCGATGCGGGTGCGCCCGACGAGCCCACCAAAGCCACTGATCTTGACCATGCCCGCCTGATCCTCGGCGAAGTCCGTCCCGTCCCGGAGGACGACCCGACCCTCGATCGGCGCGAAGTACTGGCACACGATCTCGACCCGTGGCGGCGTACCGGGGGCGATGGTGAGCTGCCTCGGAGACCAGTCCTGGACCCCGAGGCCCCGGCAGACCAGCTCCCACTCGCCGGCACCGAGCAAGCCCGGAAGCTCCACGCGCCCGTCACCGTCGGAGGCACCCGACGAGACGACGCTCGGTTCCGCCACCCGGGCAGCGGCCCCGACCGGCTGGCCCGAGCGCCGGAGCAGCAGGCTCACCTCGGGCAGTGGCCTGCCGTGCTGATCTACGATGCGGCACTCGGCGGCACTCCCAACACGAAGGACCAGGGTACCGAGGTCCACCGGGCTCTCTTCGGCGCTCGCTTCGAGGTGGATCCAGACCGGGACGAAGTCCGGTGCCTGCGCCACGAGCTGAAGCTCTCGTGGCACGTCGGCCAGCGGCCAGTCCAAGAGGAAGCTCCCGTCAGGATCGGTGAAGGTCTCCCGGGCCAGCTCCTCGGGGAGCTCGGTCGCCGGCGCTGGGCGAGTGGCGACTCGCACGGCGGCCAGTGGACCACCGAGCTCGCTCACACACCGGCCGGTGACGACGAAGACCCCGCTGGCGTCGGGCCCCTTGGTCCTGGCGTCCACAAGCTCCCGAAGCGGGTCGCTGGACGGCACTCGATCGGCCGCAGGCGCCGCTCCGGTGGCGCCGCCCTCGAGCCAGACCGGGTCCGGCGCCTGCTCGGGGCTTGTGGCCTGCAGCCTCAACAGCCACACGAGAGCCAGAGCGGCGGCGACTGCCACAACGGTGAGTCCTTTCAGCATGGAGAGTTCTTGCGGAGCAGTGCCGCGGGCCGAATCGCCCGCGTCCCGCAGCGTAGCATCCTGCACATCCCCGCAGCGTTCGAGCCTGTAGCCACCCACGCGTCGGCCCCCGCAGAGCCTGCCGTGTGGCGGGCTCTCTGGGGGCCGTTCCGCGGGGGATCGACAGGGACATGCCCCGCCTACCCACTTGGGTCTGGACCTACTCCTCCGGCAGTGCGGCCAGCTCGACGAGCTTGGCGCCGGCTGCGACGGCCTCGCCCTGGCTGACGTGGATGCGCTTGACCACACCCTCGCCGGGGGCGCCGATCTCGTTCTGCATCTTCATGGCCTCGAGGATCAGCAGCGGCTGGCCCTCGGCGACGGTGTCGCCCACGGCCACGTTGATCTCGACGACGACCCCGGGCATGACCGCCTTGAGCAGGCCA
>JARGPD010000015.1:29038-44873 GCA_029212845.1 Planctomycetota bacterium
CTCGCGCTCGGCCGCGTGGGCCGCGCGCTCGCGCTCGTCCTCGATCTCGACCCGGTAGTGGTGACCCGCGAGGGTCACGTCCAGGTCGTTGCGACCCCCGGCGACCGAGACGGCGTAGCCTCGGCCCTCCATCAGGAGTGCGATCTGCCCGTGGCGATCGACCTCGTGGTAGGCGGAGTCGGTGAGCTTGCCGTCGATGAAGACGACCAGCTCGCCGCCGCGCTCGACGACCTCGACCTGGTGGTCGCGGCCGTTGACGTTGACGAAGTACTTCATGCGCCAGCCTCCCCGCGGGCGAAGCCAGCGGTGCCGCCGGCGATGTGAGGGTGTGAGGACTTGGACACGCGGCTGCGCGCCATCCAGCCGAGGCGCTCGCCGTCGCGGGGTGCCAGGGAGGCCCTGCGCGAGGCGCGGAAGCGGTGCACCGCCGCGGCTGCGGCGACGACCAGGTCGAGCTCGCTCTCGGGCTCGGTCAGGTCCATCTGCTCGAGGTACTGGGTGTGGAACTCGCCGGCGCGGAAGCCGGGATCGAGCATCACGCGCAGGGCCGCGGGCGCGCCGGTCTTGACGCCGCCGATGTTGAGCTCCTCGAGCGAGCGCCGCATGCGCTCGATGGCCTGGGCCCGGTCGGGCGCCCAGACGATCAGCTTCGCGAGCATCGGGTCGTAGTCCAGGCCCACGTCCATGTTGCGGTAGATGCCGCCGTCGAAGCGCACCCAGGGACCGCCCGGGATGCGCAGGTTGTCGATGCGGCCGGTCGAGGGCAGGAAGCCGTTGGCCGGGTCCTCGGCGTTGAGGCGCACCTCGATCGAGTGGCCGTGCAGCGCGATCGCGTCCTGCTCGTAGCCGAGCGGCTGACCGGCTGCGACGCGCAGCTGCTCCCAGACGAGGTCGACGCCGGTGCACATCTCGGTGACCGGGTGCTCGACCTGCAGGCGGGTGTTCATCTCGAGGAAGAAGAACTCACCGTCGGCCCAGAGGAACTCGACGGTGCCAGCGCCCTCGTAATTCACCGCCGCGCCGGCGCGCAGGGCGGCGGCGCCCATCTCGGCGCGCATCGCCTCGGTGATCACGGGCGAGGGGCACTCCTCCACCAGCTTCTGGTGGCGGCGCTGGATCGAGCACTCGCGCTCGCCGAAGTGCACGCCGTTGCCGTGCTGGTCGAACATGACCTGGATCTCGATGTGGCGCGTGTTGACGAGGTAGCGCTCGACGTACATGCGCCCGTCGCCGAAGCCCGCGAGGGCCTCACCCGAGGCGGTCTTGAAGGCGCTCGGCAGGTCGGCGGGCTCGAGCACGATGCGGATGCCCTTGCCGCCACCACCGGCGGCGGCCTTGAGCATCACGGGGAAGCCCATCTCCGTGGCGGCGGCGAGGGCCTCTTCGACGTCGGCCGCGGGCTCGGTCATGCCGGGCACCATCGGGACGTTGGCGGCCTGCATGATCTGGCGACTGACGATCTTGTCGCCCATCGAGGTGATCGCGGCTGCGGGAGGCCCGACCCAGGCCATGCCGGCGTCCTTCACGCGCTGGGCGAAGACCGCGTTCTCGGCCAGGAAGCCGTAGCCCGGGTGGATCGCCTCGGCGCCGGTCCGCTTGGCCGCGTCGATGATCTTGTCCATGTCCAGGTAGGACTCGGAGGGGAGGTTGCCGCCGAGGGCGACGGCCTCCTCCGCGAGGCGGGTGTGCAGGGCCATCTTGTCGCGCTCGGAGTAGACCGCGACGGTGGCGATGCCCTGCTCCCGGGCGGTGCGGATCACGCGCAGGGCGATCTCGCCCCGGTTCGCGATGAGGATCTTCTTGAACATCGGATCGGCCTCCTAGAGCGGGATGTTGCCGTGCTTGCGCTTGGGTCCCGCCTCGTCCTTGCTGCGGAACAGCTCGAGGGCACGGATCAGCACAGGGCGGGTGGTGCACGGCTCGATGACGTCGTCGACGAAGCCGCGGGCGGCAGCCCGGTAGGGGTTGTTGAACTTGTCCTCGTACTCGTCGGTGCGCTTCTTCAGCTCGGCCTCGGGGTCCTCGGCGTTCGCGATGTCGGCGCGGTGGATGATCTTCGCGGCGCCCTCGGCACCCATGACGGCGATCATCGCCCCGGGCCAGGCCACGTTCAGGTCCGCGCGCAGGTGCTTGCTGCTCATCACGCAGTAGGCGCCGCCGTAGGCCTTGCGGGTGATCACGGTCAGCTTCGGCACGGTCGCCTCGGCGAAGGCGTACAGCAGCTTGGCGCCGTGGTTGATGATGCCGCGGTGCTCCTGGTCGGTGCCGGGCAGGAAGCCGGGCACGTCCTCGAAGGTCACGATCGGGATGTTGTAGGCGTCGCAGAAGCGCACGAAGCGCGCGCCCTTGATCGAGGCGTCGATGTCGAGGCAGCCGGCGAGCACCGCCGGCTGGTTGGCGACGATGCCGACCACGTGACCACCGAGGCGGGCGAAGCCGACCACGATGTTCTGGGCGTAGGCCGCGTGCACCTCGAAGAAGCTGCCCTCGTCCATGATCCTGCTGATCACGCCGTTGACGTCGTAGGGCTTGGTCGGGTCGCTCGGGATCAGCGTGTCGAGCTCGGGCGACTGGCGGTCGCTCGGGTCCTCGCTGGCCACGAAGGGCGCGTTCTCCGCGTTGTTGAGCGGCAGGTAGCTCAGGAGCTTGCGGATCAGCTGCATGCAGCCGCGGTCGTCCGGCGTCGTGAAGTGGGCCACGCCCGACACGGTCGAGTGCACCGCCGCGCCGCCGAGGTCCTCGCTGGTCACCTCCTCGTGGGTCACCGTCTTGACCACGTCCGGCCCGGTGATGTGCATGTACGAGGTGTCCTCGACCATGGCGATGAAGTCGGTGATCGCCGGGCTGTAGACCGCGCCGCCGGCGCAGGGGCCGAGGATCGCCGAGATCTGCGGCACGACGCCCGAGGCGCGCGTGTTGCGCCAGAAGATCTCGGCATAGCCGCCGAGGCTCTGGACGCCTTCTTGGATGCGCGCTCCGCCCGAATCGTTCAGCCCGATGATCGGCACGCCGACCTTCATGGCCATGTCCATGATCTTGCAGATCTTCTCGGAGTAGGTCTCCGAGAGGGACCCGCCGAAGACGGTGAAGTCCTCGCTGTACAGGTACACGGGCCGCCCCTGGATCAGGGCGTGGCCGGTGATCACCCCGTCGCCGAGGATCTCCTGGCTCTCCATGTCGAAGTCCTTGCAGCGGTGCACGACGAAGCGGTCGAGCTCGACGAACGAGCCCTCGTCGACGAGGAATTCGATGCGCTCGCGGGCGGTCAGCTTGCCCTTCTTGTGCTGGGCGTCGATCCGGCGCTGGCCGCCGCCTTCGAGGGACTTCTCACGCAGCTCGTGGAGGCGCTCGAGCGGGGAGGGGGGGGAGGTGGAGCTCATGACGTTCGGGGGTTCGTCGGTGGTCACTCGTGGAGTTCGTCGGGCCGGCGCCTAGGCCGGGAGCTCGACGAGTTCGGTCAGCACGCCGCCGGTGGAGGCGGGGTGCAGGAAGGCGATGCGGGTGCCGTGGGCGCCCGGTCGTGGCTGGGTGTCGATCATGCGCACGTCGGTGTCGGCCAGGCGCGCGAGGGTCGCCTCGAGGTCGGCCACCTGCCAGGCGAGGTGGTGCAGGCCCTCGCGCTTGGCGACGAACTTGCTGATCGGCGAGTCGTCGCTGGCGGGTTCGACGAGCTCGATGCGCTGGCCGGCGGAGACCAGCACCTGGACGTTGACCTTCTGGTCGGCGACGTACTCGGGCTCGCCGAGCTTCTCGAGGCCGAGCAGGTCGACGTAGAACGGCGTCGTCGCGGCGAGGTCGCGCACGGCGATGGCGACGTGGTGTAGGGAGAGGACGGCTCCTTGGAGCTCTTGGGGAGGGAGCATGGCTGGCTGGCTACAGGACCTGGGGAGCGTGGTAGCGCCCGAAGACGCCCTCGAGCACCGCGCTGACCTCGCCGAGGGTGGCGTAGGCGTCGACGGCTTCGACGATCGGGTCCATGAGGCGGCCAGTGCCGCGGGCGGTCTCCTCGAGCACGCGCAGGCAGGCCTCGACCTTCGACGGGTCGCGCTCGGCGCGCACGGCGGCGAGGTCGGCCAGCACCGCGGCCTTGGCCGAGGCGTCCGGCCGGAAGATGGTCGGCTTGGGCTCCTCGACCTCGAAGCTGTTGACGCCCACGACGACGCGGTCACCGGACTCGACGCCGCGCTGCCAGGCCATGGCGCTCTGGTGGATCTCGCGCTGCATGAAGCCGTCCTCGATCGCGCGCACCGAGCCGCCCTTGGCATCGACCTCGGCCATCAGCTTGCGCGCGGCGGCCTCGATGTCGTCGGTCAGCTGCTCGATGAACGGCGCGCCGCCGAGCGGGTCGATCACGTCGGCGACGCCGCTCTCGTGGGCGATCACCTGCTGGGTGCGCAGGGCCAGGCGCGCGGAGTCCTCGCTCGGCAGGGAGAGGGCCTCGTCGCGGCTGTTGGTGTGCAGCGACTGGGTGCCGCCGAGCACCCCAGCGAGGGCCTGCAGGGTCACGCGCACCACGTTGTTGTCCACCTGGCGGCTGGTCAGCATCGAGCCGGCCGTCTGGGTGTGGAAGCGCAGCATCCAGCTCTTGGGGTCCTTGGCGCCGAAGTCCTCGCGCATGATGCGCGCCCACATGCGACGCGCCGCACGGAACTTGGCGACCTCCTCGAAGAGGTTGTTGTGGGCGTTGAAGAAGAACGACAGGCGCGGGGCGAAGTCGTCGACCTCGAGCCCGGCGGCCACCGCAGCGCGGGCGTAGGTGACGCCGTTGGCCAGGGTGAAGGCCAGCTCCTGCACCGCCGTCGAGCCGGCCTCGCGGATGTGGTAGCCGGAGATCGAGATCGTGTTCCAGGCCGGCACGTGCTCGGCGCAGAAGGACATCAGGTCCGTCGTCAGGCGCAGGCTGGGCTCGACCGGGAAGCGGTAGTTGCCGCGCGCCACGTACTCCTTGAGGATGTCATTCTGCACGGTCCCGCGCAGCTTCGAGGGCTCGATGCCACGCCGGCGGCCGAGGGCCACGACCATGCCGAGCAGGGTCGTCGCCGTCGCGTTGATCGTCATCGAGACCGAGACGCCGTCGAGCGGGATGCCGTCGAACAGGCGCTCGACGTCGCGCAGGCTGTTGATCGGCACGCCGACCTGGCCGACCTCGGGCTCGGCCAGGGGGTGGTCCGAGTCGTAGCCGATCTGGGTCGGCAGGTCGAAGGCCGTGGACAGGCCGGTCTGGCCGCTGTCGAGCAGCATGCGGAAGCGCTGGTTGGTCTCGGTCGCGCTCGAGAAGCCCGCGTACTGGCGCATGGTCCACAGGCGCCCCCGGTACATGGTCGGCTGGATGCCGCGCGTGTAGGGATACTCTCCGGGGAAGCCGCCGTCGGGGGCGTCGCCGTAGAGCGGCTCGAGCTCGGCGCCCGAGGACGTCTCGAAGGAGTCGCGGCGCTCCCCACGGCGCTCCTTCATCGGACCATAGGTGCTGGACTTCCAGTCCGCCGCGGACGGTGACCCGGGGGCCTCGCTCGCAGTGGCCCGACCGGACGCGTTGGGGGTGGCATTCGTCATGACAGGCCGTGATTCTAACCGCCGCGTCGGCCTCGTTCTCGGTGCCCGTGCGGGCTCCTTCGACTTTCCTGGTCCGGGTGTCCGGTTTGCGTCCGATCGCGACGAATGAGCAGCTCGGGGCGGCGTATTTTGGGTCTGGCAGCTCCCCCCTCGCCCCTCACCCCCACTGCCGCCATGAAGGCCAAGCTCCTGATCGTCCTGATCGCCCTGTCCCTGGGCCTCGGCGCGTACCTCATCCTCTCCGGCAGCGGCCTGCCGGCGGTCACCGACGACACCGAGCTGGCGGTCGAGCAGCCCGAGCCCGGGACCCCGGACCCGGGCTCCAACCTTGCCGGGCCCCTGCCGCCCGAGGTCGAGCCCGAGCCCAGCTTGGCCTCGACCCGCGCTAGCGTCTCCAGCGACGAGCGCCCCGGCTGGGTCACCGCCGACCTCGCCCGCGACCTGAAGGGCCGCATCGTCCTCCCGCCGGGCACGCCGAAGGACGAGGCCCTGTCCCTGCGCCTGGTCGTGCTCAGCGACTCCGACGTCTTCGTCGCCGGCTACGAACAAGACATCGAGGGGGACACCTTCACCCTCACCGTCCCGCCGCGGGGGCGTGGCTTCGAGCTGCACCTCGAGGGGCGCTACCTGTACCTCGACCGACCGGCGCGCTTCGACGGCGACCACACCGGCGAGCTGCTCCTCGAGCCGCACCTCGGCGCCTGGGTCACCGGTCGCATGCACGCCGCCCCCGGCTCGGCGGGCCTGGACTGGTCCGCCGGCGAGGTCCGTGTGGGCCCCGACTTCGACGCGGGCATGAGCGCGGCCGTCGCGCTCGGTGCGTCCGACCTCGCGCGCGAGGTCGAGCCCGAGTCCGACGGCGACTTCCAGCTCGAGTCCATGCCCGCCGAGCGCCCCTTCGGCCTCGAATTCGACATCCCCGGCGCCCCCCTCTTCGTGTTGGGCGGCCAGCGCCTCTCGCCCGGCGAGCACCGCGTGCTGCGCATCGACCTCGAGGCTGGAGTCCGCGTTGCGGGCGTCGTCCAGGACCAGCTCGGCGCCCCCATCGCGGGCGCCCAGATCAGCGTCGTGGCCGGTGAGGACATCGACCTGCGCGCCCAGCGCATGGTCCGCCAGTCCGAGTCCGCTGCCGACGGGACCTTCGAGGTCAGCGGCGTGCCCGCCGGGAAGCTGCGCGTGCGCGCCTCGGCCGACGGCTACCTGACCGCCACCCCCGAGGCCATCCCCCTCGCCGACGGCGAGCACCGCAGCGACCTCGTGCTGGTGCTCGAGCGCGGCAACTCGATCGCCGGCCACGTGCTGCTGCCGGACGGCTCGCCCGCGGCCGAGGCCTCGGTCCAGCTGATCTTCGACCCCGCCGCGCTCAATGGGCTCAACGCCATGAACGCCCGCGTCGGCGCCGAGGGCAGGGCCGAGACCGACGCCGAGGGGGCCTTCCGCATCACCGGCCTCGGCAAGGGCCCCTTCCTCGTGAAGGCCGAGTGGAACGGCTACTCGGACGCCGCCGCGGAGGCCGCCAACGAGCTCGTCGAGGCCGTCGCCTCGGCCGCCGTCGAGCAGCTCGGTAGCGAGGAGCTCGTCGAGGACTACGGCGTGGCGCGCGACTCCAGGACCGGCCCGTGGCACTTCGCCCAGGTCACCGGCGTCCGGCCCGGCGACGAGGAGCTCGAGCTGCACCTGCGCAACGTGCCCGCGCTCACCGGCCAGGTGCTCGACGTGAATGGAGCGCCCGTGACCAGCTTCCGCATCGACCTGCGCGCCGGCAGCCTCGGCGGCCTGATGGCGGGCAACGCCACCCAGCGCACGATCAACGACCCCGAGGGGCGCTTCAGCATCGACGAGATCCAGGACGGCTCCTGGAACCTCTACGTGCGCTCCGACGGCTTCGGCGCGGCCGGCCCCATCGCCGCCGACCGCCCCGGGGTCGGCGACCAGCCCATGAAGATCGTGCTCGAGCGCGGCGTGAGCGTGGCGGGCCACGTGCTCGACCCCGGCGGACATCCCGTCAAGGACGCCGTGGTCACCTGGCAGTCCGACGCCCGCGACATGGTGCTCAACATCATCAAGGCCTCGCCCACCATCGAGGCGCGCAGCGGCGACGACGGCAGCTTCCTGCTCGAGGAGCTGCCCACCGGTAGCCTGACCCTGACCACGACGGCGGCCGACTGGGCGCCCGCCCTGCCGCGGGTCCTCGAGGTCACCGCCGGCGAGGCCGTCGAGGACGTCGAAGTGCGCCTGCGCGAGGGCGGCACCATCGCGGGCCTGTTCCTCGACGAAGAGGGCGAGCCCCTGGAGGATGCCCTTGTCCAGATCCAGCTGCCGACCGGCAGCGAGCAGCAATTCACCCAGACGGACACGGCCGGTGAATTCCGCGTCGAGCGCCTCGTGCCCGGCCAGTGGCAGGTCATCGGGGTGCGACCCGGTGGCGAGGAGGCCGACAACGCCGACCCGATGGCGATGCTCAAGCGCCTCGAGATGGAGATGGTCGACGTGGTCGACGGCCAGGAGGTCTTCGTGACCCTCGGCAGCCTGCCCGAAGACCCGGTGCACCTCATCGGCCAGGTCGAACCCGCGAGCGAGATCGCTGGCGGCATCGCGATCCTGATCCCCGAGGGCGAGGACCTCCTCGGCGCCATGAAGATGGCGCCGATCGCGGCCGATGGCTCCTTCGAGCTCGACCTCGACGCCCCGGGCAACTACGTGATCACCCTGCAGAGCACGCCCGAGGGCGGCGTCGGCCAGGACAGCGTCGAGTACAACGAGCTGGTCCCCCAGGTCCCCGTGCACCGGGTCACCCTGACCCTGCCCGCGGGCTCGGTCAGCGGCAAGGTGACCGGCCCCGGCGGCAAGCCCCTGAAGGGCACGCGCGTCTCGCTGTATGCCGACGGCAGCGCGTCGACCGGCACCATGAGCGGGGGCAAGTACGCCGAGGCGACCACTGGGGCCGACGGCAGCTACCGCATCCCGCACCTCGAGCCGGGTGCCTACACCGTCGGCGCCGGCGGCCGACCGATCACCGCGATCTTCGATGAAGAGGCCAGCTTCGGGCGCCTGGTGCGCACCGGCGTGGTCGTCACCGGGGGCGAGGAGGTGCGCGGCGTCGACTTCCGGCTGGACGCTGCCGGCTCGATCGTGGGCCGCATCGTCGACTCGAGCGGCGCGCCGGTCGGGGGCGCATCGATCTTCGTGCGCGACAGCAAGGGGCGCCTGCTCGAGCGCGTCTCGCTCCAGACGACGGGCCCCGATGGCCGCTACAACTACGGCGGCGTCGCACCCGGCGACTACACCGTCGCGGCGCGCACCACCACCGAAGCCACGGCGACCGAGGCCGACGTGAAGGTCCGCTCGGAAGAGGCCACCACCCTGAACCTGACCCTCGAGCCGGCCACCATGCTCGAGGTCGTCGTCACCGATTCGGAGGGCACGCCGATGCAGGCGGGCATCGAGATCCTCGACAGCTCGGGCCGCGATGTCGCCGGGCAATTCGGCATGGCCGACCTGACCGGGATGCTCTCGGGCGAGTTCTCGACGACCACGCGCAACTTCGGCCCGCTGCCGCCCGGCAAGTACAAGGTCGTCGCCACCGCGGGCGAACTCAGCGCGACCAAGCCCCTGTCCCTCAAGGGCCAGGAGGATCGCAAGCTCAGGATTCGTCTGAAGTAGCCGCCAGGCGCAGGCGCTCCAGCACGCGGACCATGTCCGCCGGCAGGGGCGCCTCGAAGGCGACGCGCTCCCCGCTGACGGGGTGCGTGAACTCCAGGCGGAAGGCGTGCAGCAGGTGTCGGTCGACGGCGAGCTTGCCGCCGAGGTTGCGCGGCAGGCGCAGGGTGCGCTTGCCGCGGTAGAGCTTGTCGCCCACGACCGGGTGCCCGATCGACTCCAGGTGGACCCGGATCTGGTGGGTGCGCCCGGTGCGCGGCTCGCACTCGAGGTAGCTGCCGACGCCGAGGCGCTCGACCGTCCGGTAGAAGGTCTCGGACGGGCGGCCGCCCTCTTCGACGGCCAGGATCATCACGCGCTCGGAGCCCTTGCCGCGACCGATCGGCTTGTCGATGTAGTCCGAGTCGAAGCGCGGCTCGCCGTACACGATCGTGCAATAGGTCTTCTTGACCTCGCGTGCGGCGAACTGGCGCTTGAGCTCGACCCCGGCGGCCTCGGTGCGCGCCACCACCAGCACGCCGCTGGTCTCGGCGTCGAGCCGGTGCACGATGCCGGGCCGGTCCTCGCCCTGGGGCGTCGGCAACCCGGGGTAGGTCTCGGCGAGCAGCTCGCTGAGCGTGCCGCCGCGCACGCGTTCGGAGGGGTGCACGACCATGCCGGCGGGCTTGGCGACGACGAGGATCGCCTCGTCCTCGTGCAAGAGTTCATAGGTCGCGCCCGCTTGCGAGCCCGCGCGCGTGCGGTCGCGTAACGCGAGCACCACTTCGATCCAGGTCCCGGCTGCCATCGCGACTTTGCCGCGCGTCTCGACCGTGCCATCGATGGTCACGCCCCCATCTTGGATGACTTCTTTGAAGCGCTCGCGCGAGACCACGGCCAAGCCCTCGCTCAGAACGCGGTCGAGGCGCTGTCCATCTAGCTCTGGGGGCACCTGGAAGCGGTAGTGCTCCGGTCCCTCTTCGTTCTCACGGGGTTCCATCGGGTGCGTACGTTAGCGCACATGGCGGCCCGACCGCCCCATCGCTGGTCCCAATTCAGTTAACCAGGACCCGGAACGGGGTAGGAGAAACGAGCCTTGCGCCCTCCGGGGGTCGCGCTACCATGCTGCGCTTCGATGCTGGCACGGACCGTGCGATCGAAAGCTCCCCCCCACCCTGCCAACCATCGGACTCGCGGTCCGGTCGTGATTTTCCACGGCGCCAACGACCGCATCCCTTTCCCACGATCCCTTTGTCGCCGACGATGCTGAACCTACCTCGAATCCACGCGATCCACTTGCTGCCCGTCCTCGCCCTGACCTTTGCCGTTCCGGCCATGCCCCAAGAGGCTGGCCCCCCCGGGATGGTCTTCGTCAAGGGCGGTCGCTACAAGATCGGCACCGAGAAGGACAACTTCGTCGAGCTCTATGAAGAGCATCAGGTAGCCGCGATCGTGACCGAGACGCCGCAGTACGAAGCGCGCCTCGATGACTTCTACATCATGCCGACCGAGGTCACGAACGAGCAGTTCGCTCGCTTCGTGCGCGCGACCGATTCGCGCCCGCCCCAGAGCTGGGGCAAGAAGGCCCTCGATGATGCGACCATCGAATACACCACGGCAATGGGCAAGTTGCGTGAAGAGGCCAAGCAGGCCGGCGAGCCGCTGCCCAAGATCGAACCGTTCGACCGCGCCAACTGGTGGAAGAACAACTGGATGGAGGCCACGTGGGCGATCCCCAAGGGCACCGAGAGCGAGCCGGTGGTGTTCATCGATTATGAGCAGGCCGAGGGCTATGCGCGCTGGGCGGGCTTGCGCTTGATGAGCGAAGAGGAGTTCCAGGCCGCGGGGCGCGGGGACACCAAGCGCTACTTCCCTTGGGGCGACACGTTTGATCAGACGCTGGTCAACAGCCTGGAGGCGCGCCGCGGTGGCCCGGTTGCGGTCGGCAAGTACGAGGCCGGCTGTGCCTGGGTCGACGCCAAGGGCAACGTCGTCGATGAGCGCAACGAGCGCAACGCGGATGAGGTGGTCGGAATTTACGACCTGACCGGCAACGTCTGGGAGTGGACGCGCACACCCTTCACCGGCTATCCCAAGTTCGAGTCGATCAAGGTCAAGGACCCGATCGACAAGTAGAAAAAGAAGGTCATCAACTATGACTTCGACGCCAACAACCGCTCGTCGGTCGGCGGCGCGTTCAACTCCCCCTCGTTCGGCACGCGCTTGACCACGCGCCGCAACACGGCGCGCTTCCAGTCGACCGATGGACTGGGCATGCGCTGCACCGCGAGCACAACGCCGGGACTCGACATCGCCGAGTCGGTCTTGCGCGCGGATCTGCCGCCTTCGCGGCGCCCCAAAGACACGTTCTATGTCGCGGACAACATCACGGCGCTCGATCGTTGGACGTCGACGGCCGGAACCGCGGATGTGCCCGGCTATCGCGTGATCGAGAGCTACGACTACCTCGCCTTCATCCCCAACGAGAAGCTCAACATCACCTCGGTCATGCTGCTCAAAGATCGCAGCCATGAGACGCCGCACGAGCTGGGCGCGTTCTCGACGACGATGCCGCTGCTCGAGCCGGAGCTGCCGGCGGGCACCTACACCCTCTCGTGGCGCGCCAAGGGTGAGTTCAAGGTCATGGAGTCGCCGGAGGTTGAAGAGCCGGCCGAGGCGGCGGGCAAGGAGATGCGCAACCAGGACGGCGGCGCGGGCGCCGAAGGCGAGCTCGCCATCGAACCCGAGTTCCCCTTCAGCCCCGACAAGGACACGCTGATCATCCGCGACCTCGCGGGCGAGATCGTCGCGTGGATCCCGGTCCCCGAGCCCAAGGAAGAGCGCCTCGCGCCCGGCCGCACCAAGCTCAAGGAGATCAAGCCCGAGGCGGCGGCCAAGGCCGGCACCAAGGCGGGGACCGAAGTCACGTTCGAGGTCTACGTGCCCTATAGTCGCTCGAACAAGGGCTTCCTGTTCGAGATCCCGGTGCTCGTCAAGGGCGGCGTGATCGACGACAACTGGCGCAAGTAGGCGCCTGATGAACGCAGCGCGGGCGGTCCGAGGTCAACACCTCGGACCGCCCGTGCTCGTTTAAGCCGCGCTGCTCAGGCGCGCAGGCCAGCGAGGTTGCGCTCAAGCAGCTCGAGCTCGACAGCCAGTTCCTCCAGGCGCTCGCGTTCGGCGGCAACGATCTCAGGATCGGCGCGCTCGACGAACTTTTGATTGGAGAGCTTCTTGGCCGTTCCGTCCTTGAGCTTTTGCTTCTTGGCGACGCGCTGGTCGAGGGCTTCCACCAGCTTGCCCTTGTCGACGTCCTCGCCAAGCGGCACAAACACCTCGAGGCCACTCGCCACACCGACCGCCGACGAGGCCGGCCGCTCGGGGTTGTCATAGATGCTCAGCATCAGCCAAAAGGCGAGCCCCTTGGCCGCCGCCTCGAGCTCACCCAGAGTGGCCCGCTCCGCCGCCGACGGGGCGTTCACGATCGCGTCGAGCGGCTTCTTCTCACCGACCATCGTCACCGAGCGGATGTTGCGCACGGCGCGCACCAGCTCTTGCAAGAGCGCCATGCGCTCGAGACTCTCGGCATCGCTGCCCAGGCCCGCGCCATCGGGCCACGCGGTCGTCACGAGCTGCTTGTCGGCAGTGCGGCCGAGCGCCTCGTGCAGGACCTGCCACAGCACTTCGGTCTGGTAGGGAATGAACGGGTGCAGCATGCCGAGCAGGTCACCGAGCACGCGCACGAGAACGCCGCGCACGACGCGCGCATCGTCGCCGCCTTCACCGCCACCGGTGAAGCGCGCCTTGGCCAGCTCGAGGTACCAGTCACAGAAGTCGTTCCACGTGAACCGATACAGCCCGGTCAGCGCGTCGTTGAAGCGGTACTCCTCAAGCGCCTGGGTCGTCTCTGCGATCGTCTCGGCGAGGCGCGTCAGGATCCAGCGGTCCTCAAACGTCTGGGCCTCGTCGAGCGTGCCCGCGCCGACGTCGCCGGCGAGGTTCGCACACACAAACCGCGCCGCGTTCCACAGCTTGTTCGTAAAGGGGCGCCCGTCTTCAAAGCGGCTCTCCGACAGCTTCACGTCCTGGCCCTCGCGGGTCAGGCTGATCAGGCAGAAGCGTACCGAGTCCGCGCCGTAGGTCGCGATCATCTCCAGCGGGTCGATGCCGTTGCCGGCCGACTTGGACATGCGCTTGCCCTGCCCGTCGAGCACGGTCGCGTGGATGTAGCAGGTCCCAAACGGCGTGCGCTCGGCCTCGGGCCGGTCGTCGAGCAACGCGTGCCCGGCCATCACCATGCGCGCCACCCACAGATAGATGATGTCGCGCGCGGTCGCGAGGAACTGGGTCGGGTAGAAGCGCTCGAGGTCGGCCGTCTGCTTGGGCCAGCCCAGCGTTGCGAACGGCCACAGCCACGATGACGCCCACGTGTCGAGCACGTCGTCATCTTGGCGCACGATCGGCTTGCCCGTCTCGGGGTGCGGCGCGCCGAGCTCGAGGTCCTCGACCGACGCACACGGCACGCCGTCTTCGTCGTACCAGACCGGGATCCGGTGCCCCCACCACAGCTGGCGGCTGATGCACCAGTCGTGCACGCCCTCGAGCCAGTCCAGGTAGACCTTGGCCCAGCGCTCGGGTTTGAAGTTCAAGCTGCCCTCGCGCACCGCGCGAATCGCGGGCTCGGCGAGCGGCTGCATCTTGACGAACCACTGCTCGCGGACGATCGGCTCGATCACCGGCTTGGAGCGGTCAGAGATCGGCTGGCTGTGCTTGATGTCCTCGACGCGGTCGAGCAGGCCGAGCGCCTCGAGCTGTTCTTCGATCGCCTTGCGGGCCGCCTCGCGCGACTGACCCGCGAACGGACCGGCCTCGTCGTTGAGCACGCCGGCCTTGTCGAGGATGTTGATGATCGGCAGGTCGTGGCGCGCGCCGCGCTCGTAGTCGGCGAGGTCGTGGCCGGGCGTGATCTTGACCGCGCCGGTGCCGAGCTCGGCGTCGACCGTGTCGTCCGCCACGATCGGGATCTCGCGCTCGACGAACGGAACGCGGCACTTCGCGCCGACCAAGTCCTTGTAGCGCGCATCGTCTGGATGCACCGCCACGCCCGTGTCGCCCAGCAGCGTCTCGGGGCGCGTGGTCGCGACCATGATGTGCCCTTCGCGCCCGACCAGCGGATAGCGGATGTACCACATCTTGCCCTTGGTGGGCGTCATCTCGACCTCGTCGTCGCTGACCGCCGTCTGCAGCTTGCAGTCCCAGTTCACGATCCGCGCGCCGCGATAGACCAGGTCGCGCTGCCACAAGCGCACGAACGCTTCGCGCACCGCGAGCGACAAGTCCGCATCCATCGTGAAGTGCGTGCGCGTCCAATCGCACGAACAGCCAAGCGCGCGGAACTGGTCGAGAATCGTCGCGCCGTTCTGCTCCTTCCACTTCCAGATCTCGGCCAAGAACGCCTCGCGGCCGAGGTCCTCGCGCGTCTGGCCGGTGTCGGCAAAGATCTTCTTCTCGACGACCGCTTGCGTCGCGATGCCCGCGTGATCGGTGCCCGGCACCCACAGCGCGTCATAACCCTGCTTGCGCTTGAAGCGAATCACGATGTCCTGGATCGTGCCGTCGAGCGCGTGCCCCATGTGCAGAACGCCCGTGACGTTCGGCGGCGGGATCATGATCGTGAAGGGCTCGTTCTGGGGCGTCGCGGGCGGCGTGAACGCCCCGCTCGCTTCCCATTCGGCGTAGATCTCGGTCTCAAAGAGCGAGGGGTCGTAGCGACTCGGCAGTTCCGGGGGCAACTTCATGGCGAACATGTCAACCGCCACCCGCCGAGCGGTCAAGGACAGCGGGCGGAAGACTTAGGGAAATGGCGGCGCGCTGCCCGAATCGAGCGTCCGCGCGAGCTGGGCGGACAGGTTGCGGGTCGCGCGCGCGTCGAGCGAGGTGTCGGCCGCGCGCGTCGCGGCGAGGCCGAGGGCGGCGCGGGTGGTCGGCACGAGCGCGCCCGGGTCGACGCCGTGCGCGTGGCAGAGCGCGCGGCCGAGGTCCAGGCGCGAGAGGCGCCGGCCGGCGATGTGCCAGGTCTGGCCTGAGGCCGCGGAGGGTTCTGGTTCGCTGTGGAGATCGGCGAGTTGGACGAGCGCTTCCGCCGCGGCGCGCACGTCGATCGGCGTGCGGAACTCGTCGGTGAACAGGCGCGGTTGTTCGCCGCGCTCGAGGGCGGCGAGCAAGCCGTCGCTCGCGCCGAGGCCGCGACCGCGCGAGTCGCCAAAGAGCAGCGGCAGGCGCACGACGTGGGCGCACCGGCTGGCGGCGCGGACCGCGAATTCGCCCGCGGCTTTGGTTGCGCCATAGGTGCCGAGCGGCGCGGTCGCCGCCGCGGGTCCAAAGCCGTCGGCCGGCGGTGGCGCGGCGCCGAACACCAGGTCGGTCGAGACGTGAAAGAACGGCCCGCGCTGCGCGCCCGCGAGCGCCCCAGGCCAAGTGCAATTGACCGCAAACGCGGCTTGCGGCGCGCGCTCGGCAGCGGCTCCGCGCGCCCACGCCGCCCCGTGAAAGACCCCCGCGCACGCCCCGCCCGCCAAGCGCGCCCGCACCCCCGCGTGGCGCGCGGCGCCGGGTAGGTCGAGCCGGCGTCGCTGAGGGAAAT
>JARGPD010000015.1:44883-45878 GCA_029212845.1 Planctomycetota bacterium
GCTCCCCGGTCGCCACGAACTCCACCCCCGCCCGCCAGCCCCCGTCTGCGGGCGCCGCGCGCCCGGCAACCGCGACCGCGCGCCCGCGCCGCACGAGGGCCTCGACCACATGCACCCCAAGAAAGCCCGTCCCGCCCGTCACCAAGTCCAGCATGCGCTGAGTCTACCGTTTCGCCGCACACCGCCCGCGAACCGCGCGCGCCGACCCGCTACACTCCCCCCATGGCCTTCTGCCGCGTCCTCATCCTCGCGAACCCCATCGCCGGCCGCGGCCGTGGCGAAGAGCGCGCCACCGCCCTCTATGCCGCGCTGCTCGCCCGCGATCTCGACGCTCAGCTCTTCATCACCGGCGGTTCGGGCGAAGCCACACTCGTCGCACGCGCCGCCGCCACCGGCGTCATCACCGAATCCTCGCCCCCCGAAGACCCGCCCGTCGAGCCGCCCCAGCACCCGATCGGCCCCACGCTGGTCGAAGCCCAGCGCGACGCCGCCGCATTCAAGCCCGACCTCCTCATCTCGGTCGGCGGCGACGGCACGCTGCGCGAGCTGCTCGACGGGGTGGCCGAGCGTCCGCTGCCCGTTGGCCTGCTGCCGATGGGCACGGCCAACGTGCTCGCACTCGACTTCAAGCTGCCGCGCACGCCCAAGGCGCTCGTCGATCTCGTGCTCGCCGGCACCACCCGCCAGCTCGACCTCGCGACGGTCACCGGGACCCACCAAACGACCGGCAAACCCCAGACCCAGACGAGCTTCCTCGCGGTCGGCTTGGGCATCGACGCCGAGATCGTGCGGCGCCTCGACGCCGCGCGCGATGGCGCGATCACCAAGTGGTCCTACCTGCCGCACGCCGCGCGCGCAATCGTCGCGCACAAGGAGCTCGACCTCTGCGTCGAAGTCGACGGCCAGCCGCTCACGAACGCCAGCGGCGCGCCGATCGAACGCGTCGCCGCGCTGTTGCTCGCCAACGTCATCAACTTTGGGGGCATCGTCAAGCT
>JARGPD010000200.1 GCA_029212845.1 Planctomycetota bacterium
GGCGGTGATGTCCCAGCGGCGCAGGAGGCCGCGGAACTCGATCACCTTGGTCTCCTCGTCGATGCGCACCTCGCGGCGGCCTTCGATGACCATCGTCCCGTTGGGCATCACGTCGGTGACGATCGCCGTCAGGCGCGCGCTGAAGTTGCCCTTCTTCGTGTAGGAGGCCGAGCCGGTGAAGCCGTCGTCGCTCGACGCTGCCAGGCTCGGGAGGGTCTGGAACAGGTTGTCCAGGATCTCCATCTCGGTCATCGCGTAGTCGAGGTTGGTCGACTTGCTGAAGTCGCTGGCCTCGGTGTTCTTCACGTCGGTGGTCTCGGAGATCACGACGGTGACCAGGTCGCCGGGGCGGTAGGCGACCTTGTCCGCGATCAGCGACATGCCGCCGTGCTTGACGTCGTAGATCGACCCGGGGCGGGCCTGGGCGCTGGCGCTCTGGCCGAGGCCGGCGACGCTCAGCGCGATCAGGATGATGGTCAGGATGGTGTGCTTCATGGTGTTCCTCGGTGCTTTGGGTTCGGGCGCTAGGCGTCCAGGTTGACCTCGACGAGCTCGTCGGAGAGGACCCGCGCGGCGAGCTCTTTGTTCGTGTCCATGGTCCGCACGCGGACGATGTCGCCGATGCCCGCTGTGCCGAGCGCGACCACCTGGACCTTGGCGCGGATCGCCCCCTTGGCGACGATCAAGATGCACAGGTCGCCCTCGTTCAGGACCATCGGTCGCTCGACGTCCTTCGAATAGACGAGGCTGCCTTCGACCAGGGTGCGCATGGCGACGGCGCCGACCATCGAGGCCGGGCTGAGGATCGCGCTGCGGCCATCCGCCGGGAGCTCGGTGCGGCGCAGCTCGAAGAAGCTCGCGCTGACCTTGGAACCGACGGGCAGGTTGCGCGTCAACACGGGCAGCCTCTCCCACACCGACACCTTCCAGTTGGCGCGCACGGTGCGATAGGTCACGCCGTCCACCTTGATCCTCAGCTCGACCGGCAAGAGGCCACTGACGACGGTGGTGCCGCCCAGGATGACCTCCAGCTCGGGCTCCGCGCTGGCATCGCTGCCGAGCGGGACCTCGAGGGCGCCGAGGGTCGAGTCCGGGCTCCAGGTCACGTCGCGGGTACCGACCTCGGCGCCGAGGGCGAGGTCGACGGCCTCGATCATCGCCTTGGCGCTGACCGTCGAGGTCTCGAGGTAGGCGCGGCAGGCGCGGCGTCCGTCGTAGCGCACGGCGACGCCCGGGAGGGCGCGGCGGACGTGCATGTGGATCGTCTGGGCGTCGAAGGTGCGCGAGTAGCCCGGCGTCGGCGCGCGGCCGAGCTCGATGTCCTCGAGCAGCGCGAGCTGCTCGGGCGTGGCGCCGTTGATCGTGACGAGCTCGCCGAGCTCGATCTCGGAGCCGCGCACGGGCGCCTCCATCGGGAGCACGATCGTGATGCCGGCGAGCAGGGTAGCGGTGAGGGTAGCGATCATCGTTCGGGCTCCTTAGCGGATCATCTGGTTGACTTGCTGCATCATCTCGTCGCCGACCTTGATGGTCCGGCTGTTGAGCTCGTAGTTGCGCTGGGCTTGGATCAGCTCGATCAGCTCGTCGACGACCTGCACGTTCGAGCGCTCGAGGTAGCCGTGGCGCAGCTCGCTCTCGCCCGGGTTCACCTGGGCGGCCGCGCCGGAGCTGGCCGTCTCGATGAAGTAGTTGTCGCCGATCGCCTCGAGGCCCGCGGGGTTGGGGAAGCGCGTCAGGGTCACGGTGCCGGCCGAGACCCCGCCGTTGTCGGCGCCGGTGGTGTAGGTCACGGTGCCGTCGGTGCCGATCGTCACGTTCTTCACGTCATCGCCGAACGAGATGCCGCCCGAGTCCACCGGGTAGCCGTTGGGCGTCACGAGGGTGCCGTTCGCGTCGATGCGGAAGGCGCCGTCGCGGGTGTAGCCGAACTCGCCGCTGGGCAGGGTCACCTGGAAGAAGCCGTCGCCCTTGATCGCGACGTCGTACTTGCCGCCGGTCGGGACCAGGTCGCCCTGCATGTGGTTCTTGACCGAGCTCGAGACCTCGGCACCGGTGCCGACCTGCAGGCCGGTCGGGTCGACGGTCTCCTTGCTCACGCTCGCGCCGGGGCGGCGGTAGGTCTGGTACAGGAGCGAGCGGAACGCGAGCCGGTTCTTCTTGAAGCCGGTCGTGTTCACGTTGGCGATGTTGTTGGCGATCGTCTCGACCTGGCGCTGCTGGGCCTGCATGCCGGTGGACGCGGTTCGTAGGGCTCGGATCATCTCTTAGGTACCTGAGGTTCGGGGCGTGGGCGGTGGGTCGCGGTCAGCGCTGCTGGGTCAAGCGGCGGTAGCTGTCGGCGATCTGCGAGACGGTGTTCGAGGCGGACTCGTAGGCGCGCTGGGCCATGATCATCTCGACCATCTCGTGGACTGGGTCGGTGTTGGCGGCCTCGTAGTAGCCGGAGTGGACCTCGGCCGTGGCGGCCTCTTCGGCGATGCCGTCGGGCGCGTGGAAGAAGCCGTCGTCGGCCATCTGGAGCTGGCTGCGATCGACGAAGTCGACGATGCGCAAGGCGCCGATGCGGGTGTTGTCCTGGAAGACGTTGCCGGCGTGGTCGACGCGCACCTCGGTGCCGTTGGCGTCCACCTGGGCGGTGCGATCCTCCCACACGATCGGGAAGCCCTCCTTGGTGACGAGGTCCCCCTGGTCGGTGATGCGCAGGGCGCCGTCCCGCGAGTAGCCGAGCTCTTGGCCCATCTCGAAGGAGAAGAAGCCGTCGCCCATCAGGGCGAGGTCGGTGGCGTTGCCGGTCTGGACCAGCTCGCCCTGGCGGAAATCCACCTGGGTGCGCAGCACCTGGCCGCGGCGCTGCTCGCCGTCGACCATGCGCTCGAAGGAGTGCACCGCGCCGACCTGGCGCTTGAAGCCGCGCGCGGAGGCGTTGGCGATGTTCTGGCTGATCATGTCCAGCCGCTTCTCGGCGGCGGACATGGAGGCAACTGCGTCGTAGAGTCCTGTACTCATGGCATCCCCAGACGCACCTCCGATGCCAAGTGCCTGGGACGGGCGGAAAAGGTCCCCGATACCCGTGCGAGCGCCCCGGACCCCGTCCTTGGCGCCCCCCCGTCCCGCCCGGTGGAACAACTTTCCGGGCCCCCTTTCCGACTCGGAAATCCTTGCCGGTCCCAATTGGAGAAGGACGAGGCGCCCTGGGGCGGCTCGTCCTTCGGTCCGTGGGGAGCTGTCCTTGGCGCTCGCGCCGCTCCCATACGGTGGGCCCCATGGGAGGCCCGGCTGGTCTACAGCATGTTGTTCGCTTCGCTCATCATCTCGTCCTGGACGGTGACCACGCGGGCGTTCGACTGGAAGCCCCGCTGGGCCTGGATCAGGCGCACGAACTGCTCGGCGGTGTCGACGTTCGACTCCTCGAGCGCGCCCCCGACGACCTCACCCGCGACCCCGAGGGAGCCGCCGCCGAAGACCCGCGAGCCGCTGTTGGGGGTCTCGCCCCACATGCTCTCACCGACCACCTCTAGGCCCAGCTCGTTGGCGAAGGTCGCCACGCCGAACTGGCCAAGCACGGCGGTCTGGCCGTTGTTGTAGTAGCCCTCGATCGAGCCGTCGTTGTGCACCTGCATGCTCGACAGTTCGCCGGCCCCGTAGCCGTCCTGGTCCGAGACCACGACGCTGCTGCCGCCGCCGAACTGGGTCAGGCCCGCGAAGGACCCAGGCCCGCCGAAGTCCATGCTGACGGTCTGGGCCGGCTGCCCGGCGAACTGCACGTTGATCGAGCCCGAGGGCGGGCTCAGGATCGAGCCGTCGGGGTTGAAGACGATGCCCGTCACGCCCCCGCTCAGGACCGTGCCCTCGGAGGCTGGCAGGTCGACGCTGAGGTCCCAGGTGCCGTCCTCTTGGCGCTCGTAGTTGAAGGACAGCTGGTGCCCGTTGCCGGCGTTGTCGAAGACCTCGGCCGAGGTCGTGACCTTGTCCGGCCCGGTCCCGTTGATCGTCAAGGTCATCACGTGGCTGGTCCAGTCGGTGCCGCCGACCTGGTTCTCGCCATCGAGCAGCACCATCGAGAGGTTGGCCTCGCCGGTGGTGTCGCTGGTAAGCTCGAGCTGCTGGGCGGTCGGGTTGAAGCTCACCGAAGCGCCGGCGAACTGGCCGTCGAGGAAGGCCGCGAGGTCGTCGAGGGTCGTGCCGTCGACGCCGTACACGAAGCTGGCCGCGAGGGCCGAGCCGTCCGCGTCCGAGCCCGAGAACTCGACCGTGTCGCCCACGCCGTAGGCCTTGGTGTTGCTGGTCAGCGCGTTCAGGTCCGTGGCGCCGGTCGCCGGGGTCTCCGAGCCGAGCACCAGGCTCGTGCCCAGGCCGGTGAGCCCCGCGAGGTCCTTGCCGGCCTCGCCGGGTGTGACCTTGATCGAGGACTTGGTGCCCTTGACGTCACTGGTCATCTCGATCAGGCCGCCGTTCAGGGCCGCGCTCACGTGGTCGAGCCCGTTGATCGCGTCGACGACATCCTGGCCCGTGATCGTGCCCGTCGTGCTGGTCACCGCGACCTCCTGGGGCGAGCCGCCGTTCATGGTCAGCTCGAAGCTCCACGTCTCCCCCACCGGCACCGCGAAGGGGCCAGCGGCGGTCGCGGCGTGGACCGCCGGGACGCCCGAGGTGAAGGGGCTGGAGCTGGACAGCTCTTCGGCCAGCGGGCCCATCACCTCGCTCGGGAGGTTGCCCGACATCGAGACGGCGGCGGTCGCCTTGGGGGCGAAGACCGAGTCCAGGTCGAGGGTCATCGGGCTGCCGTTGGCGCCGAGCACGCGCAGGCCCGTGCGCAGGTCGACCATGTTGCTGCCGGAGTCCAGCGAGAAGGTGCCGACCCGGGTGTACTGGGTTTGATCGGGCCCCTCGACCGCGAAGAAGCCCTGGCCCGAGAGGGCCAGGTCGAAGGTCCGACCGGTCACCGAGAGGGCGCCCTGGTTGAAGTTGCGGTCGATCGTGCTGAGCAGAGTGCCCATGCCGACCTGCATCGGGTTGCGGCCACCGGAGACCGAGGACGGCGCCTCGGCCCCCCGCAGGGTCGCGCTGAACTGGTCGGAGAAGAGGGCGCGGGCCGACTTGTAGCCGAGGGTGTTGGAGTTCGCCAGGTTGTTGCCGATGACGTCCATCCAGTCCTGGTTGGCTCGCATCGCGCCGAGGGCGGAGATGAATGCGCGGGTCATGTCGTGTTGCTGCTAGTGCGTGTTTTGTGGCGGGGTCGTGGGGCTCGGAAGGCTGGCGATCAGGCGTCGTCGGTCCCAGGCTCTTCCGTCGGCGCGCTGGCCTCGGCGACCTCGCCGATCATGAACAGGGGGATCTCCTTGCCGTTGACCTGCAGGAAGCTGAGGCCGTCGCTGAGCTTGATCGAGTCGACGGTGCCCTTGCCGCCGAGGCCCGTCTCGGGGTCGGTCCAGCTGACCTCCTTGCCGATCAGGGCCGAGCCCTCGGTCAGCTGACTCAGGAGCGCGTTGCTCTCCTCGAGGAGCGCCATCCCGAGCAGGTTCTGGTTCATCTGCTCCATCTGCTCGAGGCTGGAGAAGCTGGCGAGCTGGGCGATGAAGTCCTCGTTCGACTGGGGGTTCATCGGGTCCTGGTTCTTCATCTGCTCGACGAGCAGGCCCATGAAGGCGTCCTTGCCGAGGTTGTCGGACGAGGCGGCTTCGGTGCCGGGGTAGCTCGAGGTGGCGGTGGTGAGTCCTGTGATGTCCATGGGATCGGTGGGGTTCAGACGAGGAGGTCGAGGCCACCGTCGGCGGCGCTCGTGGATGGGGTCTTGGTCGCTGGGCGGGCCGCGTCGCCGAGGGCGTCCGCGAGCAGTCCGGGGACCGCGGGGGCGGCCTGGGTGCCCGGTCGCGGGTCGCCGAAGCCCTCGCCCGCGAGGCCGGTGTCGGCCAGCTCCAGGTCGAAGGCCTGGACCTCGAAGCCCTGGGCCTCGAGGCTGGCGCTGAGCTCGGGCAGCTGGCGCTCGATGGCTGCCAGGGCCTCGTGGCTCTCGGCCTTGAGGTGTGCCGTCAGGCGGCCGCCGCGCACGGCGAGGCGCAGCTGCATGCGGCCCAGCTCGGCGGGGTTGAGGTTGAGCGAGACCTCGCGGCGACCCGGGGCGAGGTGGGCCCGCAGCTGGCGCAGGATCGACGACTCGCGCTCGAGGGCCTCCTCGCGCTGGGTCAACAGCTCGCCGAGGGCGTCGCTGGGGCTGGTCGGGGCGCCGGCTTGGGCCGTGGCGCCGGGGGGGCCCGGGGCGGCCTGGGCGGCCTGGGCGTTGGGGCTCGCGGGGGCCGGACGGGCCGCTGCCGCGCGGCCGGCGGCCTGGACCGTCGAGCTCGGCTGGGCGCTGGCCGAAGCCTGGGTGGCGGCGGTGGCTGGGGCGAAGCCGGCCACACCGGCGAGGGCGGGAGCCCCCGGAGCGGCCTCGGCGCCGTCGGTCGGCCCACCCGGGCTGCCTTCGGTGGTCGCGGTGGGGAGCTTGCCCTGGGCGGGCTTGCCCGACAGCTCGGTGCGGCGGCGGGCCTCGATCTGGAAGCTGCGGCGGTCGGTGGGGCCC
>JARGPD010000016.1:0-13691 GCA_029212845.1 Planctomycetota bacterium
GCCGCAGGCGCCAAGCGCCGCCCGCGCGAAGGGCAGAGCCCCGTGGCGCCTGAACACCCCCGTGCCCGCCGCAGGCGCCAAGCGCCGCCCGCGCGAAGGGCAGAGCCCCGTGGCGCCTGAACGCCCCCCCTACCTGTCGCCGGTATGGCGGACGCCGCCGGCGCTGGGGCCGGACTGGGAGCCGCTAGGGCCGGAAGGGTTGGTGGTGTTGGCGCCCTTGGTGCGGCCGCCGACGACGACCTCGATCGTCTCGGCTTCGAGGAGCTCCTTGACGGGCGGGTGCTCGAGGGACTTGGGCACGATCTTGGCCACCTTGCGGGGGCCGAGGTGAAGCGACTTGCCGCCGGGGAGGGGGATGCGCAGGGGGCGGGTCGTCAGGTTTCGAATCTCCATGGGGGGACTCTACTCGCTGGCTCGGATGGGGAGTTGGGGATTCGGGTTTGGGATCGAGCGCAAGGGTTCGTGCCAGCAGGGGCCGGGCGGCTGTGGGGGAGCAGGGCGATGGCGTGGAGCTCAAGCGGGGGTCGTTCCCCTGGTGAGCGCCTCGAGCAAGGCGCTCGGCTCGGAGAGGTGCTGGACCAGGGCGAGGTGGTGGGGCGCGACGTGGTTGGGGTCGGACATGACGCGCAGGAGGTCCGCCCAGGGGGCGCCGATGGCGACGATCGGGAGGGGCGGGATCTCGCCGACAACACAGAGGTTCCAGACCAGGGCGAGCTCGGTCAGGGTGCCGAGGCCGCCGGGCAGCACGACGGCGGCCTGGCAGGTCGTGGCCAGGTGGACCAGGCGCTCGTGCAGGGTCTGGGTGCGCTGCTCCTCGGCGACCCAGGCGTTGGCGGCGCTGGGGCGGAAGTCCTCGATCGCCTGGGAGGTGACCCCGATGACATGGCCGCCGGCTTCGGCAGCGCCGCGGCTGGTGGCCTCCATCAGGCCCATGTAGCCGCCGGTCTGGACCGTGTAGCCGCCGGCGGCGAGCTGGGCGCCGACGGCCAGGCCGAGGGCGTAGTCGGCGTCGCCGGGGCGCGGGGAGGAGGAGCCGAAGACGGAGACGATCGGGGCGGTGGAGGTCATCGGGTCGTGTCAGGGGCGAGGAACTTGGGGCGGGGAGCAGGGGGGAGGCGCGCCATGCTAGCCAGCGGCGGGGACGCGCGGTGCTGCGACCTGGGTCCAGGCCCTCCGACTCGCGGCCGAGCGACCTCGGCCAGGGCTGCTCGATCGCCGTGGCGCCGTGGTCTTGCAGCGCGGCGGGACGCAACGAGGGGACCGGATGCGGGCGGCTCGCCTGCAGGTGGTGCCCGCTATCCTGTCGGGGTGAAGTCCACCCTCCGCCTGGCCGGATGCTTCGGCGTCGTGCTGCTGTTCGCCCCTGTAGTGTTCTTCGCCTGGGTGCTGCGGCGCTGCGGGCGTCAGGCCTGGGGCTTGGCCTTGGTGGTGCGCTGCCAGGCGCTGTGGGCGCGCTGGACCCTGGCGCTCCTGGGCGTTCGGCTCGATGTCGAAGGGGCGCCGCCGCGCGGTCCCTTCGTGGTCGTCGCCAACCACCTCTCGCACCTCGACATCCCCGTGCTGTCGGCGCTCTTCCCCGGCCGCTTCATCGCCAAGAGCGAGATCGCGACGTGGCCCGGCATCGGCTTCGTGGTCGCCGTGTCGGGGACCCTGTTCGTGCGCCGCGGCGACCGGCGGGACGTGCCGCGCATGGTTGCGGAGATGCGCCGCACTCTAGAGGCAGGCGTCGGGCTCTGCTTCTTCCCCGAGGGCTGGGCGTCGCGCGGGCTCGAGGTCCGGCGCTTCCACGCCGGCCTGCTCCAGAGCGCGGTCGACGGCGACTTCCCGTGCCTGCCGGTGACCCTGGGCTACGACACCCCCGACAGCGAGCTGGCCCCGGCCTGGACGGTGGGCTGGTGGGGACCGGTCAACCTCTTCCGTCACGTGCGGCGCATGCTGGACCAGGGCACCGTCGTGGCGCGCGTCCGCTGGGCGCCCGAGCCCCTGCGCGGGAGCGAGCGCAAGGCCCTGGCCGAAGCCCTGGAGGCCGAGGTCCGCAGCCGCTTCGTCCCCATGCGCCAGGAGCGCGTGCCCGCGCCCCTGCCCGGGGACCCGGAGCCCGAAGAAGGACTCGGCCCACCCTCCGCCCAGGCACCTGGCGGCACGTTCACCTGATTCGAACGACGGAAGCGGGCGGCATCGGTTGACGAAAGGCGACCTTCAGGTGATTCTCGGGAACCCGGATCCTGTCCCGAAGGGTCCTACCCTGGCCCAAGTCCACCCGCCCCAGGGCGGCGTGTCCTCCGTCCTCCAGCCCCCCCCGTCTCCATGACGCTCCCCGTGCTCACACGCATCAAGCAGGCCCTCGGCCTCGCCGCTCCCATGCTCCTCGCCTGCTCGTTCAGCGGCGCGGCGGACGCCCAGACGACCTTGACCACAGAACTGGTCGCCAACGGCTTCGTGAAGCCGGTCGAGGCGATCGGCAACCCGGACGGTCGCATCTTCGTCGTCGAGCAGAACTCGGGGCTGATCCGGATCATCGGGCCGGCCGGCGGCGTGCTCGCCACGCCGTTCCTCAACATCAAGTCCAAGATCAAGTCCAGCGGCAACGAGGAGGGCCTGCTCGGCCTGGCCTTCCACCCGGACTACGAGAACAACGGCTACTTCTACGTCAACTACACGGCGTCGAGCCCGAACCGCACGGTGGTGGAGCGCTACTCCGTGTCGGCCACGGACAAGAACATCGCGGACGCCGGTAGTGGTTCGCAGGTCATCGCGTTCAACCAGCCCTACTCGAACCACAACGGTGGCTGCCTGCGCTTCGGCTCGGATGGCTACCTGTACATCGGCACGGGTGACGGCGGCAGCGCCAACGACCCGCAGTGCAACGCCCAGAACCCGGCCTCGTTCCTTGGCAAGATGCTGCGCCTCGACGTGGACTCGGGCGTTCCCTACGCCATCCCGCCCAGCAACCCCTTCCTCTCGACCCCCGGCTACCTGCCGGAGATCTGGGCGATCGGCCTGCGCAACCCGTGGCGCTTCGGCTTCGACACGCTCAACGGCGACATGTACATCGGTGACGTCGGCCAGAGCACGCGCGAAGAGGTCAACGTCGTCGGCCCCGGCAACGGCGGCTTCAACTTCGGCTGGAAGATCATGGAGGGCATCAACTGCTTCCAGACCGGCGCCTGCCCCACGGGCAGCTTCCCGCCCTGCAACAACCCGGCGCTGACCCTGCCGGCGACCGACTACGGTCACTCGAGCCCCTTCGGTGGTCCCTGCTCGATCTCCGGTGGTGAGGTCAGCCGCGACTGCTCGATCCCCGGCTTCTTCGGCACCTACTACTACGCCGACTACTGCAGCGACCAGATCTTCAGCTTCGAGTACGCCGGTGGTGTCGTGACCAACCACGTCCAGCGCACGGCCGAGCTCGCCCCCGGCGGCGGCCTCTCGATCAGCTCGATCACCTCCTTCGGCGTGGACGGCGATGGCGCGGTCCTGATCGTCGACCAGGGCGGTGAGATCTTCCGCATCATCGCGGCCAGCCAGCCGGCCCTCGCCGACTGCGACGGCAACGGCAAGGACGACACGTGCGAGATCACGATGCAGCCGACCCTGGACCTGAACAGCAACGGCATCCTCGACTCCTGCGAGGCCTGTGGCTTCGGCACCTACGGCGTCGGCGCTTCGCCCGTCAACTACATGACCCTCGCGGGCGCCGGCGGCACCGGCCTCGGCGGCGTGGCCCAGTTCGTCACCACCGGCGTCGTGACCGGCCCGGTGTTCGACTTCGTCTCCCTGGCCCAGGCCAGCACGCCGGTCGTCGGCGGCGTCGGCCTCGTCAACCTCGGCCTGGTGATCTTGACCGGCGTCGCGCCGGCCTCGGGTGGGACCGCCGTCTACAACGCGCCGATCCCGACCGACCCGACCCTGGCCGGCCTCGCGGTCTACATCCAGTCGGCCGCTCCCGATTCTGGCCAGCCCGGCGGCTGGGGCCTCTCCAACGGCCTGCAGCTGACGCTCTGCCCCTGAAGTGAATCCCCCTAGGGGGTGACGAGAGCGGGGTGGCCCCTGGCGCAAGCCGGGTGCCACCCCGCTCCCTTTGTGGAAAGGTGCATTTGGCGCTATGGTCGAGGGCATGAAGATGCCCCCCTCGTTCCCCGCCACGGGCCTGGCCCTTGCCCTGCTCACGACCTCGGCCCTGGGCTCGGACCTGACCCTCTCGGGTACCACCGACCTCGACCTGGCCTACGGTGAGTCCTTCGCCATGCAGCTCGATGGCAACCCCGACCTGCCGCTGCTGGTCTTCATCGACTCGGGCCCCGGGCCGACCCTAGCCTTCGGCGAGAGCCTGCCCCTGGACCTGTCGCCGAACCTCAAGCTGCTGATCGTCGGGGCGACGGACGCGACCGGCACCTGGAGCGTCCAGTACCCGACGCCCCAGGACGCGACCCTCGCGGGCGTCGACGTCTACTTCGGCGGTCTGATCCTGGACCCGAGCGATCCCAACGGCCTGGACTTCTCGGGTGGAGCCGTGCTGCACCTGGTGCCGCCCGTCGGCGCCGGCGAGAACCAGGGCACCCTGGTCGGGCGCACCGTGGTGCTGGACGGCAGCGGCGCCACCTCCGCCGACGGGACCCTGCCCGCCGGCGCCCAGCTGTGGTGGGAGTTCCTCTCGGGTCCGGTCGGCAGCGGGGCCAGCCTCAACAACCCCGACCAGGTCTTCGCGACCTTCACACCGGACCTGCCGGGCGACTACGACCTGCGCCTGACCGTGACCCAGAATGGCGCGGTGAGTCAGGCCGTGACGACCGTGCACACCTGGAGCCTGGGCCTGACGACCCCGCTCGAGGCGCGCTACTTCCCGGGCGCCCAGACCAGCGTGGCGGGCGTGCTAGGCGGACCGACGCCGGCCAGCTTCAGCATCGATGGCGTGGGCCACAGCTTGGGCGCATTCGGCACCTTCGGGCCGACGAGCGTCCAGTTCGACGCCGCCGCGAACCACGATCAGGTGCTGTTCGAGATCACCCACGCCGACGGCTCGGTCGCGCGCCAGCGGGACAGCGTGGCCATCGCCCAGCCCGGCTGGGTCACCTTCGGCGCGCCCTCTTCGGCGGTGGCACACCTCGATGTGCTCGGCCTCCAGGCGCTCGGCGCGGGGGTCGAGGCGGACCTCGAGTCCCAGGACCTCTCGGTCTACGTGACCGCGATCCCGCCGACCCAGATTGCCAACGACGAGGGTCTGTTCGGCTTCACGATCTTCTCGGCGACCGTGGACATGACCGGCATGACCTGGAACCCCGACATGGGCCTGGCCCTCAACCCGACACCAGCCGGTGTGGACGGAGTCGCGCACCTCTCGAACGTGAAGGTGAACTTCGACGTGTGGGGCGAGCTCCTCGAGATCCCGTACTCCCTGGACGGCGACTCGACCTCGAGCGGCGTCGACATCTCGGCGCTCTTGACGCTCAAGACCGTGGGCGGCCAGCTCGACGTGACGGTCACCAACGTGAACGTGAACCTGTCGGGCTTCGGCTTCAACCTGAACGGCTTCCTCGGCTCGGTGGCCGAGCTCTTCCTCATCGAGGACTGGGTCAAGGACCAGGTCGTCGCGACGATGGAGAGCGAGGTCGGTGACCAGATCGGCCCGATCATGGTCGAGATGCTGCAGGCCTTCGACTTCAGCCTGGACCTCGGCGCGGACCTCGGTCTCGATGCGGTGGTGGACGTGGACTTCGTCGGCGTGGACCACTCCAGCCACGGCGTGACCCTGGACCTCGACGCCGGCGTGCAGGTGGGGGTCCAGGCCCCCGGTGCTCCCAGCGTGGACCTGTATGCCGTGACGCCCGCGAGCCCGGTCGGCTTCGGCACGCTCACGCCGACGGGCCAGAGCTATGGCGGCTCGCTCGCCGCCAGCGACGACTTCCTCAACCTGATCCTGGCCGGGCTGACGGAAGCCGGCCTGCTCGAGGGCGACCTGGCCGAGCTCTTCCCGGCCGACCCCGGCACGGGCGGAGGCGTGGCCCTGACCACCGAGGTCCTGGCCGTGCTGTTCCCCGGCGCTGGCTTCCAGCTGTTCCCCGCGGGGACCGTGGTCGAGCTGGCCTCGCACGGGGTCCTGCCGCCGATCATCGTCGAGACCCCCGGCGGTCCCGGCCTCGCGCGGCTCGAGCTGGCCGGCCTGCAGGTCAGCCTCGAGGTCCCGACCCCCGCTGGCGCCGTGCCCGTGCTGCTCCTGACCCTGGACGGCACCGCCGACCTGAACCTGGACGTCGAGCCCGACGGCACCCTCGCGGCGATCCTGCTCGGCTCGGACTTCACCCCGACGGTGCTGGCCGGCTTCCCCGGCTCCAACATCGCCAGCCTGCAGGCCGGCAGCGACTTCCTGGTGCAGATGCTGCTGCCCCAGCTGACCGCGGCCCTGGGCACGATCCCGGTGCCCTCGCTGGACCAGGAGGGTGTGACCCTCACGACCGACGAGGTCGGCCTGATGGGCAGCGGCTTCGTCGGCTTCTGGGGCGGGATGACCTACGCGCCGCTGCCCTAGCGGGACAGGGCGTCGTAGGCGTGCAGGAAGCGCTCGGCCGTGGCCTTGGTCGCGTTCTCGCCCATCAGCCCGATGCGCCAGATCTGACCGGCCAGGGGGCCGAGGCCTCCGCCGATCTCGATCCCGTGCTCCTCGAGCAGGCGCTCGCGGAAGGCGGCGTCCTCGACGCCGTCGGGGATGCGCACCGACGTGAGCGGAGCGAGCCGGTCGCTCTCTTGGACCAGCAGCGTCAGGCCACGCTCCTCCAGGCCTGCGCACAGGTGCTTGGCCGCCTTGGTGTGGCGCTCGAAGCGCTCGTCCATGCCCTCGCTGAGCGCGAGCCCCATCGCCTCGTGGATGCCGTAGATCATGTTGATCGGCGCGGTGTGGTGGTACGCGCGCTCGGCACCCCAGTACTTCGAGATCGCGGACAGGTCGAAGTACCAGCTGGTGACCGGGGTGCTGCGCGCCTCGAGCACCTCGAGGGCGCGCGGCGAGAGGGAGATCGGCGACAGGCCGGGCGGGCAGGCGAGGCACTTCTGGGTGCCGGACCAGGTGGCGTCGACGCCGCGCTCGTCCAGCTCGACGGGCATGCCGGCGAGGGAGGTGACCGTGTCGAGCACGAGCAGGGCGCCGGTGCGGTCGGCGATCTCGCGCAGGCCGCCGAGGCAGGAGGGGGAGAGCAGCACGCCGGTGGAGGTCTCGGCGTGGACGGCGCCGACCAGCTTGAACCGGCCTTCGGCGGCCGCGGACAGGGCGGACAGGTCCAGGGTGCCGCCCCAGGTGCACTCGACCTCGACCACCTCGGCGCCGAGCCGGCGGGCGCAGTCGGCGAAGCGCTTGCCGAAGACGCCGTGCACGCCGACGAGCACGCGGTCCCCGGGCTCGATCAAATTGCTGAGCACGGCCTGCATGCCACCGGAGCCCGTGGCCGAGATCGGGATGGTCAGCTCATTACGTGTTCCAAACAATGTGCGTAGGCGATCCCGGACCTGGTTCATCAGATCCAGGAAGGCGGGGTCGAGGTGGCCGATCGTGGGTCGCCCGAGGGCTTTCAGGACCTCTCGGGGGGTGTTGCAGGGTCCAGGGCCGAGCAGCAGGCGCTCGGGGGGCAGGAAGGAAGAGGCCATGGGACCTTGGGGCGGGTGGACCTAAGGGCGATCCAGGTTCAATCTGGGGGGGACGCGCCGGGAACCGAACGTGATTCCTGTTGCTCTTCTGACTAGGACCTTACTGTAGAAGAACGGCGGTCAGCTTGCATGGGGTTCCCCTCCCGTGGTCCCAGGCTCCCGCACGGCCACGGACCGGTTCCCCGCCTTGGCCGCTCTCGTCACAACCCCACTCCATCTGCCCATGAAGTCCATCCTGTTCGCCTCGGCGACCTTGGTTGCCCTCTCGGCGCTGCCCGGTGTCAGCCAGGCCCAGTGCTGAGGTCCCGCCCCGCGTGCTAGCAGTTCGCCAGCACCTCCTCGCGCCCCCGCTGCTCGTGGCGGCGGTCCCGCGGCCCGGCCCATGACTCCCCAGATGCCGCCGGTCTCCGGTGGCTTCAAGCCGGCGGCACCCGGCACCCCAGGCTCCCCGTTCCACGCGGACGGAACCCTGAAGACCCCGGAGACCCGGGACAGCGACCATGTCGAGCCGCCGCACTGGCAGCGCTGGTGGCACTACAACCGCGACAGCTACCTCAACCTGAGCGCGCTCCTGTCGGGCATGGACACCCGCACCACAGCCGAAGGTGGCGTCGACCCGGCCGTGCAGATCGCGCCGCTCCTCCAGCGCGCCCTGATGACCGGTGGCGAGACGCAGCTGATCCGCGGCTCCCTGCTAGCCCTCGCGCGCATGCCCGCCGGCGACACGAACCGCCAGGCCCTGCCGCTCTCCTCGGCGACCAAGCACTTCCTCTCGGCCGACCACCCCGCCAGCCGCGAGGCGGCGGTGATCGCCCTCGGCCTGGGGGCCGAGTCCGCCGACCTCGACAAGCTGCTCGGCCTGTTCCGCTCGAACGAGCTGGGCCAGGAGCTGATCGGTGACGAGCTGGTCGATCCGCGCACGCGCGCCTTCGCCGCCTACAGCATGGCGCTGTTCGCCCAGCGCACCACCGACGCCGCCGCCCAGGAGCAGATCGGCCGCGCCCTGCTCGAGGTCCTGATCCTCGACGAGCGCGCCACCTTCGAGCTCCACAACGCCTGCGTCCTGGCCCTCGGCCTGGTCCCGCTGCCCGCCTGCGACGGCACCGAGGTCGGCACCACGCCGCCCCTCGGAGACCCCGCCTCGCACATCTGCGTCGGCGTGCAGCTCGGCATCCTCAACACCTACTACAAGGACGACGAGCACTACCCGGCCCTGCGTGCCCACGCCGCGCCGGCCCTCGCGCGCCTGGCGTACGGCCGCCTGCCCGAGTACAAGGAAGACGTCTGCGACTCGATGTTCGAGATGCTCGACACCAAGTCCAAGGCCGATGCCGAGCTGCAGGAGGGCGCCGTGATCGCCCTCGGCATCCTGGGTGACAGCGACAACGACGCCCTCGACAAGAAGATCCGCCAGACGCTGCAGCGCGTGGCCACCAAGGGCGACGACCTGACCTCGCGCCTGGCGATGGTCTCCCTGGCTCGGGTGTGTGCCCGCGCCGGCGAGAACCGGCCCTATGCGGGCCTCGACAAGAGCCGCGCTTGGCTCCAGCGTCAGGTCACCAAGAGCGACCTCGGTCGCGACAGCTGGGCCGCCATGTCCCTGGCGATCCTGGCCCATGACCTCGTCGAGAACGGCCAGGCCGTGCCCGAGGACATCGTCGCGACCCTGCGCAGCTCCCTGAAGCGCACCAAGGACGATGACCTGGCCACCAGCCTGTGCATCTCCCTGGGCCTCTTGCGCGACCAGGACTCGGTCGAGCTCTTCACCCAGCGCTTCGTCGGCTCGAACAGCGACGACGTCCGTGGCGCCGCCGCCCTGGGCCTGGGCCTGCTCGAGGCGCGGGAGACGATCCCGAGCCTGCAGAAGGCCCTCTTGCGGGACGAGGAGAACGTCGGCGTCGTGCGCCAGACCGCCATCGCCCTGCGGCTGATGGGGGACACCACGACGACGACCGCCCTGCTCGAGCGCCTCGGCAAGGCCGAGGAGACCTCGGACAAGGCGACCATCGTCTCGACCCTCGGCATCCTGCACGACCCCCGCGCCGTCTCGGCAGTCGCCTCGATCCTGGGCGACGAGGAGGCCGACGACGAGCTGCGTGGCGTGGCCGCCTTCGCCCTGGCCGAGCTGGCGGACAAGTCGGCCCAGTCCTGGAGCGAGCCGCTGTCCACGGACCTGACCTACTCGATGCTTGCTTGGACGCTGGAGAGCCCCTTCGGGGATGGCTCGGGCGTGCTCGACATGCGCTGGTGGTAGGCCTCTAGTCCTGCAGCTAGGAGACGGGCGTCTCCCCTCCGGGGGCGGCGCCCGTCGCCATGTTCGTCCCCGGGCGCGCGGCGCACGCTACTCGTCGCCGAGGTAGCCGAGCTTGAGCAGGGTCTCGCGCTCCTCGGGCGACAGCAGGTGCTCGAGCCCGTCGGGGTCGAGCCGCTGCTCGAGGAACGCGCGCAGCTCGGCCTGCCAGGCTTCGGCCTCCGGAGGGGCCTGGTCCGTGGCGAGCAGCTCGACCTCGGGGTCGCTCAGGTCGAACAGCTCGGTGCGCCCCGGCTCGGCGTACTCGAGCTCGGTGACGAAGCCGAGGCTCGTGCGGCGCAGGGTCGCGATCAGCTGGTGGCGGCCATCGAAGCGCGCGACCTGGCCCAGGCGGTCGCCCTCGAGCCAGAGCACCCGGCCCGGCTCCGGCGCCAGCAGGGAGCGAGCATCGGCGAGGCTCGGCACCTCGGCCCCGGCCAGCTCGAGCAGGGTCGGGAAGAGGTCCATGGACGAGACGGGCAGCCCCTTGGCCGCCGGGTCCAGGGCCTCGTCCCAGGGCAGGCGCAGCACCAGGGGCACGCGCAGGGTGGGCTCGAAGAGGCCGGTGTGACTGGCGTGGATGTCGGCCTCGCCCAAACACTCGCCGTGGTCGGCGGTCACCGCCAGGATCGTGTCCTGCCACAGGCCGGTCCGCTCGAGCTCGGCGACGAGCGAGGCCAGCATGGCATCGGTGAAGGCGACGCCCGCGCGATAGCGGCCGCGCAGGTGGGCGAGGTCCTCGTCGGGCGGCAGCCAGGCGATGCGCTGGCGGTCGCGGATGCCGTCGGGGATCGGCGCGCCCTGGGGCTCGTCCTCCAGCAGCACGCGCGGCTGGTCCACGTCTTCGGGCAAGACGTAGGGCATGTGCGGGTCGAACCAGTGGACCCACAGGAAGAAGGGCTCGGCGGAGCGCGCCTCGACCTCGCTGAGGTAGTCCTCGGCGAAGCGCAGGGCGAAGCGACCGTCGCGGCCCATGGCCGGCGTTGCGTCGAGGAAGCGGTCGAAGCCAGCGGCGAAGCCGTGGGCGGCGTCGAGGTGCTCGACCGAGACCGCAGCGGCGGTGCGGTAGCCGACGGCGCGCAGGCGCTCGGCCAGGGTCGTGCCCTTGGGGGCGTGCAGCCGCCGGCCGACGGCGACAGCGCCATGGTCGTGGGGCAAGAGGCCGGTGAAGAGCGAGGCGTGGGACGGCGTCGTGGTGTTGCTCGGGCTCCAGGCCTGGTCGAAGGCGAGGCCTTCGTCCGCGAGGCGCGCTAGGGTCGGGGCGACGAGCGGGTCGGCGGCCATGTCCGCGCGTGTGGTGTCGAGGGTGACCAGGACGATGTTGGGCGGCGTGCTCGGGTTGCGTGCGCGCACCAGGACGGGCTCGTGCCACAGGGCCAGGACCTCGGGCGGCGGCAAGGGCCTCGAGGCCTTGGCCGTGAGTCGCAGCTCGACGGTCTGGCCCGCGAGCTCGGCGAGGTCCACCGTGATCAGCTCGCCAGCCCCTGCGTGCCAGCTCAGCGGTCGCCAAGCCGCGTCCGCGCTGCTGCGAACCTCGAGCTCCGGTGCGAAGCTCCCACCGGCCGCCACCAGGCGCTCGCCACCCGGACCGGGGTACAGCTGGACCTCGAAGCGGGCGCGGGGCGGGACCTCGAGGCGCAGCTCGAGGGCCTGCCCGTCGGAGCTGGGCCACACGCGCCGCAGGGCTCCGGCCAGTTGGTGCAGACCCGCGTCGCCGGCCTGGGGCGCCGCGCTGGGCGCTGCCAGCCCCTTGTGGACCAGCGCCAGCTCGCTGAGCCGCAGCTCGCGCACGGCGTCGAGCGCGGGCGCCAGATCGAGCGAGACGGGCACGCCGTCCGGACGCAGTCGCCCAGCGAGATCCAGGTCGAGGCTCTGGCGGTCGGCGGAGTAGGGCACGGGCACGGGCAGCTCCAGGGAGCTCCCGTCGGCGTAGCCGATGCGCACCCCCGCCGTGCACGCGCCCTCGAAGTCGGTCACGAGGCGCAGGGTGTCGAACGGCGGCGCGGCGCCCGGCTCCCAGGCGATGCTCAAGGTCGCCCGCTGCTGGGCTTGGTCGAGCCCCCCGGGAAAGGACAGGCCACCGGCCGGATGGGGGCGCGGCGTCGGCCCGGCGTAGGTCCATGGAGCGCGCAGGGTGCGGTCGCCGTTGATGGTCCAGCGCGCGCTGGTGACCTCGCCGGCAGCGAGGGCATCGCGCGCGGGCAGTCCACCGGCCGCCAGCGGGTCGAGGTGCACGAGGCTGGGGCCGCGCGCCGCATCCGGCGCTCCGCCACAGCCAGCGAGCCAGGCGCAGAGCAGGGTCGAGGTCAGGGTGAGGCGCGGCTGCATGCGTCCGAATCTAGCCTGCAGGCGCTCAACTTCGAGCGGGCTAGGCACCAATCCTCGGTCGCGCTCACCCCCGCCCGGAAGCGGGGCCAGCTGCGCGAGCCGGGTGTGCGGGGGGCGAGCCAGACGGCTCGCCCCCCCTTGCGTCCTACTGGATCTTCTGGACCTGGACGCCCTTCGACTTCTTGTTCCAGTTCTCTTCCAGGTTGCCGCGGCGGCTCTCCTGCTGGATCGAGTTGCTGGTGCCGACGTTGCTGAACCAGTCGACGGACTTCTCCTTGGCGTCGTCGTTCTGGGCGCTCTGCCCGAGGAACCAGTCGCCGGATCCGGTCTGGGTGCCGCCCTCACCGCCGAGCCTGGCGGTGCCGCGGTGGAAGGCGTAGGTCGTCCGGTCGAGCCGCGCGATCACGGTCGCCGTGCCGTGGATGCCGCTCGTCGTGTACAGCCCTCGCCGGTCGGTCTCGCCCGACTGGAAGTTGCCGCTCTGGGAGCCGACCACGCGCACGTCGACCCCCTCGAGCAGCTTGCTGCCCCGGCTGACCTCGACGCGCACCGCGCCTTGGTCGGGGTCCTCGCGCACGACCAGGTCGAGGTCGCTGACCAGCACCAGGCCCGAGGCGAAGTGCCCGGCGCCGCGCAGGATCGCGAGGTACGCGCCCGGCGCCAGCTGCCCGAGCTCGAGGCTCGTGCGCTTGGCGTCCATCGCCAGGGGCGCGGGCAGCTCGAAGGTGCGCCGCAGCACCGGCGAGATGCCGGCCAGGTTGACCCCGCCGATGTCCTCGAGGTTGCCCTCGCGCAGGTACAGGGTCATCAGGTCGACGGGGAACAGCTGGAGCTCGACCTCCGGGGCCGCCTTGTGGGTCACCTCGAGGGTCAGGTCCTCGCCCGGCGCGGCCTGGGTGACCTCGGGCAGGCCGAGGTTCGACTCGTGCAGCAGCTCCTCGAGCTCGGCCGCATCCTTGAAGTGCTGGGCGACCTTGGCGTACAGGCTGGCCGCCTTCTCGAGGTCGCCATCGGCGTGGTAGATCTGCCCCGAGAGGTAGAGCGCGAGGTCGCGGTTCTCCGAGACCTGCTCGTTGCCGCGCTCGTCCGGGTAGCGTGCGGTGACGATGCCACTCAGGAGCTCGAGCGCGGCCGCGCTCTTGTCCTGGTACCAGGCCGCGACGGCCCGGGTGTAGCGGAAGTTGTCGCGCAGGCGCGGCTCGGGGAAGCGCTCGGCCAGGCGCCCCGCGAGCAGCTCGACGCGCCCGTGGTCCAAGAGGTCGAGGTAGGCCGTGACCAGGTTCATGCCAGCGTCGGGCGCCAGGGCATGGTCGGGGTACAGGGCCAGGAACTCGCGCAGGTAGAGGATCGCCTCGAGGTCGAGGGCCACGCGATCGCGGCCTGCCGCGAGCAGGGTCTTGTCGGTGTGGGCGACCTTGGCCCGGGCCAGACCCTGGCG
>JARGPD010000016.1:13701-41516 GCA_029212845.1 Planctomycetota bacterium
CACCAGCGGGAGGTCCGGGAAGTCCCGCCAGAGGCGGTTGAGGATCGCCAGGCTGCCGCTGAAGTCGCCGAAGCGATCGAGGGCACCCGCGATGCGCAGGTCGGTGGCGAAGGTCTCGGCGACCGTCGCCTGGAACAGGGCCAGGGCGCGCTCGTGCTCGCCGAGGTCGCGGTAGGCCTCGCCGATCGCGACGACCTCGTCGAGGGTCAGGTAGTGCTCGGGCTCGTGCTCGATCAGGCTCTCGAAGAAGAGCACGATCTTGGGCGCGTCTCCCGCGCGGATCGACAGGGCCAGCAGCACCTCGGCGAGCTTGGCCTCGGCGTCGTCGGCGAACAGGCCGGCGAAGCGCTCGTGCAGGCCGCCGAGCAGGTCGTGGGCCTGGTCGAGGTCGCCTGTGGCGAAGTGGTGCATGCCGCGGTCGAAGACCTCGTCCGGGGGCGCCAGGTACTCGTCGGGGCTGGCGATGCCTGCGCCCAGGACGGTCAGCTCGGAGTGGGCGCCATAGGACTGCTTGGCGGGCGCGTCGGCGACCCACAGGCGCGGCGGCGCGACGTGGTACTCGCCGGGTGCCGTGCCGAGGATCTGGAAGTTGAGGTAGGCCGTGCCGTAGCTGCCCGAGCGCACCCAGAGGCTGCCGTCGCGCTGGCTCCACTGGACCCCTTGCAGGCTGCCCTCGACGACCTGCGTGCCGGCCGGCAGGGGGATCTCGTACTCGATGAAGCTCTGGTGGTGGTCCCACCTGGCGGGGAAGGAGCTGGGGCGCACCTGGACGACCGCGCGCTGGCCGAGCTCGAGGTGGGTGAGCTCGTTGACCCAGCGGTTGCTGTCGAGGTTGCCGTTCTGGCCGAGGATCGAGAAGCCGTTGCGCAGCTCGATCGAGCCGGCGGGGGTCTGCACGCGCTGGGGCGGCGCCGAGTAGCTGACCGCGAGCACGGGCGCCGCCTGGACGCTGCGCTGTGCGGGCAGCTGGCCGCGCGCGGTCAGGCGCGCGTGCCAGGTCGCGGGCTGTCCATCGCGGCGGCCGTCCTCGGCCCCTCGCAGGGACACGCGCACCTGCGTGCCTGGCTGGTAGTCGGGCAGGGGGATCGAGCGCATCGCGGTGGCGCGGCCGCGCGGCACGCGCAGCTCGATCGGGGCGCCGCCGTCGACGCTGAGGGCCACGCGCAGCTCGCCCTGGGCGCCGTCGGTGGCTCCGTGGGCGAGGGCCGTGACGTTCAGCCCGCGGTGGCGACCGAGGCTCCAGGCATCGGAAGCGACCAGGCGCTGGGATGCCGGACCGATCGCGGCCGCGGTGGGGCGGCCCTGGGTCAGAGCCCAGACACACAGGGCGGTGGTGCGCAGCTCGTCGAGGCACCAGGGCGCCAACGCACCGAAGCCGCCCGCGCCATCGCTGCGGGCGTCGAGCAGGTCGGCCAGCTGGCCGGCCTCTCCGCTGCGCCCGAGGCTCGCGTAGGCCAGGGTCAGGTGGGCCAGGGTGGCGGCGTCGGCGCCGGTGCGGGTTCGGAAGAGCCCCGACAGCTTGTCGTGGTCGATCGCGCCGGCGGCGGCGAGGGCGTGCAGGAGGAGCGCGCGCGGGTCCTCGCTCGAGGCCGACAGGCCCTGGAGCTGGCTGGCGACGTGCTGGCGCCCGCGGCCGAGGGCGGCGGCGGGGACGGGCACCTGCTCGGCGGCCTCGGACAAGGCCAAGAGGCACCAGGCGCTGGTGCGCGGGTCGGAGCTGTGGTGCGCGCGGGCGACCTCGGCCCAGGGCCAGCCGCCCTGGGAGTCCTGGCGGGCGACGAGCTCGGCCACGAGGCCGCGCAGGCGGCGATCGAGCTCGGCCGTGCTGCGCGGCGAGCGGTTGTCGCGCAGGGCCTGGCGCAGGGTCGCGGCCCCGAGCAGGTCCTGGGCCAGGTCCTGGGTCGAGGGGTGGATCGAGCGGGTCGTGGCGGCGAAGGGGCCGCGGCCGAGGATCGTCTCGAGCAGCTCGGCACCGAGGTCACTGCCGACGAAGACCTCGAGGGTCGGCTGCCAGATGCGCTCGGCGTCGAGCTGCAGGTCGATCGCGACGGGCGAGCTGAGGTCGCCGCCGGCCGAGTCGACCAGGGCGACGCCCATCGAGCGCACGCGCAGGCTGGCGCCGGTCGTGGCGGCGAGCCGGTCGCCGTCGCCATCGGGCTGCAGCTCGGCCTCGAGCCGGAAGCGGACCTGGGGCTGGGCACCCAGCTCGACCGGCAGGCTGCCGAAGGAGACCGTGTGGCTGCCAGCGCCGTCGACGCGGACCTGGCGCTCGAGCACCCGCTCGGCGCCGAGGCCGGTCACGACCAGGCGCAGCTCGGCGCTGCCCGCGCCGCTGCCGCGGTGGTGCAGGCGGGCCACGACCTCGAAGGTGTCGGCGTGGCCGACGGCGCTCGGAAGCTCGAGCTCCACCAGCAGCGGCGCGCTGGTGGTCAGCTCGGTGAAGGAGGTCACCGTGCGCGCCAGCTTGTCGACGCCGCGCAGGCCGAGGCGCCAAGCGCCGCCGCGGGAGGGCATCGGCAGGGCTAGGGAGGCCCGGCCGTCGGCGTCGGTCACGATGTCGCCGCGCCACATGGCGGTGATCTCGTCCATGCCGAGCTGGTCGGGTCCAGCGCTAGCGCCGCCGGCGGCGCGCAGGTTCCTGCGCCCACCGACGCGGCCACCGAACTTGCCGCCAGCGCCGCCACCGACGCCGATCACATCGTTGAACTCGACGCCCTCGAAATCCTCCTCGGGCATGGCTAGGTGTGCGGCGTAGCCGAGGGCGCCGAGCATGTCCTTGTCCTCGGCCGAAGCCAGGAAGCCGCGCGCATCGGCGAGGCGCTGGCGGTACTCCTGGGACTGCTGTTGGCGCTCGGCCTCGGCCAGGACGGCGGCCGAGATCTCCCGGGTGACGCCCGCGTAGCGGAAGCCGGCGCTGGTGGCGGCGACCAGGTTGGCCACGCGGCGGCGGCGGCTCTCGAAGAGCTCGGCCGGGTCGGCCGGGTTGTCGGGGAAGCGGTCGAGGAAGGCCGCGTCGACCAGGGCGACGGAGAACTCACCCTGGACCGGGTTGCCGAGGCCGTCGACCAGGCGCAGGGCCAGGTCGGCCATGGTGCCCGGCAGGTGGTCGCTGCCGCCGGTCTCGAGCTCGAGCTTGAGGCCGCGCGTGACGCTGAGCTCCTGGCTGACGCGGTGCAGGCGCTCGTCGCCGATCAGGTCGGCGCGCAGAGTCGTGTTGGGCCAGTGCAGCATCGACGCCTCGAAGGCGATCGTGTTGTCGCCCTCGGCCAGGTCGATGACGCGGTAGTCGAGGATGCCGTCGCCCTCGAAGACGACCAGGCAGGGGCCCGGCTCGGTGCGGTTGTGGAGTCGCAGGGCGACCTCCTCGCCGAGCTCGTAGCGCGAGCGCTCGACCAGGAAGCGCAGCCGCTGCTCGTCGTCCTCGTCGGAGATCGTGACGCGCAGCTCGCGCGACACGGGGTTGCCGAGGGCGTCGAGCCCGGCGGCGCGCAGCACGTGCACACCACCCTCTTCGAGCCGCAGCTCGGTGCGCGTGGTGCCGTCGCTGCTGGTCTGGAGCTCGGCGCTCGAGACGGGCAGCTCGACGGTGCGGCCGGTGCGGCCGGTCGGGTCAGGGACCAGGCGCAGGACCTGCAGGGTCAAGCGACGCGAGGTCGGCTTGCCGGCGAGGTCGCGGGTGGTCAGGTCGAGCCCGAAGGTCTCGTCGGCGAGGTACAGGCTGCGCGCGGTCTCGAGCTCGAGCTCGAACTCGCGGGCGGCGATGTAGAAGCGGCCCGCGGTGGGGACCTCCTCGCCGAGCAGACGGAAGGACCAGGCGACGGTGCCGCCGGCCACGGCGCCCTCGATCGCCTCGAGGGGCACCTCGAGGCGGGCGTGGCCCTCGGCGTCGGTGGTGGCGGTGACCTCGAGGGTTGTGCCGCGACCGAGGTGTCCGACGATGCGCGCGTCCGCGAGGGGTGCGCCGTGGGCCAGGGTCGCGGTCAGGTCGAAGGTCTGGGTCTGGCCGGGCAGCAGCACCAGCGCGCCGGGCTCGACGACGAGGCGCGTGTGGGGCGTCTCGAACTCGCGCACCGAGACCTGCTGGGTGAAGGTCGAGCTGCCGTCGTGGACCTGCAGGGAGTAGCTGCCTTCGGGAGCCGCGGTGGGCAGCTCGATCGTGCCACTGGCGGTGCCGAACTCGCCGAGGGCGAGCTGCTCGGTGTGGAGCTGCAGGCCGAGTGGGCCATAGAGGGTCACGTCGATGCGCGTGCCGGGCTCGAAGCTCCAGCCCTTGGCACCGTCGGGCTGGCGCAGGATCGCGCGCCAGTGGACTCGCTCGCCGGCGCGGTAGGTCGTGCGCTCGGTGTAGACGTAGCCCGCGGGGGCGGCCTTCGGGGCGAGGTCGCCCTGGCTCAGGTCGAGCCCGACCGAGGCCAGGTGCCCATGCTTCTCGACCAGGGCCGACAGGCGGCCGCGGGGCGCGAGTCCGTCGGTCCCGAAGGGCACGCGGGCGACGCCGTCGGGGCCGGTCACGCCTTCGAACAGGGCGCCGCCGTCGGTGCCCGCGACCAGCACGCGCGCGCCGGCGAGGGGCTGGCGCAGGACGCGGTCCTGGACCAGCACGAGGGCCTCCTCGCGGTTGGACTCGACGACGAGGTCGAGGTCGCTGGACAGGACGAGGGTGGTCGCGCGCTCGGTCTCGCTGACGGCGACGACGACCCAGGCGCCGGGGCCGTCGAGCGGAAGGGCGACCTCTTCGACGACCCGCGCGTGGCGCTGGGTGACGGTGATCTTGTGGGTGAAGGTCTCGTCGGACTGGATCAGGTCGAGGTCCAGGTCGACCACGCCTTGGTTGCTGCGGTGGCGCCGGTAGTAGGACTCGAGGTCCAGCCGGTAGAGCTCGATGCTGACCTCCTCGAGGTTGCGCGTGGTCAGGCGCACGCTGGGCGCGCCGTCCCCGGCACCGGGGCGCCAGGTGGCCGGGGTCTCGATCGAGAGGTGCTGCTCGAGCATCTCGGCCAGGCGCATGCTGGCGTCCCACTGGTGGCTGCCGAAGTTGCAGCGGCGGAAGGCGGAGATGGCCGCGTCGAGGTCCTCGAGCCGGGTCTCCTGCAGGAGCCCGATCGTGAACAGGGCGTGGGAGGCGGCGTCGCCGCCGGCGTGCTTCTTGGCGAGCAGCTCGAGCTCGGCGATCGAGCGGCGCCACAGGGCCGCCGCGGCGTCGGGGGAGTCGTCCTGGAGGTCCTCGGCCTCGTGGGCGAAGGAGTCGGCGAAGAGCCGCTGGACCTCGACGACGCGGCGGTCGACCGGGTGGTCGTCCAGGAACTGCAGCAGCCCGCGGCGCGCGTCGGCGTACTGGCCGTCCTGCTCGAGGTCCTGGGCGGCAGCGTACTGGGCGTCGATGATGGCCGACTGGCAGGCGCCCCAGTGGGGGCCGGCCGGGAAGAGCGCGATGTACTCGGCGTAGCCCGCGATGGCGTCCTCGTACTGGGCCCAGCTCTGGTAGGTCTGGGCGATGCGCCAGCGCGACTCCATGCGCAGGTTCGCGTCGCTCTCGCGCTCGGCGATGTTGGCGGCCTCGGGGCGCGCGAGGTCGAGCAGCCGCTGCCAGGCTGCGAGGGCGTCGGCGTCGCGACCGAGGCGGGCGTGCAGCTCGGCGATGTCGAAGGCGGCTTGGGTACGGCCAGGGGCCGAGGGGCGCTCGGAGAGGTGCGCCTCGAGGATCGCGATGGCGTCCTCCAGGTTCTGGGTGCCGCCGGTCTTGGTGCGCATCTCCGCGCGCTGTAGGTCGATGCGCGCGGCCAGGTCACCACCTGCCTGGCCGGCTTGGACGAGCTCGACGCTCAAGAGGTCGAGGGTCGCGAGGGCGGCCGCGAAGTCGCCGTGGCGCCCCTGGGCGATGCCCAGCTCGAGGCGCACCTCGTGCTGCTCTGCCGCCGGGAGGTCCGTCGCCAGCTCGAGCCATGCGCGTAGGGTCTGGACGCGCGCCTGGTGGGCATCGAGCTGCTCTTCGAAGTCCGCGCGCAGGCGCAGGAGCTCGCGCTCGACCGCGGCCGTCGGGTGCAGCTCGCGCACCTCGGTCAAGAGCTGCAGGGCGGCGCGCACGCGGTTCAGGCGGTTGGGATCGGTGGGGGCCGCGGGGTCGAGCTCGGTCTCGCTGCGCACCATCGCGAGGCAGGTCTGGGCCAGGTCATCGCGCCGCTCGTCCGCGCGCAGCTCGATGGCGGCCTGGCCGAGGATCGCCTGGGCCTCGGCGAAGCGGCCGAGCTCGGCCAGGAGCCCGGCGCGCTGGTAGCGGGCCTTCTTCGCATACGGCCCGTCCGGGAAGTCGGTCTCGAGCTGGACCAGCTGGGCCACCGCCTCCTCGAGCTTGCCGAGCCGACCCGTGGTCAGGGCCTCGAGGTAGCGCCAGGTCCCGTCCGGCGCCTGGTCGTCGCGGCTGAGCTCGGCCAGGGTCTCGAGGGCGGCGTCGAGCTCGTCGGGGCGGCCCGAGAGCAGCGGGGCGTGGACCTCGTCCGGGACACCGCGGGGCAGGTCCTCGGCGGACTGGGGCGCGGGGGACGCCGGGGCGAGCGGGGCTGCGAGGCAGAAGGCGAGGGGCAGGAGGAGGCGCTTCATGGTGTACCGATGGGCGGCCGGGACGGCCGGTGCGAAGGGGCTGCGAGGCGGACGGGCCTCGACTCCAGGTTAGGCGACCAACGCAGGATCGGTGCGTGGGTTCTACCTGGGCGGCATGTATTAGGTGGGCTGCCTGGGGGGCGTAGGCCCTAGGTTCGAACGGCACCGGGGCCCTGGATCTTGGGGCCGGGCGGGCCGAAACGCGTAGACTGCGCCGATGGACCTGCCGCTGCTCATCCAAGTGGCCTCGTGCCGGCGCGACCGCGCGGCCCGGGAGCTCTCCTTGCTGCTCGAATCCCGGGGCTTCCAGCACCGGGTCGCCCAGGGCCTCGACGGCTCCTGGGAGGTGCTCGTCGAGGAGACCGAAGCGGCCCGCGCGGTGTCCGAGATCGAAGCCTACCGGCGCGAGAACGAGGCCTGGACCTCACGCCTCGCTCCGCACGCCCAGCGGCCGGGCGCCTGGCTCGGGAGCGCTTGGTATGGGCTGCTCTTGATGGGCTTCTTCGCCTTCCAGACCGATCCGAACGGCGCTTGGCGCGCGGGCATCTCCGACGCGGGCGCGATCCTCGGCGGGGAGTGGTGGCTGGCGGTGACGGCGCTCTTCCTGCACGCGGACATCCTGCACCTGTGCGGCAACCTGGTCTTCGGGGCGGTCTTCGGCTTCCTCGTCGCGGCCGAGATCGGCAGCGGACCGGCCTGGCTGGCGATCCTCGTGGCGGGCGGGCTGGGCAACGGGGTCAACGCGCTCCTGCACGCGGGCATCCAGGGCCAGGAGCACCGCTCGCTCGGCGCGTCGACCGGGGTGTTCGCCGCGGTCGGGATCCTGTCGGCGATCGAGTGGGTCCGGAGGCGAGGCGCGGGGGACAGCGGGTGGCGTCGCCTGGCGCCGCCCGTCTTCGGGCTGGTGCTGCTGGGCCTGTATGGGATGGGGGGCGAGCGCACGGACATCGGCGCCCACGTCTTCGGCTTCGGGACCGGCGCGCTGGTTGGCATGCTGGTCGCCCTGGTGCGGACCCGGCTCGTCGGACGGGTGGCCAACCTCGCGGGCTGGACCGCGGGCGTGCTCGTCTTCCTCTGCAGCTGGCTCGTCTGGGGCTGATTGTTTGTCCCGGGTGCTTGGAATCCGGACCGCGGAACTGCGTAGTTGGGGGTCGGCCCCAGGCCGCCCCCTCCCCCCATGCCAAGCAACACCCAGGGCCCGCGGTCCGTCGACCTGAACCTCAAGGGACTCGGCATCATCGTGTGGATCCTCGCGGGCGTGCTGCTGCTCTTCGTGGGCGTGGCCTTCCTGGCCCAGCCGCTCGTCGCCGCGGGCGCGGACGCCGAGGGCGGTCCCCCGACCGCGGCGCTGCTGGGCGTGCTGGTCTTCATGATCCCGCTCGAGTGCGTCGCCTACGTCTTCCTGGCGCGCCACCTCAAGCCCCAGTGGAAGGACGAGGCCAAGGCCTGGAAGCCGGACGGCCCCCTGCCGCGCGCCTTCGTGACCCAGGTGATCCTGGGGACGGCCCTGACCGACGGCATCGGCCTCTTCGCGGCCGTCATCTACCTGATGACCGGCTCCTTCGCAGCCCTCGGGATCGCCATCGCCGCGGCCGCCGTCTTGATCTACCAAGTGCCCAGCGCCGACGCGCTCCGCAACCTCTGACCCCAGCCGGGTCACCCACCCCCCCTCCAGGTACTCGATGTCCGACTCGGTCCTCGAACTCCAGAACGTCTGCAAGACCTACGGTGACTTCACCGCGGTCGACGACGTCAGCTTCACCATCCCAGCGGGCATGGTCTATGGCTTCCTCGGCCCCAACGGCGCCGGCAAGACCACGACCATCCGCATGATCCTCGAGATCATCAAGCCGACCAAGGGCTCGATCTCGGTCTTCGGCAAGCCCTCGGCCCTCGCGGTGCGCGAGCGCATCGGCTACCTCCCCGAGGAGAAGGGCCTGTACAAGAAGATGCGCGCGTGGTCGATCATCGCGTACTTCGCCACGCTCAAGGGCATGGACCGCAAGGCGGCCAAGCGGCGCGCCTACGAGCTGCTCGAGCGTTACGGCCTGAAGGACTTCGCCGACGCGAAGACCGAGGCCCTCTCGAAGGGCATGGGCCAGAAGGTGCAGGTGCTGGCGTCGATCGCCCACGACCCCGAGCTGATCATCCTGGACGAGCCCTTCAGCGGCCTCGACCCGGTCAACCAGGAGGTCATGGAGGAGGTCATCCGCGACCTGAAGGAGCGCGGCCGCACGGTGCTGTTCTCGACCCACGTGATGAGCCACGCCGAGCGCATCTGTGACCGCATCCTCCTGATCGCGGGCGGCAAGAAGGTCCTCGACGACACGATCGACGGGGCGCGCAAGACGATCCCGCGGCGCGTGCGCGTGGCCAGCGCGGACCCGCTCGACTTCCTGGCCGAGCTCGACGCGGTGGTAGGCCTGGTGCCCGCCGAGACCATCGTCGCGATCGGCTCGGAGAAGCTGTTGACCTTCGATGCCCAGCTCAGCGACAAGGGCGAGCCGATCGATGTGGTCAAGGCCTGCCTCGAGCGCGGCGTACACCTCGAGCGCTTCGACTACTCCCCGCCATCCCTGCACGAGGTCTTCGTCGAGCTCGTTGGTGACAAGGCCAAGGAGGCCTCCTTCCGATGAGACCTATCCTTCTGATCGCCCTGCGCGAGTTCGCCGAGAACGCCAAGACCAAGGGCTTCTGGATCGGGCTGTTCCTGTTCCCGATCATCATCTTCGCCAGCATCTTCGTGCAGGAGCTGCTCGAGGAGTCCACGCCCACCCGCAACTACGTCGTCGTCGACCAGTCGGGCCTGTTCGAGGAGGTCATCGAGGACTCGATGGCGTCCATGCGCCGGGCCGAGCTCTTGCGCGCCATCGGCGAGTACCAGTCGGAGTACGCCAAGGACAAGCCGAAGCTCTCCGACATCGACCTCGAGAAGGTCGCCGCGCCGGACCTGATGGGCGAGACCGAGGCCATCGAGCAGGCCACCAAGTCCTTCGGGGACGAGCTCGAGCTGCTCCTGGGCGAGCAGGGTCTGGATGCCGTGCTGGCCCAGATGAAGCCGCTCCTGGTCGAGGACGCGCCGGCGTTCGAGCGACCGCGCCCGCGCTTCCGCCGGGTCGCGCTGCCCGAGGGTATCGACGCGAGCCTGCCCCTGACGGAGCTGGCCGAAGAGCTGCGGCCGTACCTGCGCGGTGACCGCAAGGTGGCCGGCGGCGAGGCCGTGGACGGCCAGGTCGAGCTCTTCGCGGCGGTCCTGATCCCGGCCGACATCGAGCAGGAGCTGGAGTCCCCCGGCGATGCCATGGCGGCCATGATGGCGGCCGGTGGCCAAGCCGAGGGCGCTGCCACCGAGCGTCGCGGGATCCAGTACTGGGCCACGAACCTCGCCGACGAGGATCTGAAGGGTCGCATCGACCGCGCGGTGACCAGCGAGGTGCACCGCAAGGAGTACCTCGCGCGCGGCATGGACGCCGAGCAGGTCGCCGACGTGCGCGACATCAAGGTGCCGCTGTTCTCGCTCAACCCCAACAAGTCGGTGGGTGAGGAAGAGGTCAGCATGGCCGACAAGATCCGCCAGTGGGCGCCCGTCGGCTTCGTTTACCTGCTCTGGATCGCGATCTTCTCGATCAGCCAGATGCTGCTCAACAACACGATTGAGGAGAAGTCCAACCGCATCATCGAGGTGCTGCTCTCGTCGGTCACGGCGGGGGAGCTGATGATGGGCAAGCTGGTCGGCATCGCCTGCGTGGGGCTCGTGATGATCACGGTCTGGATGGGCTCCTTGCTGACGATCCTCAAGCTCAGCGCGGGTCCCGAGGCGGAGTTCCCGAACATGCTGCTGGACGTGCTCCAGAGCGGCGGCTTGATCCCGGCCTTCATCATCTACTTCTTCCTCGGGTACCTCTTGTACAGCGGGCTGTTCCTAGCGATCGGCAGCGTGTGCAACACCCTGAAGGAGGCCCAGAACCTGATGGGCCCGGTGATGCTGATCATGATGGTCCCGATCATCACGATGATGTTCATCCCCAAGGATCCCAACGGCACCCTGGCGCGCATCCTCTCCTGGATCCCGCTCTACACGCCGTTCACCATGATGAACCGCGCCTCGGCCGATCCCCCGATGGTCGACGTGGTCGGCACCCTGATCCTCTTGGTCGCCTTCACGGCCTTCACCCTGTGGGCCGTCGGCCGCATCTTCCGCCGGGGCATCCTGCGCACCGGTCAGCCGCCGAAGATCCGCGAGCTCTTCACCTGGCTGAGAGCCGAGTAGGCCCGCGGGTCCCCGGGCGCGCGTCCCCATGACGACCTGGATCGCACTGCTCCGCGGCATCAACGTGGGCGGCAACAACAAGCTGCCCATGGCGGTGCTGCGGAGCGAGCTCGAGGACCTCGGCCTCGGCAACGTTCGCAGCTACATCCAGAGCGGGAACGTGGTCTTCGACTCGCCGCGCAAGGCCCGAGCGGCGCTCGACAAGCTGATCGCGGACCGTGTCGAAGAGCAGCACGGCTTCCGCCCGCAGGTCTTCCTCCTGCAGCGCGAGCAGCTCTTGGCCGCCATCGAGGCGAACCCCTTCCGCGACGCCGAGGCGGAGCCCAAGACCCTGCACTTCCACTTCCTGGCTGAGCCCGCGACCCGCGCGGACCTTGCCGCGCTCGACGAGCTGAAGGCGCCGACGGAGTCCTTCCACCTGACCGATTCCGTCTTCTACCTGCACGCCCCCGAAGGCATCGGCCGCTCCAAGCTGGCAGCCAAGGCAGAACGCCTGCTCGGGGTGGCAGCCACCGGCCGCAACTTCCGGACGGTGGCCAAGCTCTTGGAGCTGACGGAGGACTGAGGCAGGTCGAGGTCTCGCCCGTGCGCTGGATGCGAGGGAGCTAGGAGTCCACGAAGGAGCGCTTGCTCAGTGGGCGCGCTTGCCGTCGACGTAGACGCCTGAGCGCGCCACGATCAGCTCGCCGGCTTGGTCGAAGAAGTTGCACGTACCGGCCAGCTTGCCGGCCTGGAAGTGGAGCTGCTTGGACTTGGTGCCGTCCGGGTACCACTCGATCCAAGGGCCGTCGCGCAGGCCGTCGACGAGAGCTCCCTGGGAGGCCGGCTGGCCGTTCTCGTGGAAGTGCTGGAAGGCGCCGTCGCCGCCGCTGCCGGTGTAGGTCGCCTCGATCTGGACCTCTCCGTCGGGGTACCAGTTGGTCCAGGGACCGAAGCGGGTGCCAGAGCGGTAGGCGCCCTCGGAGAGGGGCTGGCCGCTGCGGTACCAGCGCTTCCAGACGCCGTCGGGGCGACCCTGGTCGTAGGCGCCCTCGAAGCGCGGGCGAGCGTTGTCGTACCAGGCCGACGAGGGACCGTGCAGCAGGCCGTCGGCATAGGTGTCGATCGACTTGGGCTGGCCGCCGGGGTACCAGGTGCGCCAGGTGCCCGTGGCCCGGCCGGCGTCGAGCTGGCCCGCGGACCAACGTGAGCCGTCGGCGTAGGTGGTCTCGACCTTGCCGTCGACGAGGTCGGCGGCCTCGGGACCGCAGCCGGCGAGGGCCAGGGTGGCGAGGAGGGCGAGGTGCGCCGCGGTGCCCGGCCTGGGTCTGTGGCTACTCATCGCCCACGTACCCCGTCCCAGCGAGGTCCCCCAGGTCGTCGGCGCCCAGGTCGAGCCGGAAGGCGTCCGGGTGGGCCGCAGCGATCGCGCGGGCCTGGGCGACGAGGGCCTCCAGCTCGGTGGCGAAGGCGTGCAGGTCCTCGGACCGCTCTGCGGCGACGTCCGTAAGCTCAGCGCGGTCGATGCGGCGGTCGAACAGCTCGACCTGACCGGACTGGCGATCGAGCACGTACTTGGCATCCCCGCGCACGAGCCCGGCCTTCGACAGGCGCGGGTTGCGGTCGAGCTCGGCCAGGCTCGGCGGTAGGTCGAGGGGTTCGCCGCGCATCAGCGGCACGAGGCTGGTGCCGAGCGACTCGGGCAGGCCGGGCACGCCGCACAGCTCGAGCAGCGTCGCGCTGACGTCGGTCAGGCGCACGAGGTCCTCGACGCGGCGCGCCTCGAAGCCGGGCGCGCGCAGGATCAGCGGCACGTCGAGCAGCTCGCGAAAGAGCGTGTGCCCGTGGTCGACGCCGCCGTGGTCCCCGAACTCCTCCCCGTGGTCGGCGGTCAAGAGCACGATGGTGTCCTCGGCCAGGCCGGTCGCATCGAGGGCATCGAGCACGCGCCCGATGTGCTGGTCGGTGAAGGCGATCTCGCCGTCGTAGCGGTCGATCGGGCGCTTGGAGCCGAACTGGGCGGCGTACTCCGGGTGCGGCTGGTAGACCGCGTGGGGGTCGAAGTAGTGCAGCCAGAGCATCCAGGGACGGGAGTCGGTGGCCTCGGCCTTGGCCTGAAGGAAGGCGATGCCCTTGTCGCTGACGGCGGGGGACGAGACGACCTCGTCCGACCGGGTCATCTCCAGCACGAGCTCGTCGTCGAAGTGCACGAAGCCCTGGTGCAGGCCGTAGGGACGACCGAGGAAGACGTGGCTGGTGACCGCGGCGGTGTCGTAGCCGTGGGCTAGGAGCTGCTCGGGCAGGGCCTGGTAGGACGGCGCGAGCGAGTCGTAGAAGGTGCGGCAGCCGTGGGCGCTGGTGGGCAGGCCGGTGAGCAAGGAGGCGAGCGACGGCAGGGTCCACGGGGCCGGGGCCTGGGCGTCGTCGAAGACGGTCGCGCTGCCTGCGAAGCGCGCCAGGTTGGGCGAGGTCGGGCGCGGGTAGCCATAGGTCTCGAGGTGGTCGCGGCGCAGGGTGTCGACCGTGATCAACAGCACGTTGGGGCGCTGGCCCGAGGCGGTCTTGGCCTGGTCGCCTGTGCTGCAGGCACACAGCAAGACGGCGAGCCCAGCGAGGGGCAGGTGGGGGAGTCTTCGCACACGGGGACGATACCACAGGGTCGCGGTCCAGTCCGAGGCTGCAGGCCGCGGCTCGGTGCTCCTTCGCCAGAGGCTTGGCGGGTACGATGCCGCCATGAGCGCCCCCCTTGCCAGCGGACGAGCCAAGCGACCCTTCGAGGCCGTGCTGGTGTTCCTGTTCGCGGTGGGCGTGGCCTGGCATTTCGGCCGGCGGGGCTTCATGCCGCTGGACCACTCGGTCGTCTTCGACGGGGGCTGGCGGATCCTCGGCGGCCAGGTCCCCTGGCGCGACTTCGACGCGCCGAGCTTCGTCACGCCCAGCTACCTGCAGGCGCTCTTCTTCGGGCTCTTCGGCGTCAGCTGGTCGAGCTTCGTGGCCCACGCCGCCTTGGCCAACGGCGTCTTCGCCCTGTGCACCTGGTCCCTGGTCGTGCGGCTCGGTGGACCGCGCGGCCTGGCCGCCATCGTCGCAGGGCTCGCCGCCCTGCTCTTCTACCCGCCGGTGGGCGTTCCCTTCGCCGACCAGCACAGCTTCCTGTTCACCTTGGCAGCCCTCTGGGCTGCGGTCGTCGGCCGCGGGATCGGGCGCGGTGCTCAGCACCAAGAAGCTCCCGGAGCCCCCGTGGTCGCCGGCGTCTTCCAGGGCCTGACCCTGCGGGAGCTGATCGCCTGGGCTGCCGTACCTCTCTTCATCCTGGCCGGCTTCTTCAGCAAGCAGCTGCCGAGCGCTCTGGCCCCGGCCCTGGTGGCGGTCGTCGTGCTCGCGCCCGCCCCGCGTCCCCGACGCGCCGCCCTCGTCGGCCTGGCGATCGGCTCGCTGATCACCCTCGTAGCCGCCGCGCTGTTCCTGCTAGCCACCGGCGTCGAGGCCAGCCACGTCGCCTACTGCCTGTTCGAGCTGCCCCTGGCCGAGGCCGAGGTGCGCCGGGCCTACATGCCCAAGGGTCTGGCCCTCGTCGGTCGCGTGCTCGGCGCGGGTGCGAGCGCGGGGCCGCTGCCCATGGCCTGGCTCGCGCACCTCGCCTTCCTGGGCCTCGGGCTCTTGGCCTGCCTGCGGTTGCGCCCCGGGGCTGGCCCGCGCGGGGCCGACGGCTCACCGGGCACCTTCGGCCAGGTGCTCGCGACCCTCGCCCTCGGCGAGGGCCTGCTCCTGCTTGGCCAGGTCACCATGGTGCTGGCCAACAACCAGGACGCGGCCGCGGTCGGCGTCGTGGTGCCTGCGCTCGGCCTGCTGCTCGCCTCCGCCTGCACCATGGCCGGCAGCGCCACCGGCCCCGCGCCAAGGACGGCCCAGGCCTTCGCCGCCGCACTGCTGCTGCTGGTCCTTGTCGAGCCGACCTTCTGGCTGGCCGACCTGACCGGCCGCGCGACCAACGACCTGGCCTTCGACCCCGAGCGCGCCGAGCTCATCACGGTCGAGGCCTCGCCCATGCTGGCGGGCCTCTGGCACCAGCAGCCCGAGCACCATGCCTACCCGCTCGCGGACCTGCTCGCCCTGGCCGAGGACCTCGCCGCGCGCGACGGCGACTTCCTCCTGGTCGGCGACACGGCGCTCCTGTATGCCCTCGCCGGCAAGCGCTCGACCATGCCGTCCCTGTGGTACCACCCCGGTGTCACGATCCCGATGAAGGGCACGCCCGAGTTCCGCGCTTGGCAGGACCTCCTGGTTGCGGAGATCGAGGCCGGGACCATCGCGCGCATCGTCGAGGAGCGCGCGGGCACTTGGATCGGCAACTGGACCCTAGCGAGCCTCCCGCGGGTCCAGCGCGCGGTGCGCACGCGCGGCTTCACCGAGCAGGACCACGGCGCCTTCCGCGTGCTCGAGCTGGCGCCGCGCTAGGCCCAAGGCCTGGCGACGGGCAAGGCGCGCTGAAGGAGCGGCCTTCGGCGAGCTGTCCAGCAGCTGCGGCGCCGTTCGACAGGCCGTGCTCGTTCCAGCTGACCCACGAACATCGATGTGGGGCATGATCGGGAGCCCTAGTCGACGCGGCGGCGCGACTCGGCCTCTTCGAAGCCGGCGCGGACCCACTCCTGGACCTTGGTCGGCCGGCCCTCGAGCAGGTCGTCGAGCCGCGCGGGAGCGACGAGGTAGGCGCGCAGGCAGCGCTGGCCGAAGCCGAGGTAGACCGGCATCGGCAGGTTGCCGGCGGCCATCTGGTCGAGCTCGTCGCGCAGGTTGGCCTCGGTGGGGAAGCTGCCGATGCCGACCCGGCCGAGGCCCTCTTGCATGAGCCGACGCACGCGCCGCTGGTCCTCGACGAAGCCCGCCTCGGCGGCGATCTCGACGTTGCGCTTGATGCGCCGGATGCAGTTCACGAGCTGCCCGCCCTGGCCGCGGCTGGCCCAGATGCCGAAGCCCGGCAGGTAGTCGTGCCAGCCGCCTGGGTCGACCTCGCGCAGCTCCTTCACGAGCTCCCAGAAGGGTCGCTTGGAGTGGCGGTAGACGGCCTCGGCCACGGCAGGCAGGAGCTCGTGGCGCGGCACGCCGGTGGTCGACGACAAGAGCTCGACGCGCTCGCGGTCACTCAGGTCGAGGCGCCCGGCGACCTTGGCGAAGTAGTCGGCCAGGTCGCGCCCCCCGAGGGTGGCGATGCGCTCGTAGCCGGCACCGAAGCTTGGGGCTTGGCCCTCTTCGAGGGCCGCGGCCGTGCTGCTGATGCCGGCCAGCAGCAGCGCGGCGCAGGCGGTCAGGCCGAGCTTGGCAGCGCCGCCGCCGGCCTCGAGCAGGAGCGCGATGGAGCCCGCGGACAGCACCAGGGCGAAGCCGTACAGCGGCGCGTAGCGCATGGCGCCGAAGAAGTCGTGGAAGCCATCGCTGAGGAAGCCCGTGAACGGGATCACCAGGGTGAACAGCACGAGGTAGGTGACCAGGCCGCGGTAGGCTCCGCGCCGGGCCGCGGGCACGCGGCTCCAGATCGCGAAGGGCAGGGCGGCGAAGAGCAGCAGCTGCAGCCACCCGCGCGGCCCGAGGTGCTCGCCGAGTGCTCGCAGCACGCTGCCGACCGTGGCCGCGGACTTGGCCCCTTCGCCCAGCTCCTGGCCGTGGATGTTGAGCACGCTGTCGCCGACCGAAGCCCAGACGAGCAGCAGCGGCAGGGCACCGACCAGGAACCCGACCACGAGCTTGCCCCAGCCCATCAGGTCGAGGCTGCGACCCAGCAGCAGACCCAGCCCGATCAGACCGATGAGCGGCGCGAGCTGGTAGTTGTAGAACAGCCCGAAGCCGCCGATCAGGCCGCACAGGAGCGCCTTGCTGCGGTCGCCGCGCAGGAGTCGCAGGCCGGCCCAGGCCAAGAGGAACTGGAACAACAGCGCCTGGTAGTGGATGCCCAGGTTCAAGAGCGCGAGCTTCTGGAAGGCGACGGGGGCCAGGATCAGCAGCAGCCCGAAGGGCAGCTGGGCGCGGCGGCCGAAGGCCTCGCGGACCAGCAGCAGGCCGGCTAGCAGCAGCAGCACCTCGAGGCCGATCGCGACGACCTTGTGGGCCAAGAGCGAGGGCCCGAAGAGCTGCATCGCCCCCGCGGTCAAGAGCGCGTGCACGAAGCCGCCGCCCTCGTAGTGGTGGTAGAAGAGGTCGACCCAGGGGAGGTCGAGGTCGCCGAGCACGGCCGTGGCCGCGGCGGCGCGCACGAACTCCTCGCCGCGCTCGAAGGTGTGCGCGCCCGAGCAGGCGAGCAGCATGCGCAGGCCGACGAGCAAGAGCACCAGGCCCAGGGCCGGCAGCAGCTCGCGCGAGCGCGCGCGCGGGCGCGGCTCCTGCTGGTCCTCGTCCGCGCTCACCCGAGCACCCCGCGCCCGGGCTTGCCCTGGGATCCGGGCGGCTTCGGTCGCGGCTCGAAGCCGTTGCACGGTGCCCCGGACTCGCGCTCGACCAGGATGCAGGGCAGGGTCCGCGACTGCATGCCGAACATGCGGCAGCCGTGGGGCAGGGCCGGTTCGTAGGTCACGAAGTAGTAGCGGCAGTTGCGGCACAGGGGCGCAGGTTCGGTGGGGACGGGAGTCATGGGTCGGTCGGCGTGCCGGGGTCATAGAATGAACGCCATGGAGCCCCAAGGGAACCCCCAAGCGCCGCTCGGCGCGCCGCCCGGATCGGTCGAGGCCTGGGCGCTTGCCTACATCGGGTCCACGTGCTTGGACCACAAGCGCCGTCCCGGCCGCCCGGGTCCGGCCTTCGAGTCAGGCCCAGCGCGTCGGTGGCAGGGACCGCCCGGTCGCCCGGCCGAGCTCGAGGTGCTGAGCCGCAGTCCCAAGACGCCGCGGCCCGGGTCGCTCGAGCGCCCCGAGCAGCGCGCGCGGCTCTTGCACACCTTCTGGCACCACGAGCTCCAGGCGGCCGAGCTGTTTGCCTGGGCCGTGCTGGCCTTCCCAGGCACCCCCGAGGACTTCCGCGCCGGCCTGGTCGAGATCCTGTTCGAGGAGCTCGCCCACATGGCCCTCTACGAGCGCGAGCTCGACCGGCTCGGCTTTCGGGTCGGCGACTTCCCCGTGCGCGACTGGTTCTGGGAGCGCGTGCCGACGGCGGCGACACCCCAAGCGTTCCTGGCCCTGGTCGGGCTCGGGCTGGAGGCCGCCAACCTGGACCACGGGGAGCTCTGGGCGGAGCGCTTCGAGGCGGTCGGTGACGCTCGTGCTGCCGAGGTGCAGCGGCGGGTCGTGCGCGAGGAGGAGCGGCACGTGGCCTTCGCGACGCGCTGGTGGCCACGGCTCGGCGAAGAGCTGGACTTCGCGAGCTGGAGCGCGGCCCTGCCGGCGCCGCTCAGCCCGCTCTTGTTCCGCGGCAAGCCCGTGGCCCGCGAGGCGCGCCTGCGGGCGGGCTTCGATGCGGATTTCGTCGAGGCACTCGCGGCCTGGCGGCCCGTGTAGTCCGGCTCACTCGAAGCGGAAGGTGCGCGCCGCGAGGGCGCCGAGCGCGAGGGCGCCGGAGCCGAGCAGGGCCAGGTTGGGCAGCACGCTCGCCGGTCCGTGGCCGTAGTGCACGAGCGAGTGCATGGCCTCCATGGTCCAGCCGGTCGGGATCATGCTGGCGAGGGACTGCATCCAGCCGGGCACGATCTCGATCGGCCACCAGCAGCCGCCGAGGGCCGCGAGCACCATCGACGAGATCACCGCGATGCCCGCCATCTGCCCCTCGGTGCGCACGAGGTTGGCCAGCAGCAGGGCCAGGCTGGCGTTGAAGGCGGCCCAGAACAGCAGCAGCACGCAGACCATCGGCAGCTGGGGACCCCAGTCCATGCCGAACAGGAGCGCGCCGAGCACCATCGAGAAGCCCAGCTGGATCACCGCCAGGCCCATGCGCCCGAGCCACTTGCCCAGCAGAACCGAGCCGCGCGTGACCGGCGCCGAGGCCAGCCGGCGAAGCAGGCCCTCGCGGCGCTCGGTCACGATCAGGATCGAGCCACCGGTCAGGAGGATCACCATGGTGAACATGACCATCGTGCCGGGGATCGTCTGGGCGTAGCCACTCGGCGGGATCGGGCGCGCGCCCGCGCTCTCGGACTCGACCGTCAGGCTGCGGGGCCGCGCGGCGATGTCGGCGAAGCTGGCGGCCTCGAGCGTGCCTCCCTCGAGCTCGATCACGACCAGGTCCAGCAGCAGCCCGTAGCAGGCCTTGCCCACGCGCAAGAGGTCGAGCTCGGCGGAGTTGCCCCGCCGGGCCTGGTGGTAGACCGGCGTCAGCTTGGTGCCGGCCGCGAGGGCCGCCGACCAGCTGGCGGTCCCCGCGGGCAGGGGCGGCAGGACCAGGCGCCTGCCGGACTCGGCTGCCGTGCCGGTGATCGTGACGGCGAAGGACTCGGTCTCGAGCCGCCGTGCGAGCTCGGCCACCAAGACGTCGTCCTCGCGCGGCTCGTAGGGCAGCTCGAGGGTCAGCGGGTCGGGCTTCGAAGGGCCCGCCGGGGCCATGGCTCCACCGCCGGTGACGGTGCCGATGAAGTAGAAGAACAGCGCCGGCATCAGGAAGGTCCACAGCAGCGTCTCGCGCTGGCGCAGCAGGTACTTCAGGTCACAGGCGGCGATGAAGAGTGCGGTGCTCGGCATGGGCTAGCTCGTCGCGAAGCGGCCGCGCACGCGGGCCAGGGCCAGGGAGTAGCAGAGGGCGCCGACCGCGACCAGGGCTGCGAGGGGCACGAGCAGGTCGACGAGCCCGAGCTCGCCGGAGAGGATGCCACCGAGGCCTGCGACCGCACGGCCGTTGGGCGTCATGCGGCCGATGTTGGCCAGGAAGTCGGGCATCGCTTCGAAGGGGAAGAACGAGCCGCCGGCCATGATCAGCGGGAACAGGAAGACGTTCGAGAGCAGGCTCGATGCGCGGCGTGTCGAGCCCAGGGTGCCGAACAGGAAGAACATCGACAGCAGCGCCGGCGCTACGGCGAGGCTCCACAAGAACGCCAAGGGCAGCAGGCCCAGTGGCAGGTCGAACAGCAGCAGGCCCGCGAGCAGCCCGAGGCCCGCCACCAGCCCCATCGTCAAGGCGCCCGACAGGAGCTTGCTGAACAGCAGCGGACCGACGCCGATCGGGCTGGCCAGCAGGCGCGCCCAGGTGCCGCCGTCGCGCTCGGCCCAGAGCTCGTCGGCGAGCCCCTGGGCGATGAACATCAAGGACATGAGGATGATGCCGGGCAGCATCATCGTCCCGAAGGAGAAGGGCTGCTTCTGGCCGGCCGGCAGGGGCGCCTCGGCCAGCTCGATCAGCGGCGGGAACAGGAGGTCCTGCAGGCCCTTGACCGCTTCGTTGACCTGCAGCGAGAGGGCGATCAGCTCCGGGTCGGGGAAGAAGCTCTGCTGGTCGGCGGGACCGGCCGCCATCTTCTTCAGCGGCCCCCCGACGATGCGGTGCAGGTAGAAGTGCACCTCGCCGAGGGTGTCGGTGAGGTCCGTCACGATGTGGGGCAGGATCGTCTGGGAGGGATTCGTGACCACGCTCAGGGTCGTGGGCGTCTCCTGGAGCAGGGCCTTGGCGAAGCCCGCGGGCACGACGATCAAGGCGCTGCCTTGGCCGTCCTCGATGCGCGCCTCGCCCACCTCGAGCTCGACCAGCTCGACGGACAGGGGCATGCTCGGGCTGTCGAGGGCGCCGACCAGGATCTGGCTCAGGGCGCTGTCGTCCTGGTCGACCAGCCACACCTGGGCCTTGGGGCTCGGGCCCGCGCCGCCGTTGAAGGCGAGGCTCATCAGGCCGCCCAGCACGAGCGGGATGCCGAGCCACATGGCGAGGGCGGTGCGGTCGGCCAGGCGCAGCAAGAGGTCCTTGCGAAGGGCGTGCAGGAGGAAGCTCACTCGCGCAGCTCCCGGCCGGTGAGCTTGATGAAGAGGCTCTCGAGGTCGGCCCGACGGACGGTCGTCTCGGTCACGTCGCCGCCGCTGGCGCTGACCAGCGACAGGACCTCGGCCAGGCGACGCGGCGCGTCGGCGACGGCGAGGTGCAGGCGCTCGGGGGACAGCTGGATCAGCTCGGCGTCGGCGAGGCCAGCGAGGGCGGGCGCGAGGCGCTCGTCCTCGAAGCGGCCGCCGAGCAGCACGAGGTCACGCTCGCCGACGAGCCGGCGCAGCTCGTCGAGGTCGCCCTCGGCGATCTTCTTGCCGCCGTCCACGATCGCGAGCCGGTCGCAGAGGGCCGAGGCCTCCTCCATGTAGTGGGTCGTGTACAGCACCGCCGTCCCCGTGTCGCGCTGGGCGGCGACGAGCTCGAGCAGGTGCACACGGCTCTGGGGGTCGACGCCGACGGTCGGCTCGTCGAGCAGCAGCACCGTCGGGCGGTGCACGATGCCGCAGGCGAAGTTGAGCCGCCGCTTCATGCCCCCGGAGAAGTTCTTCACGGGCTCGCTGCCGCGGTCGGCTAGGCCGACCGCGCTCAGCACCTCGGCCGCGCGCTCGGCTGCGGCCTTGCCCCCGAGGCCGTGGATCCCAGCCCAGAAGCGGACGTTCTCGGCGGCGGACAGGTCCTCGTACAGGGCCAGGTCCTGGGGCACGACGCCGAGCCCGGTCTTGGCGGCCTTGGGCTCGCGCTGGATGTCATGGCCGTTGACGCGCACCGTCCCGCGGGTCGGCGCAACGAGGCCGCTGATGCAGCTGATCGTGGTCGACTTGCCGGCGCCGTTGGGGCCGAGCAGGCCGAAGACCTCGCCGGGCTTGGCGACCAGGTCGAGCTCGCTCACGGCGACGAGCTCGTCGTACTGCTTGACCAGGGAGTCGACTTCGATCATGGGGAGGGGGTGGGTGGGGGCCGGGGGCTTGGCAGGGTAAACTCCAGCGATGGGGAACCGAAGGATCCAGTCGATCGGCACGGCCCGCGCGCTCTTCGCCGTGCCTCTGATCTTGTTCGCCTGCGGCGTGGCTCCCGAAGCCGGTCCGCCCCAGTCGGATGGCCCGGACGCGCCGGTGCTGCTGCTCGGCGTCGATGGCTTCGAGTGGGGCTTGGCCCTGCCGCTGCTCCGCGCGGGCGAGCTGCCCAACCTCGAGGCCGCCATCGAGCGCGGCTCGGTCTCGGCCCTCGAGACCCTGCACCCGACCTGGTCCCCGCGGATCTGGACCAGCGTCGCGACCGGCAAGCTGCCCGCCGACCACGGCATCGAGGACTTCGTGCACTACGACGACGAGCGCAACCCGGTCTCGCTCTTCACCCAGGAGGACCGGCGCACGAAGGCCCACTGGAACATCCTGAGCGACGCGGGCGTGAGCGTCGACACCATCGGCTGGTGGATGACCTTCCCCGTCGAGCCGGTCCACGGCCTGATGGTCGCCCAGACCAACGCGCCGATCGAGGCCGACGGCTCACGCAGCGGTCCTGAGAAGGGCCTGCTGCGCGCGGGCGTGCCGGCCCAGGTGCATCCCGCTTCGATGGAGGCCGAGGTCTTCGAGCGCTTCGCCGAGATCGACGCGGGTCTCGACGCGACCCTCGAGGGCATCTTCGGCAAGGTCGAGCCCTACAACGAGGAGTCCGCGGGTCGCTGGAGCGACTGCCGCTGGGCCTTCCGCGCCGACAGCACCTACCTGGCCCTGGCCCTCGCCCAGGCCGCGCGCGCCGAGGGGCCCGCCGACGTGACCGCGGTCTACCTCGGTGGCTCGGACGTCGTCGGGCACCGCTTCTTCGCCGCCCACCGGCCGGGTCCCTTCGGGTTGGCCGAGGACAGCGAGGAGGTGCGCGCGTTCGGCGAGGTGGTGCCCGACTACTACCGCTTCGTGGACGCCGCCCTCGGTCGCCTGCTGGCCGCCTGGCCCGAGGACACGACCCTGATCCTGGCCACCGACCACGGCATGGTCTCGCTGGACCAGGACGTGCAGAAGCGCGGTGGCATCCTCGGCTCGCGGGACGGCAAGGCCAACCTCTCGAACACCGGCGGCCACCCGCGCGGCGAGCGCGGCGTCTTCGTGCTGGCCGGCACCCACGTGCGGGCGGGCCTCGGTCGGCCCGCGGGGAAGCCCGTTCGCGAGCTCGAGCGCGGGGACATCGAGGACTTCGGGAGCGTGCTCGACGTGGCTCCGACCCTGCTGGCGCTCGTCGGGCTCGGCGCGGGTGAGGACATGCCCGGGCGGGTGCTCGAGCGCTACCTCGACGTCGAGGCACCCGCGCGCGTGCCGACCCACGACGACGCGGCCTGGCTCGAGGCCCGGGTGCACACCGGGATCCAGCCCGTGGATCCGTCCGGTCGCATCGACCAGCTCGGGGACCTCGGCTACCTCGGCGACGAGTAGCGGCCCCGGGCTCAGTCCCCGCTGGGCGTCTCCTCGTCGGTGTAGCCGAGGGCGCCCATGAGGGCGGCCTCCTCGGCCGAGTAGGTCGCGTCGGCGTAGCCCTTGAAGGCGTCCATGAGGCGCTTCATCTCGGCCTCGATGATCGCCTTGGCGGCGGCGACCCGCGGGTCGCCCGTGTCGCCGAGGTCGTGCAGCTCGCCTGGGTCGACCGCCAGGTCGAAGAAGGCCATGCGGTCGGCCAGGCGCTCGCTCGTCTCGGCGTCGAAGACGCGCTGCAGGATCGCCTTGGCTGCCTCGGTGCGCAGGGCCAGGGACGGCGGCTCGCCGTGGTCGCGCAGGCGTAGGGCGCGGTCCTCGAAGCTGGCGGAGTCGGCCTGTCCGGCGATCAGCTCGGCGAGGGAGCGGCCGTCGACGAGCTCGGGCGGCGCGATGTCGAGCCACTGGCAGACCGACGGCACGATGTCCATGATCGAGGCCAGCTCGTCCCGGCGCACCCCGCGAGCGCGGCCGTCGCCGAGCTTGCCGGGGAAGCGCACCATCAAGGGCACTTGGACCATCTCGTCGAAGAGCGTGTCGTTGTGTCCCCACTGGCCGTGCTGGAACATGGCCTCGCCATGGTCGGCGGTCACGATGATCAGGCAGTCCTCGTAGATGCCGCGCTCCTTGAGCTCGTCCATCATCAGCCGGAACCCGTGGTCCGCGTAGGACAGGTTCCCGTCGTACAGGTCGATCACGGCCTGCACATCGGCGGGCCCGGCCGGCACCTGGCCGTGGATCGAGGCCACCAGGGTCTGGTTGTCGCCCTGGGCGAAGGGACCGTCGTAGGCGGGGTCGAGGAACTTGGAGCGGAAGGGCTCGGGGGCGATGTACGGCGAGTGCGGCTCGAGCACGTGGCCGTGGAAGAGGAACGGCTTGGTCGGGTCCTCGCGGCCGTCGAGGAAGCTGCCGAGCAGCGGCGCGAACTCCTCCACGTGGGGGATGTGCAGCTCGGTGCCCGAGCCGGGGTCGGTGTAGTTGACCGGGCGCTCTTCCGACGTGGTGTAGATGGGCAGGTGGGAGTCGAAGCCCTGCATCGCCCCGAAGGCCTCGCCGCCGTTGGGGTTGGCGACGATCGCAAAGGTGTCGTAGCCGATGCGCCCGAGCAGCTCGGCCAGGGTCCACTCGTCGTCGCGCAGGCGGCGAGTCTTGGACACGGTGCCGTGGCGGTCGGGCAGGAGCCCGGTGACGAGCGAGGCGATGCCGGCCAGGGTGTAGGGCGCGGGCGAGAAGGCGCGCTCGAAGGTGATCGCCTCCTTCGCGAAGGCGTCCAGGTTGGGCGTCGTGTCGCGGTCGTAGCCGAGGTGGCCGACGTGCTCCGCGTCGAGGGCGTCGAAGATGATCAGCACGACCGGGACGCGGCCGAGCGTCACGGGCGTGACGCCCTTGGCCTGGCCGGCGGGGACCGACTGGCCGCCAGGGCCGTCCGGGGTCTCGGGCTGGCCGCAGGCGGCGAGCAGGGTCAGGCCGAACAGCGCGAGGGGCGCTACGGGAAGCGGAGGACGTGCCATGCCGGGAGGTTAGCAGAGGTCGGGGTCCTGGTGGCGGTCGATTCGCCGGGGGCCCTGGGTGGGTTAGCATCGCGGCATGTCCGCTCCCTCCGCTCGACCCGGTACGCGCCCGTGCCGCCTCGCCGACCTGCCCGCCGTGCTCGCGATCACGAACGCGGTGATCCTCGGCCACCACGCGAACTTCCACACCGAGCCGCGCCAGCTGGCCGAGCTCGAGGCCGAGTGGCAGGCCGATCACGGCGCCTATCCCTGGCTGGTAGCCTTGGGGCCCGGCGGCGAGGTGCTCGGCTTCGCCAAGGCCGGCGCCTACAAGCCACGTCGCGCTTACCTCTGGACGGCCGAGGTCACGGTGTACTTGGGCGCGGCGTCCCGTGGCCAGGGCCTCGGGACCCGGCTCTATGCCGAGCTCCTAGCAGAGCTCGCGGCGCGCGGCTTCCACCTTGCCCTGGCGGGCATCGCCCTGCCGAACGAGGCCAGCGAAGCCCTGCACCGGCGGCTCGGCTTCCACCTGGCCGGGGTGCTGCCCGAGGTGGGGCACAAGCACGGTCGCTGGCACGACGTCGCCCAGTACGCGCTCCGCCTGGGAGAGGCCCACGACAGCCCAGGGCCGCCCGGCTAGTTCAGCGGGAGCTGGCCTTCGGTGCCGAGGTCGCGCACGACCGGGGCCTGCAAGGGCTGCCGGGGGGGGGTGGGCAGCTCGGGGGCCGAGTCCCTCGCCAGCGGCCGCAGGGTGCTGCCGGCCTCGACCTCCGGGAAGTCGCTGAGCGAGAGGCGCACGTCCTCGAACTGCTCCTGCAGGGTGAAGCAGGCGTCGGCGAGCTCGGGGTCGAAGTGCCCGCCACGCTCGCGCCGCACGTAGTCGAGCGCGCGCTCCACGGGCCACGGCTGCTTGTAGCAGCGGCGGCTGGTCAGGGCGTCCCACACGTCGGCGAGGGCCGTGATGCGCGCGGCGATCGGGATGTGGTGACCGCTCAGGCCATAGGGGTAGCCGCCGCCGTCCCAGCGCTCGTGGTGCGCGAGGGCGATGTCGCGCGCCTCGCGCAGGAAGTCGATGCCCTGGAGGATGCGCCCGCCTGCGAGGGTGTGCTTCTGCACCTCGACGAACTCGCTCGGGGTGAGCGGGCCCTTGCGCGTGAGCAGCTCGGCCGAGACGGAGATCTTGCCGACGTCGTGCAGGGTCGCCGACAGGCCGAGGTCGTGGGCGGCCCCCTCCTCGATGCCGACGTGACGCGCGAGCAGGGTCGCGTAGCTGGCGACGCGGTCGATGTGCTTGCCCATGTCGCGGTCGGAGTTCTCGGCGGCCTGGGCCAGCACGCGGATGGTCTTGCGGTGGGCGGCCTTCTCGGACGCGAGGGCGTCGTCGAGGCGCTCGAGGGTCGCCTGCAGGCTCAGGTTGCGCTCCTGGGCGAGGCGCTCGAAGCGGTCGCGATCCTGGTGCAAGCGGGCGCGCAGGTTGCGCTTCTCGAGGGCGAGCTGGACGGAGAGGAAGAGCTCCTCGAGGGCCAGTGGCTTCATCAGGAAGTCATCGCACCCGTGGCGCATGGCCCGCCGGGCATGGGCCACCTGGCCGGCACCGGTCATCAGCACGAAGCCGACCTGGGAGTCCTGCTGGCGCACCTCGGTCAAGAGGTCGAGGCCCGAGCGCCCCGGCATCAAGAGGTCGCTGAGGATGCAGTCGAAGCGGCCCGGGCGGAAGTCGGCCAGGGAGGCGTCGGCGTCGCGGACCGCGGTGACTCGGACGCCGCGGAGGCGCAGGGCGCGCTGGATGACGTCGAGCACGCCGGGCTCGTCGTCCACGACAAGGACGCGCGCTTCGGAGAGGGCAGCGCTGCGACGCGCTGAGGAGGGAGGATCGGTGGGGGTCATCGCCGGTGGGGGGGGCCGAGGGACGGACGAACTTCTGCCGGTCCCATGAACCTAGGGCAGACCCCCGGCCCCATCCACCTCGAGCCCCACCGCAACTCCCCAAGCGGTCCGAAGTGCCCCGGATGTGGGAAGCGCTTCCTATCAGGGCCGTTACTTCGCGCTCTCGGCGGCCACGATGCGCTCCTTGAGCCAGTCGCGGAGGTTGGGCAGGCTGGCTTGGAGCAGCAGCGAGTCCTCCCCGGCGATGGTCTCGAAGGCCAGCTCGAGCCCCTCGGCATCGAGCTCGGTGGCGAAGGCGCGGGCGAGCTCGTCGAGGCCGGCGGAGAGGGCGGCCACGTCCGCTTCGGCGACGCCGCGGACCTCGACGCGCAGGGCCACGTCCTGGCCTTGGATGCCCAGGCCGAGGCGAGCGCGCTCGAAGCCGAGCTCGGTCCAGCCGTGGTGGGTGGGCGGGTCCTCGAGGCCGGCGGAGAGGACCGCGGCGAAGTCGATCAGCGGGTCGTCGAGGACGGCGGCGGTGATCAGCCAGTCGCTGCGCAGGCCGTCGAGCTCGGTGCGCAGGGGCGACTTGGTGGGCAGGCCTGGGGTCTCCTCGAAGGCGGTCCGCTCCAGCAGCTCGAAGAGCAGCTCCTTCGAGCTGCCGAACAGGGGCGTGTCGTGCTGGAAGGCGATGAAGAGCGCCGCGCCGGACTCGGTCGCGTCCAGTCCGTCCGGCGAGCTGGCCGAGAGGCCGCCCTCGGTGATCAGCTCCTCGCCGAGCTCGTAGACGACGTTGCCATCGCGCTCGTGCTCCGTTCCCTGGGCGGCCAGGGTGAAGCGCACCAGGTAGCGCAGGAAGCGCGAGCCGCGCGGCAGGTTGACCGCGAAGGCGGAAGCCAGCTGGTCGCCCTCCGGCTGGAAGACCATGGTCATGCTGCTCGGGCCGAAGCCGGCGTCGGCGTCGTCGAGGTTGCGCAGCATCTCGATCAGCTGGTCGAAGTCCTCGCCCGAGGCGGCGTCGACGCCCTCGAGCCCGGACGTCGGCAGGGCGCTCAGGAGATCGATCAGGAAGGCGCGCGTCTCCGCGTCGGCCATGGGCGCGCTCATGTGGACGACGGCGACGGACTCGGGCTGCAGCAGGTGGTCGCTTGGCAGCTGCTTGCCAGCGCCGTACAGCCAGTTGGCGCCGAAGTAGAGCGCGGCGGCGATCACGAGCAGGAGCACCAGGCAGCCGCAGCCGCAGCCGAGTATCCAGCGGCGGGCCGGGGA
>JARGPD010000016.1:41526-45428 GCA_029212845.1 Planctomycetota bacterium
CGCTCGGGTCGGGGGGCTGGGGCAGGTCGCTCATGGTCGCGGAGGTCGGTCAGGCGTCTCGGTTGCGTGCGGCCCGGCCGGAGCGGCCTCTGGCTCGATCGCATCCGGCGTGGGGCGGGGCGGCCGCAAGATACCGAAGCGCGGCGGCGCTCGCATCCTCGGCGTGCTTGGACGCGGGCATCCGAGGTGCGGGATCCGGAGCCCCACAGGCCAGCTGCGCCGCCCATCCCCCGTTAGACGCCGAGCCGTTGCCCTCGGATTTCGACTTGGCGGGTGCATAAGCGCCAGTTGTCGACCAACTCGAGGGACTTGGTGCGTAGGCTCGGCCCATGAGCTCCACAGATGCTGCCCCGGCCGTCTCGGTCGAGGGATTGTTCCACTTCGTCGGCCCGAAGTCTCACCGCGTCCCCGTGCTCGAGGACGTTCACTTCCAGCTCGCGGCGGGGGAGTTCCTCTGCATCATGGGGCCATCCGGCTCGGGCACGTCGACCCTGCTGCACCTGATCGCCGGGCTCGATCGCCCCGAGGCCGGCACGGTCTCCCTGGGCGGGGAGGAGCTCGGCACGCGCACGGGGCCCGAGCGCACCCTCGCGCGGCGGGACGGGATTGGCTACGTGTTCCAGTTCTTCAACCTGCTGCCGAACCTGACGGTGATGGAGAACGTCGGGCTGCCCCTGGCGATCCGCGGGGAGAGCGGCCCGGCCCAGCGCGCGCGCTGCCAGGCGCTGCTGGATCGCTTCGGTGTCGGCGACCGCACCGGCGCCTTCCCCCACGAGCTCTCGGGCGGCGAGATGCAGCGCGTCTCGATCGCGCGCGCCCTGGCCGGCGACCAGCCGCTGCTGATCTGCGACGAGCCCACGGGCAACCTCTCCCAGCAGGCGGGTCAGGAGATCATGAAGGTGCTGCGCGAGGTCTGTGACCAGGACGGCCGCAGCGTGCTGCTGGTGACCCACAACCCACGCGACGCGACCTTCGCCGACCGGGTCGTGTTCCTCGTCGATGGGCACCTCGCCGACAGCCTCGAGCTGAGTGGCCCGGACATCCCGATCGAGTCCGTGCACCAGGCCCTCGAGGACCTGGGGATCTAAGGTGGGGCTCGTCAACACCGTCGTCCGGGGCAGCCTGCTCCGGCGACCGGGCCGGACCCTGTTCTCGGTGCTCGGCGTGTCGATCGGCATCGCCATCGTCGTCGCGATCTTCACGGTGGACTACAACACGGTGCGCCAGGCCCAGCAGGGCCGGGCCGAGTCCTGGAGCGCGGACCTGGAGGTGCGCCCGGCCCGGGACCTGAGCGACCCGAGCGGCGAGCTGGTCTCGATCCCCGGCGTGCAGGCGGCGACCGCCGTGTACAAGGCCGCGGCCGAAGCGAGCGTGCTGCCCGAGGGCGGCGAGCGCAGCGACGGCCAGCCGGTCTCGCTCGTGGCCCTGGAGGCCGCGCGCGCGGCGGACATGGGGCTGGTGCTTGTCGAGTCCGGGGAGTTCCTGCGCGCGGGCGAGCGCGACGTGCTCGTCGGGCGCGCCCTCGCGGAGCGCTTCGGCCTCGAGCCCGGGGACAAGCTGGACCTGGCGAGGCCCAAGCGCGCGCCGCGCAAGGACTGCGTCGAGGGAGAGCTCGTCACGCGCGCCGCCCGGGGACCCCAGCCGACGCCGGAGACCTTCACGGTGCGCGGCGTGCTGGCCTTCGAGAACGTGGGCCGCCTCGGCGGAGGGGCCGTGGCCATCGTCGACGTCGGTGCCGGCCTCGACTTCCTCGGCGACGGCTTCCTCGAGCCCAACTTCTGGGTCGCCCGGGATCCCGAGGTCGACCTCGAGCGCCTGCAGTCCGACCTGGGCAAGGACTTCTCCTACAACATCCGCGAGGGCTCGGTCGTCGGCCAGCAGGCCGACCAGCGCGCCTTCCGCAATGGCGTGCGTCTGGCCGGCCTGATGGCCCTGGCCCTGGGCCTGTTCGTGATCTTCCACACCCTCTCGATGTCCCTGGTCGAGCGCGTGCGCGAGGTCGGCGTGCTGGCCGCGCTCGGCACCTCGCGGCTGCAGGTGGCGCTGGTGTTCTTCACCGAGGCGGTCGTGATCGCGCTCCTGGCCGGGGCCATAGGGCTGGGCGGCGGCCTGCTGCTGGCGTGGCGCATGCTCGAGGCCGGCATCTCGAGCCTGGGCCTGACCGACATGGTGCAGGGTCACTTCGACGTGCCGTGGAGGGAGTCCCTGGGGCTGACCGGGCTGGGCGTCGGCATCGCCCTGGTCGGCTCGGTCTTCCCGCTCCTGCGCGTGCGCGAGTCGGACACGATCCGGGCCCTGCGTGGCGAGGATCCCGAGGTGCCCGGCTCGGTGCACCGCGGCTTCCACTTCCTCGCGGCGCTGCTCATCCTGGGGGTCCTGCCGATCGTGTTCTTCGCCCTCGTCCCGCTGGTCGGTGAGGCGGGGCGCGAGCTGCTCTCGATCGTCTTCCTCGGCTCGGTCGTGCTGGCCCTGTTGGTCGGCACGCCGCTCTTGGTGCCCGGCATCATGGCGGTCCTGGCCCGGCGCATCAGCGGTCCGCTCGCGCGGCTCTCGCCCTTCGCGGGCCTGCTCGCGGGTCGCAGCATCGCTCGCAACCCGACCCGCATCGCGGCTTCGGTGGCAGCGATCGCCCTGGTCACGGCCGCCTTCGTCGGCCTGCGTGGCCTGACCGGTAGCCTGCACTACGAGACCAAGCTGTGGGCCGCCGAGGCGGTCGACCACAAGGTCTTCGTGCACGGCCTCGGGGACCTCGAGTGGCAGCCCATCGCCGCTGCTCTGCGCGCGGACGACACCCTCGGCGAGCGCGTCGTCGCGATCGAGCCGGGGGACCTGCGCATCGAGTCGCCCTTCCGCATCCTCGGCCTGCCCGCCGACGAGCTCGTGCGCTTCGGTCCCTTGGCCGAGGACCCCGAGCTCGCCCGGCGCTTCGCCGAAGGTCGCGGCATGCTGCTCTCGGCGCGCCTCGCGACCCAGCGCGGCCTGTCCGTCGGCGACGGTGTGCCCGTAGCCACGCCGTCCTCGGGCGTGCAGCGCTTCGAGGTGCTCGCGATCTCCGACGCCTACGGCTACTTCGCCGACCCCCACGAGCGGGCCTATGGCGTCGTGGCCAGCGACCACCTGCGGCGCTTCTTCTGCATGGACCCGGACATCAGCGACTCGCTGGCCGTGCGCCTCGCGCCGGGGGTCGGTCTCGAGGATGCGCGCAACCGCGTGCGTCCGGTGCTGCGCTCGCACGTGCTGGCCGTTGCTGGCAAGGAGCGCTCCGATGGCCTGCAGTACGAGACGGGCGCCCAGATCCGCGAGCACGAGCTGTTCGACATCCTGCGCGACTTCCTGGTCTTCGACGTGATCATCCTGCTGACGCTCTTGATCGCCGGCACCGGGGTGCTCAACGGCCAGCTGTTGTCGGCGATGGAGCGCTTCAAGGAGCTCGGCGTGCTGCGCGCCCTGGGGGCGAGCAGCAAGCAGATCCGCGACTCGGTGCTGCTCGAGTCCGCCGTGATCGGCGCCGCCGGCAGCATCCTCGGCGTGCTGCTCGGCAGCGGCCTGGTCTACGTGATGGTCGACGCGCTCAAGCTCTTGAGCGGTCTCGACCTGCCCCAGGTCGGCCTGCAGTGGGACTACCTGCTCGCTGCCGTCGGTGCCTTCCTCGTCACCATCATCGCCGGCCTCTACCCGATCTGGCGCATGAACCGCATGGACCCCGTGCGAGCCGTTCGCACCGGCTGACGCCCACGCAGCGACCCGAGGCCGCGAAGGGAACGCACCACCGGTACGGCAACGCGCCAACGCTACCGCATCCAGCGCCAGCGATGCCGCATCAAGCGCCAGCGATGCCGCATCCAGACGGGAACGCGCCAACGGTACCGCATCAAAACGGCGTGTCCGGCCGTCCTACGCGT
>JARGPD010000017.1:0-24277 GCA_029212845.1 Planctomycetota bacterium
TCGACATGTTCGACCTGAACAACGAGCACGTGCTCGGCATCGTGACCGAAGGCGGCGGGCTGACCAGCCACGCGGCGATCTTCGCTCGCTCGATGCGCATCCCGACGATCACCGGTGTCGAGGGCCTGCTCGAGCGCGTGGCCGAGGGCGCCTTCCTGATCCTGGATGCGGCCGAGGGCCAGGTGCGCGTCAACCCCAGCGAGCTCGTGCGCTCCCAGTACACGCGCACCGAGGACACGGTGGCCCTCGGCACCGAGGTCCTCGAGGGCGCGGAGAAGGCGCCCAAGCCAGTGCGCGAGCGCCTCGAGCTGCCGCTCACGACCCGCGACGGCGTCGAGCTCGGCATCGCGGCGATCGCCGGCAACCTGGCCGAGGTCGACCGCGCGGCGGACCATGGCCTGCCGGGTCTCGGCCTCTACCGGACCGAGCTCCTGTACCTGCTCGACAAGGAGCCGCCGACCCGCGAGGCCCTCGTGACCCACTACCGGGCCGTCGCCGACAAGGCCCTGCCCGGCCCGATCTGCATGCGCCTCCTGTCGGCCAACTCCGGCCTGGGCCTGCGCTACCTGTATCCCCAGCGCGAGGCGAACCCGCACCTCGGGCGCGTCGGGATCCGCATCCTCCTGCAGAAGGAGTCCGTGCTGCGCCGCCAGCTGCAGGCCCTCCTGCTGGCCTTCCCCGAGCGCGAGCTCTCGATCGCCCTGCCCTTCGTGACCGACTGCGGCGAGCTACGGCGCGTGAAGGAGATCCTGTTCGAGGAGCGCCTCGAGCTGAAGAAGACCGGCGCTCCCTTGGCCGAGCGGCCGAAGGTCGGCGTGGTCGTGCAGACGCCCGCCTCGGTGTTCGGCATCTCGGACCTAGCGCGCGAGTCCGACTTCCTGACGATCAACCTGGACTCCCTGCTGCAGGGGCTCTTGGCCGCCGACCGCGACACGGGCGAGCTGGCCGAGTACTTCGAGTCGATGCACCCCTTCGTGCTGCGCATGCTGAGGGACGTGGTCCAGACCGCCGCCGAGAACGGTCGGACCCTGTCGATCTTCGGCGTCTCGGCCGCGGACCCGGCCAACCTGCCGCTGCTCTTCGGCATCGGCCTGCGCCAGTTCCTCGTGCCCTCGCGCGCGTCGACGGCCTTCGCCGCCGAAGCCCGCTCGCTCGACTCCGTGGCGGCCACTCGCGCGGCGCGCGTCGCCGCCCAGAGCTCCTGCCTCGGCGAGGCGCAGTCGGCTATCGGCGCCTACCGCCACGGCTACGCGCGGCCCCAGGAGTAGGCCTTGGGCGCGCCCCCGAGTGACGCTTCCGGGCGACCCGCCTGGCGGCGCCTAGCTGCCCTCGGACTCAAGCTCAGCGCCTCGACGGTCGTGGCGCTGCTTTTGGCCGAGCTCGGCCTACGCTGGCTCGCGCCCCAGGGCTTGGTCACCGAGAACTTCCGCTACGAGGCCCTGCCCGGCGGCGAGGAGAGCGGGCCCGGCTACCGCCTGCAGCCCCTCCTGTTCCTGCCGGGTCCCCTGGGCGGGCGCATCAACTCGCTCGGCCTGCGCGGGCCCGAGTTCGGCCCCAAGGGCGATGGGCAGCGCGTGTTGGTCCTGGGCGATTCCTTCGTCTACGGCGCCGGCGTGGCCGAGCACGAGGCCCTGCCCGCGCGCCTGGCCGCCGCGACCCCGAAGCTCGAGTTCCTCAACGCGGGCACGCCGGGCTATGGCACCGCGCGCGAGCTGGCCTGGCTCGAGACCTTCGGGCCCGAGCTCGAGCCCGACCGGCTGCTCCTGTGCGTGTTCGTCGGCAACGACCTGACCGACAACCTCGACCCGCGCGCGCCGCGCATCGTCGACGGGCGCCTGTTCTTCGGCGATGCCTCCGAGGCGGACCCGGTCACCGACCACCTGCGCATCTGGCGCAACGCCTCGCACCTGTGGCGCCTGTGGGAGCGCAAGCGCCTGCCCGCGCCGAAGCAGGCCGGCGATGGTCCGGCGCAAGCCAGGGGGCCCGACGACGCCGAGCGCAGCGCGGGCATCGCGCGGCTGCACGCGCAGTTCGCCCAGAAGGAGGCCGGGCGCATCGAGATCTACCTGCCGAGCGACGGCCCCGACAGCGAGGAGTTGCGCCGCATGGCGACCGCCTACGACGTCACTCGGCTCGCGCTCGAGGGCATCGTGGCCTGGTGCGTCGAGCACGGGGTCGAGCTCGGGGTGGTGCTGATCCCGGACGTGGTGCAGGTCGACGCGCGACTGCGCAGCCAGGTCCTCGCCCAGGCGGGCCTGGCCGAGGACGCGCTGGACTGGCGGCGGCCCCAGCGCAGCCTCGCCGCCTGGTGCGAAGAGCTCGGGCTGCCCTGCCTCGACCTAGCACCCGCGATGGGCACGCGCCAGGAGCAGCTGCGCGCCGCGGGCGAGGCCACCGACATGGGGCTCTACCTGTTCGGCGACTCCCACTGGAGCGCCGCGGGCCACGCCTTCGCCGCCGAGCTGGTCACCGACTTCTTCGCCCGCGACTAGGGCCCGGCGGCCTACCCGGCCTCGACGACCGGCGTGCCCTCGACCAGCTCCAGGGCCTGGCCGACGGCGCCGGAGTCGTGCAGCGCCAGGGTGGAGGCCAGCACCTCGGCGAGCTCCCCGGAGCGATCGCGCGGACCGATGGCGAGCAGGCTCGATCCCGAGCCGTTGATCGCCGTCGCGAAGGCGCCCGCCGCGCGGGCCGCGGCCAGGGCCTCGGCGCCGCCGGGGATCAGGGGCATGCGGTAGCGCTGGTGCAGGCGGTCGACGCTGCCGATCGACAGCAGCTCGGGGTCGCCCGTGCGCAGGCCCTCCAGGAGCATGGCCAGCCGGCGCGGGTTCTCGATGGCGTCCTCCAGGGGCACGGAAGCCGGGAGCACGGCCCGGGCGCGCTCGGTGGAGAGGGTCGCGTCGCTCCAGGCGACCGCAAAACCGAGCGAGTCCGCCACTTCTTGGTGCACCAGGGCCGTGCGGTGCTGCTCGCGGGCGCGCTCGCTGGCGGGCAGGCACAGGGTGCAGCCACCGAACAAGGAGGCCGTGACGTTGTCGGGGTGGCCCTCGAGGCTGATGCCGAGCTCGTGCAGGGCGCCCATGTCCGGCGCCTCGTCCCCGAGCACCGCGGCGGCGAGGAGCAGCCCGGCAGCCGTGGCGGCCCCGCTCGATCCGAGCCCGCGCGCGACGGGGACCTGGCTGGTGGCCCGGAAGTGGGCGGGGAGCGGGGTGCGACCAACCGCGCGGAAAGCGGCCTCGTAGGCCCCTAGGACCAGGTTTCGCTCCAAAGGCCAGGTCGTGGCCTGGTCCGTGGGGGCGCTGGGCAGGCTCAGCCGGTGCCGAACTGCTTGGATGGGCTCGAGGGACACCTCGACGAACAGGCCTAGGGCAAGGCCGAGGAGGTCGAAGCCGGGCCCGAGGTTCGAGGTCGAGGCCGGCACGCGGACGCGGAGTTTCGCCATGGGGGGGATCTTATCCAGTGGTCTGACGGGTTGGGAGTCGGACTGGTCGAGTTCGGGATCCCACGTCCCAGATTTGCCGTTCTGAGGCCCGGACCCCGCACACTTCGCGTATGAATCTCCTTGCAGCGCAACATCTTGGGGGTATAAAGCATTTGGACGGGGAGACGATCCCGTCCCACCGACATCCCCGGAGAAGGATCACATGTCTGAAGAGCGCACCCGTTTCTACTGCCGCATCGCCACCGTCCCCGGCCTCGAGCCGATGCCCTCCGTGGGCAACTGGATCCTGGTCAACGTCGACGACCCCGCCGACCTGGCCCGCAAGATCAACCGCCGCACCGCCCCTGGCACCGTCTCCGTGCCGCGCCAGGTCAAGAGTGCCGTTCGCGTGCCCGTGCGCACCCCACGCGAGAACGAGATGATCTTCGCGATCCTACGCGACCTGATGTCGATGCGGCGGACCAAGCTGCGTCGCATCGTCGGCTAGCTGCCCCCCCAGGCAGCGGAGGCCCGCCTCCACCCCCCAGGGCGCCCCTCTGGGGGTCCAAGACCGGTCCGGTCGGGTGGTTCCCGGCCGGACCGGCTCGCATTCCTGGGCCAAGCCCCCAGACCCTCCTGGGCGGCCCCGCTCGCCCCTGCTACCCTCCTCCGATGATCGCCACCAGCCTCGTCGCCCTCCTGGGCGCTCTCCAACCCGCGCTCTCCCTGGACAGCCTCCTGGCCGAGCAGGACAGCCGCCCGGCGACGTCCCGTGCCGCCCGTGTGGACGCCGCCATCGGTGCCGACGAGCTCGAGGCGCACCTCGCCTACCTGGCCTCGGACGAGCTCGAGGGACGCTTCACCGGCTCCCCTGGCGCAGCCCTCGCGGCCGACTACCTCGCGGCGCGGCTCAGCGAGCTCGAGTCCTATGGGCTGCAGCCGGCCGGCGACCAGGGGACCTACCTCCAGGACATCCGCCTGGAAGCGGTGACCTTCGACGAGCTGCCCGTGATGCGCGCCGGGGACCGCGAGGTCACCTACGGCGCGGACTTCGAGCTGCGCGCCGGCCACGGCTTCACCGGCCAGCTGAAGGTGCTGGTGATCGAGGCGCTCGAGGACCTGCCGGCCGAGGCCCAGGGCGACACGGCCCTGTACCTGAACATGAGCCGCAGCGAGCGCACCGATGCGCTGGCCGCAAGGAGCGACGAGTGGCAAAGGGGCTGGGGTGCGATCGTGCGGCGCGGCCTCTCCAAGAGCCGCAAGTCCGTGGCCGACCCGAACCGGATCCGCCGCATCCGCGCCAACGGCGACCCGGTGACCCTCGAGGTCCACGGGGACCTGCGCGACGCCTTCGATGCGGGCGAGGTCGAGACCCTCGACCTGGCGGTGGGGGGCACGGTCAAGCAGGCCTTCAACGTGGTGGCGCTGCTGCCCGGCAAGGGGCGCTCGGCCCTGCCCCAAGGGCCCGTCGGTCCTGGCGCGCCGAGCGACTCGATGGTCAACGAGGCGATCGTGGTCAGCGCCCACTACGACCACCTGCGCCCGCGCGCCCCGCGCGAGGGCGAGGTCGATCCCGACCTGATCTACAACGGCGCGGACGACGACGCCTCGGGCGTGGCTGCTGTGCTCGAGATCATCGAGGCCATCTGCCTGGCCGACGAGCGCCCGGACCGCGACGTGGTCGTGCTGCTCGCGACCGGCGAGGAGATCGGCCTAATCGGCACGAGCTTCTACCTCGACCATCCCGTCGTACCCCTCACACGGACGGTGGCCAACCTCAACTTCGAGATGCTCGGCCGGCCCGATGAGCTGGTTGGTGGTCCCGGCAAGATCTGGTTCACGGGCTTCGAGCACACCAACCTCGGCGCCGCTTACCAGGCGGCCGGCCTCGACATCTACCGTGACCCGCGGCCGACCCAGCACTTCTTCGAGCGCTCGGACAACTACGCCTTCGTGCTCAAGGGCATCGTCGGCCAGAGCTTCTCCAGCTACAACCTGCACGAGGAGTATCACACCGTCGATGACGAGCTCGAGACGATCGACTTCGAGCATCTAGCGGCCACCTCGCGCGCCTGCGCGCAGGCCCTGGCCATGACCCTCGCCGGGGACTTCGCCATCGAGTGGTCCGAGTCCTACGAGCTGCCGCGCCGCTAGTGAAGCGTGAACCAGGCGGCCGCCCCGACGCGGGGAGTGCGCCCAGACGGAGCTGGTCCTAAGATGGGCCCTCTCCATCCACCCCCTTGCCGAGATTGCCGTGAGCCAGGTCGAGATCATCCCCCAACCCTCCGTCCGCAAGACCATGCCGGGCGCCATGCCCATGCGTGAGAGCCGCGAGCTCGAGCTCGGCGGTAGTGCCAGCCTGACCATCGACGCCGATGCCGAGGGCCATGCGGCGCTGGCGCGCAAGCTGGACAAGGTGCGCAAGCAGCGCACCTCGCTGGAGCGTCGCCCGCTGAAGAAGCGCTTGACCGCGAAGCTCGCCGACAAGCACGAGCTCTACCAGCTGTCGGTGCAGTCCCCCGAGGAAGACGTCGCCTTCCTGCGCAAGGTCTACAAGGGCTACCGCAAGAAGAAGGCGCGGCACTTCCGCGAGGACTTCTGCGGCACCGCGCTGCTGGCGAGCACCTGGGTCCGCACCAAGTCTGGCTGCACCGCCGAGGGCTACGACATCGACCCGGACCCGGTCGCCTGGGGCCTGAACCAGAACCTGCGCGCGCTCGGCGAGGACGCGAGCAAGGTCCGCCTGGTGCTGGGCGACGTGCGCGAACCCAGCCGCAAGGCTCCCGACGTGCGCTGCGCCCAGAACTTCTCCTACTGGTGCTTCACCGAGCGCGCCGAGATGGTCGCGTACTTCCGCTCGGTCTTTGAAGACCTGGCCGACGACGGGGTCTTCGTCTGCGACCTGCACGGTGGCTCCGAGACCCAGGAGGAGATGGAGGAGGAGCGCGAGATCACCGGCGGCTTCACCTACGTCTGGGACCAGTACCGCTACTGGCCGATCCAAGCGGCGGTGCAGAACCACATCCACTTCCGCTTCGAGGACGGCACGGAGCTCTATCGCGCGTTCACCTACGACTGGCGCCTGTGGAGCCTGACCGAGATCCGCGACTGCCTGCACGACGCTGGCTTCCAGCAGGTCGACGCCTACTGGGAGGGCACCGCCTCCGACGGCGAGAGCGGCAACGGCAAGTTCACCCTGGCCAAGCGCGGCGAGGCGGACCTGTCCTGGATCGCGTACCTCGCGGCGGTGAAGTAGGACCGAGGGGTGGCCTCCTTGGTATTTCGACCCAGTGCGGTTCTGAACCAGGGCGGAACCTTGGGCTTACGCTGCGGTTGCAGGCCCCTCGCGCGGTCACCCCCCCGCAGTCCCCGCCTCGACTCCACTTGGAGGACCCATGTCCCGAGTCTCCGTCCGTACGCCACTAGCCGCCCTCGCGGCGCTCTCCCTCTTGCCACTCGCCGCCAGCGCCCAGGGTGGTCCGCCGCCTCCGCCACCAGCGCCGTTCCCCACGGTCCAGGCGCCGGTCGGCAACCCGATCACGCCGGACAAGGTCTTGCTCGGCAAGGCGCTCTTCTGGGACGAGCAGATGTCCTCGAGCCGCACCATGGCCTGCGCAACCTGCCACATCCCTGGCAACGGCGGCACGGATCCGCGCGCGGTCCAGGGCATCACGACCAACCCCGGCTTCGACGGACTCTTCGGGACGAGCGACGACGTCACTGGATCCCTCGGCGCAATCCAGTCCAATGTCGATGGCCTCTACGAGCCCGAGGCCAGCTTCGGTCTCGATGTCCAGGTCACGACCCGCAAGGCCAACTCGGTGATCAACGCCGCCTTCCCCCAGGAGCTCTTCTGGGACGGCCGCGCGACGAGCACCTTCTTCGATCCGCTCACCGGCGCACAGGTGCTTGCCGCAGGCGCGGCCCTCGAGAGCCAAGCTGCCGAGCCGCCGATCTCCTCGATCGAGATGGGGCACCTCGGCGAGGACTGGGCCGAGGTCGCGACGCGCATCGCCGGCGCGACGCCGCTCGCCATGGCCTCGGGCCTACCGACCGATCTGGCGAACTTCGTCGCTGGGCGCAGCTACCCGCAGTTGTTTCAGGACGCCTTTGGCAGCGCCGAGGTCAGCCCGGCTCGCATCGCCATGGCGATCGCGACCTACCAGCGCACGTTGATCAGCGACCAGAACCCGAACGACGACTTCGTGCAGGGCAACCCCACGGCGCTCACCCCGCTCGAGCTGCAAGGGCTGAACGTCTTCAACGGCGTGGGTCGCTGCGGCACGTGCCACGGAGGTCCGCTGTTGACCGACAACCTGTTCCACAACACAGGTGTCCGCCCGAACTTCGAGGACCAAGGGCGCTTCGACGTCACCGGCATCCCCGCCGACCGCGGGCGCTTCAAGACACCTGGCCTGCGCAACGTCGAGCTGATGGCGCCGTACTTCCACAACGGCAGCGCCGCGACCTTGGAAGAGGTCGTGGAGTTCTACGATCGTGGCGGGGACTTCCACGTGAACCAGTCGCCCCTGATCATTCCGCTGAACCTGCCGCAGAACCAGAAGGACGCCCTCGTGGCCTACCTCAAGCGGCCCCTGAACGACCCGCGCGTGCTGGCCGAGACGGCGCCCTTCGACGGCCTGACGCTCTACTCCGAGACCCAGCAGACGCCCGACCTGTACGGCAGCGGCACGCCCACGCCCCAGGGCGTCCAGGCGCGCATGGTCGCGGTCGAGCCGCCCCTGATCGGGTCGTCGGAGCTGACCCTCGGCCTGGCGGATGGACCCGGCTTCGGTCAGGCGATGCTGGCGGTCGACTTCGCCACGGGCAGCTTCGACCTGCTCGGTGCCGAGGTGCTCGTCGGCGCCACGTCCAACATGCTGCTCCTGCAAGCTGGTCCGATGAAGGGGGTCGCGGGCGAGGGCTACGCCTCGCTCAACCTGTCGATCCCGACGGACCCGACCCTGCAGGGCCTCTCGGTCTACACCCAGTGGTTCGTCCTGAACACCCAGGGTCTGTTCACCACCGAGGGCGCCGAGCTGACCCTGTTCTAGGAACCGGCAAACGCATCGCGTACCGACAGTGGGGCCCCGCAGGTTGCGACCTGCGGGGCCCCTCACCCGTCTAGTAGGGGTCCTTGCCCGCTTCGATGTCGGCCGCGAGCTCTTGGTAGTACTCGCCATCGGTGGAGCGCTTCGCGATGTCCCGCAGCAGCTCGCAGGCATCAGCCATGCGGTCCGCGTGGAAGTAGGCCTGGGCGAGCCGAGCGCGCACGTCCTGGTCGATGCTGCCCATGGTCAGCGCTTCGACCTCGGCGACCAGGGCCGCTGGGTCGAGTTTGGCGAGCAGCTCGAAGCCAGCGAATTGGTCGGGCTCGGACCGGCGTAGGGCTTGGCGGGCGGCCTCGACAGCAAGGGCGACCTTGCCTTCGCGGTGCAGCGACTCGGCAATGTTGTCCAAGTCCCAGGCGGCTGACTCGTTCCCGCCGACCGGCGGTGGGAGACGAGTCCGGTGCTCGAGCGCGAGGCTTGGATCGAGGTAGCCCAGCTGAAACAGCATGTCCTCGTCCCCTGGGCGCTCCTGCAGGACCTCCAGGGCCAAGGCCTTGGCCTCATCGGCGCGGCCTTGGTCCATCAGCAGGCCGAACAGGTTGTCGGTCTCCTCGTCCGGGTACTGCTCGGCTAGGGCCCTGCGACGAGCGAGGGCCTCGGTCGGGTCGAGCTTGGCAAGCAGCGCCAGCGCGCTGGAATCGTGGGGCGTGACCTCGAGGACCTCGTGCAGCAGCTCGCTCGCCTCGGCGGAGGACTGCAGCTGCACGAGCAGCTCCGCCTGGGCCACGAGCAGGTCGCGCCGCTTCCTGGCTTCTGCGTCCGGCTCCGCCGCGCGTAGCAGCTCCAGGGCGCGGACGGGGTCGAGCTGGCCCAGCTTGCGCCGCGCCCAGCGGTCAGCCGTTGGGTCCATGCGGCTGAGCAAGACCTCGATGGCCAAGGCCGAGTCACCCCTCCTGACGTAGCTCTCGATCAGCTGCTTCAGCTGGCGGTCGGACCGGTAGCCGGTGGTGGAGCGCCAGCGGCGCTCCTGCAGCTCGGGATCATCGAGGACCCGGAGCGCGTCCTCGAGGCGCTCCCGCTCGATCAGTCGATCGACCAGCCCAGCGATCACTTGCTTGTCCAGCTCGGGACCTAGGTCGGAGTCGGCTTCGAGCTCCAGCAGGTAGGCCATCAGCAGGTCGCCGCCGTGAAGCTGGCCTGGACTCGGTGGGTGGGTCCGGACGGGAGCGCGGCCGGTGGCCTGGTCGGGATGGGTCGCTGGGTCTGTCAAGGTGTGGCCCTGGCCGTGATCGAGGGAACCCCTCGCGGCGCTCTGCTCAGCAGTGCCTGCGGAGGCGGGGTCCGCGGCGGCGGCTGGCACCTGCAGCTGCTGGTCCACGGCGCCAGCCTTGCCCCAGAGTGACCCGAGGAGGAAGGCTGCCGTCGCGAGGATGAGAGGCAAGAGGACCGAGCGAGCGTGGAGCGACATGGAGCCGATGCTAGCACTTGGCCCGGGCGCTTGCCTTGGTCTCGATCCTCCTGCAGTCCACGCTCGACTTGCACGCCCTGTCGCGTGGCCGGTCCCCTTCCCAGAGGGCGCCCGCGCGCCTTGGCATCCCGGGGGGACCTTGGCGCGGCCTGGCAAGCCCCTCGAAGCGGCCCTACGGCAGGAAAGAGGCCTTGTCGGCCAGCTTGCGCGGCAGGTACTCCTCGAGCACGAAGTTGAGGCCCCACTTGGCGAGGGCCTGCTGCTCGGCGCGCATGCCGGTCTTGAGCATCTGGGTGATGGCCTTCTTCCACTTGGGCTGGCTCATGAAGAAGGGGTCGTTCTTCAGGGCGTCCTTGGCGCGCTTGATGTCGACCTTCTGGAGCTCGTGGCAGGCGTCCTCGAGCTTGAAGTCGATGATGTCCTGGGGCGTCACGCCGAGGTACTCGGCGTGGGGCACGCAGAAGAACTTGTTGATGTGCGCGGCGTTGCCCGAGCCGACCTTGAGGGTCCGGTAGATGTTGGCGATGCCGTAGGGGTCGCAGTCGACGAAGGCGTAGACCGGGATCTTGCGGGGTCGGGACTCGGAGAGGCGCCTTACGAAGCGGCGCGTGGCGCGGGTGGGCACGCCGCCCATCTCGACCAGGATGCAGTCGCCGTCGGCCCAGAACTCGTGCTCGTTCAGGCGGCCGAACATGCCGCCGGTCTCGATGACGAGGATGAACTTAGCCTTGGTCTCGAACTCGAGGTGCTCGACCGAGTGGGGCACCGAGTAGGCCCCCGTTCCCATGCGCGTGCAGTCGATGCGTAGGGCCTCGCCGCTGCGCTTGTCGCGGTCGACGATCGTCAGCTGGCCGGCCACCCGGCCGCCGTGCTCCTCGGGATAGTAGCGCAAGCTCTCGCGCGAGAGGCCTTCGCGGCTAGCGAGGGCCTCGATGTCGTCCATGACCGAGTCGGACTCGGTCTGCTCGTTGAACTTGCACTCACCCCAGTTCTTCGAGACGTAGTAGGCCTCTCGCTTGGTGGCGAAGTCGTCGTTCTCGACCATCTCCTTGCTGACCGCCATCAGCCGCAGGGTCTGGGCGAAGTTCTTCACCGTGTTGACCGACATGTGCCGGCTCTTGGTGCCGGTGCCGATCTGGAAGTAGCCGACCTTCTTGTCGTACGTGACGTTCGAGAGGGCGCGCACGGGGAACTTGAGCTCCGGGAGGATGCGCCGGTTGATCTCCTTCTCGATGCGCTTGGCGGTCTTGTCGATCACCTCGACCGTCTTCAGGTCCGCGTCGGTGAACTCGGTGGTGCGGCTGTGGGCCTGCACCTTCATCCGCTTGGGCGCGGCGGACTTCTTGCGCTTCTTGGCTGCCATGGTCGGTTGCTCCTAGAACTTGCGGCTCTTGTGGAGCACGTCTTCGAGGGTGTCGGTGGTGAAGTCGCGTTCGGTGTCCGACATGCCAAGGATCTCTTGGAGGGCGATGCCGATGTGGGGGATGTACTTCTCGATGTGACTGCGCTTGTCGTGCTCGCGCTTGATGCGCTTCTGCTTGCGGATGTGGCTGCCGAGCTTGCGCCCGCACTCGCGCAGGGCGAGCTTGATCTCCTTGAGGATCTCCTCGTAGGACGCGATGGCCTCCTTGGACTCGGAGGTGAAGGGCACCCAGACCGAGGCGATGTGCACGAAGATCACCATCGGCGCGATCGGCAGGCTGCCGCGCGGCTGGGTCAGGCCGTAGCTCTTCCAGTTGGTGCCGATGATGCCCTTGTTGATCGCGCAGGCCGACTGCTGGTACTGCAGCGGCACGCGGTTGGCGAAGCGCAGGAGGCGCGCGGGCTCGTCCGCGGCGCCGACGAGGTCCTCGGTGACGTCGACCTTGGCCTTCTTCTTGATCCGGCCGGACTCCTCGTCGACCTCGAGGCCGACGCCGCCGGGCTTGCCGTAGGCGATGCCGGCTTCGATCAGGAAGGGGTTGCCGCGATAGACCGAGGCCGGCCGGGTCGCGGCGATGTAGACGTCCGCGTCGATCTCCTTCTTGAGGCCCTTGATGATCAGCTCTTCACCGATCGGCGCGATGCAGTTGGTCGGCGGCGAGGAGATCTTCGCCTCCTGGATCGCGTCGTGCAGCTTGTTGGCGGCATCCCGCGCGATGCGCGTGGGGTAGCTCTTCTCGGTCAGGCCACCGCCGGCGGCGGCGATGATGTTCTTCGCGACCTTGGGCCCGACGCGGCAGAACTCCTCCTGGAGGAAGCCCTGCAGGCTGCGGCTGCTGGTGTCCTTGAGCATCGCGATCAGGCGACCGAGCTCGACCCCGTGGGGGTGCGGCTTGATCTCGACGGTCTCGGGCGGCAGCACCGTGGTGTTGCGCGCGTAGACGACCTCCTCCTCACCGGGCGCGGTGTAGCGCAGGGTCAGGTGCGGGTTCGCGATGGCGGTCTGCTTGAGGTACATGTCGATCGAGCGCATGCCCTTCTGGTAGCGGGCCTCCATCTCGATCTCGATGCGCGTGCCGTGGTCCTTGTCCCACTCGATGACCTCGCGGCTGTGCTGCTCGGGCTTGTTGCTGGCCGTGTCGATCGTCATCACGATCTCGACCGCGTCCTTGCGCTTGCCGGTCTTCGAGATGACGCGCATCGGTTTGCCCGTCGTCAGCTGGCCGTACATGCCGGCGGCCGAGATGCCGATGCCTTGCTGGCCGCGGCTCTGGCTGAGCTTGTGGAACTTCGAGCCGTGCAGCAGCTTGCCGAAGATCTTGCCGATGTGCGTGTCAGGGATGCCGGGGCCGTTGTCCTCGACGATCATCTTGAAGCGCTTCTCGGCGGTCTGCTCGAGGATCACGCTCAGCTCGGGCACGATGCCGGCCTCCTCACAAGCGTCGAGGCTGTTGTCGACGGCCTCCTTGACGGCGGTGAGCAGGGACTTCAGCGGGGAGTCGAAGCCGAGCAGGTGCCGGTTCTTGGTGAAGAACTCGGAGACGGAGATGTCGCGCTGCTTGGCGGCCATCTGGTCGGCGGTCTTGCGGCGGGCGGTGGCCGCGGGCTTCTTCTTGGACGAGGCGATGGCGTCTTCCTCGAAAAGGGTGTCTTTGGCTGGCACGGGAGCTCGTCTCGGATGGTGGGGATGCGGGCCGCAGGGCGGCGTCAGGGCGTCGGGATGCGGTCAGCCCGCTCGCGGGTCCAGCAGGGCAGCTGCTGGAGCGGGGCGGGAGTGGCGCGCTAGGGGTGCCGAGGGGGGGAGCTCCCGAGGCCCGTCGCGCCAGGGTCGTTTCTACTCCTCTGAGAGGGCCGATTCAACCGTGTGTGGGGGCTTCCCGGACGTTGGCGGCGAGTAGCGGGTCACTGGGTCAGAGCGCTGGCCGCGGCTCGGCGGCGGGGTTGGCGAGCCCGAGGGGCCTGGCGTGCCGCGCGAAGGTCCCCAGGGCCTCGGCCTGGCGCTCGGGGTCGAGCCGGTAGCTGCACTCGACGGTCAGGTAGTCGACCATCGCTCGCTCGTCCAGCTGCCACTCGGCGGCGGCAGCGCGGGCCAGCCCCGGGGCGGCGGCCTGGCCGCGGGCGGCGGCGCGTTCGAAGGCGGCGACGTGGGGGGCGAGGTCGACGCCGTCGCGGGCGATCCATGCCGCGAAGACGAAGGGCAGGCCGGTCAGCTCGGCCCAGCGCTGGCTGGGGTTGTAGTGGGCGAGGCCCTCGCCGAGGTGCTCGAACAGTGCCGGGTCGCCGATGCGCAGCCAGGCGTCGGTGCCGGCCGTGCGCGGGTCGGTCCCGAAGGGCACCTCCCGGAACTCGAGCGGGGGCAGGGTCGGATCGAGCTCGGCCAGGACCTGAACGAGCGCCTGGGCGGTGCGGCTGGCGGGGTCTAGGGCGACCGTGCAGAGGTCGGCCAAGGGCACCCGGTGGAACAGCTGGACGCTGCCGACGTAGCCCTCGCCTGCGACGGCGAGCCCGGGGAGGTAGGTGTAGCCAGGCTGGCGGAAGAGCTCGATCGAGCTGACCAGGGCGACGTCCAGCTCGCCGGAGCGCAGGCCCGCGATCAGCTTGGCGGGCACGTCCAGGGTCAGCTCGATGGCGGGCTCGTCCTCGAGGCCTAGGTTCAAGGGCCGACCGACGAGGTAGGGCACGGAGCCCACGCGCAGGGACGCGGGGGACGGGGAAGGCACGGCGCTCATGGGGCAGAGCATAGTCCCGCCAAAGGGTACCGCACACCAGGCGGCGGGGTTTCAGACCGACGGTCTCGAGACTCGCGGTGCGCTCGTGGGCGGCTGCTGGCCGGCGAGGCCGACAGCTTGGTGTGCGACTCCGTACCGTCGGTCTGGGGATCGAAACCCTGGCGGCTGGTGTGCGGCACCGTACGGCGGGTCCGGTATCCTCTGCGCCATGCAGTCCTCCGAACGAGCGCCCCTGGAGCCCGCCTACTTCCCGCCTGTGCCCATCGACGGGTACGAGCTCGTGGACTCGGGCGCGGGTTGGAAGCTCGAGCGCTTCGGCGATCGCCTCCTGGCGCGGCCCGACCCCCAGGCCCTCTGGAACCGACGCCTCGACGAGCGCGAGTGGTCGCGGGCGGACCTGACCTTCGAGCGCGACGAGGCCCAGCCCGGAGCGCGCGTGCCGGCCGGCATCCCCCAGGGCAAGGGGGGGCGCTGGAAGGGACGCGACCGCTCGGACTGGGTGCTCGAGCATGGACCGCTGGGGTTCGTGCTCAAGCCGACCGCCTTCAAGCACGTCGGCCTCTTCCCCGAGCAGGCGACCAACTGGCGCTTGATCGAGGAATACGGCGAGCGCTTCGGGGGCCAGGATCGCCCACGCGGCCAGCGGCCGAAGCTCCTGAACCTGTTCGGCTACACCGGCGCCGCCAGCCTCGTCGCCCACCGCGCCGGCTTCGACGTGACCCACGTCGACGCCTCGCGCACGACCCTCGGCTGGGTGAAGGAGAACCTCGAGGCCAGCGTCATGCCGCCGGACGCGCTGCGCCTGATCCTCGATGACGCCTTCGCCTTCGCCAAGCGCGAGGTGCGGCGCGAGAACCGCTACGCGGGCGTGCTGCTCGACCCGCCGCACTACGGGCGTGGACCCAAGGGCGAGAAGTGGCAGCTGGAGGACAAGCTGGCCGAGCTGGTCGGCACGATCGGCCAGCTGCTCGAGCCGAAGAGCTTCTGCATGCTCTCGACCTACGCCGTTGGCTACTCGCCGCTCTCCTTCTGGAACCTCTTCTCCGACCTGGATCCGGGTGGCGCGGACGTGACGATCGAGGCTGGCGAGCTGGTGATCGAAGAGCGCAGTGGCCGGCACCTCCCCTGTGGTTTCTGCACGCGCTGGCGCCGAGGACTCTAGATCATGACGAACAACCAAGCATCTCCCGCGCTCGACGTGCTCTTCGTCGACAACCACCTGCTCGTGGTGCACAAGCCGGCCGGCGTGCCGATCGTGCCGGACTCGAGCAAGGACGAGTCGCTCAGCGAGCAGGCCAAGGCCTGGATCGCGGCCGAGTTCGACAAGCCGGGCAAGGTCTTCCTCGGCGTCGTGCACCGCCTCGACCGGCCCGTCTCGGGCGTGGTCTGCTTCGCGCGCACCTCGAAGGCCGCCGCTCGGCTGACCGAGGCCTTCAAGGCCCGCGCGGTGACCAAGGTCTACCTCGGCATCGGCGTCGGCCGCTGGCCCGAGGAGCTGCCTCCCGAGGGCGAGCTGCGCCAGTGGCTGCGCAAGGACCGCGTGCGCAACCGGGTCTTCTCGTATGCGACCGAGGCGATCGCCCCCGAGGGCTCGAAGGAGGCCCTGACCCGCTACCGGCGCCTGCGCACGACCGCCGGTCGCAGCCTCTGGCGCTTCGAACCGCACACCGGCCGCTCCCACCAGCTGCGGCTCGCGGCGCGCACCCTGGGCCTGCCGCTGCTCGGCGACCTGCGCTACAGCCAGGGCATGGCGCCCCTGGCGGACCGCAGCATCGGGCTGCATGCCCTGCGCCTGAGCCTGGCCCACCCGACCTCCAAGGAGACCCTGACCTTCGAGGCGCCGCTGCCGAGCGGCGAGTGGTGGGACGAGTGGCGCGAGTCGGCGAAGGAAGCCTGAGCGCCGGGACCTGGACGCGGGCCCGCCCCGCCCCCCGGACCGCCGGTGGGCGGGGCTGCTCGTCGCTCGGCCCGTCGCTACCGGGCTTCGGGGAACTCGAAGAGCGGGCCGGTGAAGAGCGGGTGCTCCAGGGTCGGGACGTCCCACCTGCGGTCGCTGCCGTACTCCTCGGGGTCCTGCATGCGGGGCGTCAGGAGGTCGCCGGCTTCGGGCTCGTCGTCACGCAGCGGAGCGGCATCGGCCTCGAGGCCGTAGTAGGTCGAGAAGTAGACCTCGATGGTGTAGCTCGAGGAGCCGGTGAAGCTGGAGACGACCAGGTGGAACTCGTTTCCCGGAGGCACCACCACGAAGGAGCCGACCTCCGGGTCCAGGGGGCTCTCGGCGCAGACGGTGTAGGCGCCCACCGTCGGGTCCCAGATGCACCAGTCGAGGTCGACGCCGGAGAGGTGCGCGTCGAGGCTCACCTCAACGATCAGGGGCGTCGCGGCGAAGAACTTGTAGCCGTCGCGCGGGTCCCAGCCGTCGTCGGTGATGCCGCCCTCGATGATGACGGTGTCGCCGCCCTCGACCCAGCCGATGTGCTGGGCGTCCCAAGCGTGGTCGTTGACCTCGACCTCGCCCACGACGATCGTCGACGGCGCCGGGTGGCCGTAGCCGTCGAAGTGGGAGTGGCAAGCGGCCGTGAGGCCGAGCAGCAGGGAGGCGGCGAGGGGAGTCGTGTAGGCTTGGATGGTCATCTTGTCCTCCGATGGGGCCAGCCGTCGGCCGGGGAGGCCGTCCTGGGTGGATGGCGGGGCTGCTGGGGATGGGGTGGGCTTCTCTTGGGGCTCCAATCGCAAGTGCCGTGCCGTAGACTCCCAGCATGCAGCGCGTCTATCTGAGCTGGAGCAGCGGCAAGGACTCTGCCTGGGCCCTCGAGCGCCTGCGGCGGGCCCCAGAGACCCAGGTCCTGGGCCTCGTGACGACCGTGAATCGCGGCAACGGCCGGGTCGCCATGCACGCCGTCCGCGAGCAGCTCCTGGAGCGGCAGGCAGCGGCCGTGGGGCTGCCGCTCGAGGTGATCGACCTCCCTTGGCCCTGCCCGAATGGGGCCTACGAGGAGCTCATGGCGTCCTTCGTGGAGCGCGCCACGCGGGCCGGCGCCACCCACATGGCCTTCGGCGACCTGTTCCTCGAGGACATCCGCAGGTACCGCGAAGAGCGCCTGGCGGGGACGGGACTCGAGCCGCTCTTCCCCCTTTGGGGCACCGACACCTCGGAGCTGGCGAGGGACATGACCCGGCCGCTCGCGGAGGGTGGGCTCGAGACTTGGCTGACCTGCGTGGACCCGGCCCAGGTGCCGGCCGAGCTCGCCGGGCGGCGCTTCGATCGCGAGCTCGTCGCCGAGCTCGAGGCCCTCGGTGCCGACCCCTGTGGGGAGAACGGCGAGTTCCACAGCTTCGTCGTCGACGGCCCCGGCTTCGAGCAGCGCGTCGCCGTGCAGCCCGGCGAAGTCGTCACGCGCGACGGCTTCGTCTTCGCGGACCTGCTGCCGGCCTAGTCGTTGCCGTCCGGGTGGCAGGCGTAGCAGGCGGGCGTGCTCCACACGTAGCCCGGGACGTCATCGGGCTCGTGCTTGTCGGCCATGTCGGACTGGTTGTGCTCGTGGCAGTCGATGCACGAGAACTGGGAGTAGTTGGACGGGACGGTGTGGCAGTCGTTGCAGCTGAGGTTGCCGTGGTCGCCGCTGGTGATCGGGAAGTTGTGGTTGAAGGTCGCGCGCTGCCAGCTGCTCGTGTTGTGGCAGTTCTGGCACGAGATCGGGAAGCCGGAGGTGCTGTGGTTGGGACTCGTCGTCTGGTTGTACTCCTCCTGGTGGCAGTCGACGCAGCCCGACGAGATCCCGGCGTGGTCGAAGGCTGCGCCTTCCCAGGAGCTGAAGCTGAAGTGGCAGTCCTCGCACGTGGTCGGGATGCCCTCGGCGATGTGGTTCGGGTCGGTGGTCTGGTTGTAGTCGGCCTGGTGGCAGGCGACGCAGCCCGAGCTGATGCCGCCGTGGGCAAAGGTCGAGGGCTCCCAGGCGTTCGTGCCGTGGCAGTCTTCGCAGGCAGTCCCGAGACCCATGGCCCCGTGGTCGGGGTCCGAGGTCCCCGTGAAGTCGCTGAAGTGGCAGGCCACGCAGCCGCTCTGGATGCCCGCGCCGACGTGGTTGAAGTCGGCACCGTTCCAAGAGGCCGTGCCGTGGCAGATGGTGCAGTCGGTGGGGTAGCCGAGGGCGGTGTGGTCCGCGGCCCCGGTGAACTCGATGCTGTGGCAGTCGATGCAGTCGGAGGAGAGGCCGGTGAAGCCGCCGCCCGTGTGGCAGGCGCTGCAGCTCGCCGCTTGGTGCGCGCCGGTCAGGGGGAAGCCGACGTGGTTGAAGCCGGCGCCGTCCCAGGTCGTGGGGATGTGGCAGCGGTCGCAGGCGTCGGTCCAGCCCTGGGCGAGGTGGTCGGGCGCGCTCGAGCCGGGTGCGCCGGTGCTCGCCAGCAGCTCGCCGTGGCACGTCAGGCACTCCGGGTCGGTGCCGGAGAAGTTCCCGACCTCGGCGCCGGGGTGGCACTGCCAGCAGGCGACCGCGGCGTGGGAGCCGACCAGCGGAAAGCGCGTGGCCGCATGCTTGGTGATGATGTCGTTCGGGCGCCAGTCCTGCTCGTCGTGGCAGTCGGCACAGGAGGGTCCCAGCCGCCCTTGGTGCACGTCATCGTGGCAGCCGGCGCAGCCGCGATCAGCGAAGAGCTGCACCGGGCCGCGGTCGTTGTGGCAGCGCAGGCACTCGGCCTGGGCATGGGCGCCGTTCAGGTAGGTGCCGGTCTCTGCCCCGTGGTCGAACTGGAAGTCCGCGCGCACCTGGCTCCAGGAGTCGCCGTCGTGGCACAGACTGCAGGCGGCGGGGAAGCTGTCGTGGGGCACCACGGGGCCGCGCTCGTTCCACCAGCCCTGGGGCGGGGTGTCCTTGTGCCCGGGCTCGAAGCAGGCGAGGGCGCCCGCGAGGATCGCGAGCAGGGCCAGGAGGCTGGGCCAGAGGGCATGTCGATTCGCTTGGGGTCGTTCCATGGTGGTGTTCCTCGTACTCATCGGAAGCGCTTCTGCACGAACAGGCCCAGGGTGGTGGCGTCCTCGGCATCGCCGAAGCGCTCCTCCAGACTCAGGGAGAGGTCCCAGTCCCTCGGCAGCGAGAGGTCCCAGCTGGCGCGCAGGGTGTCGCTCGCCTGGGTCTGCTGCTCGCCGAAGAAGTTGTCGTTGGTGGTCTCGAGAGTCTCGAAGGAGAGCCGCAGCCAGCCGCGCGACGTGTCCTTGGTGGCGCTCAGTCGCAGGCCGGGACCCGAGCTGTACTTGTTGTCGTTCTGGAAGAGGCCGAGGCGCACCTCGCCGCCATCGTACAACCGGTCGCGCGCCGAGATGCCAACCTCCAGGCGTCCCCCCGAGTCATCCTGGTCGGTCCAGCGATCGGCGCGCCCCGTCAAGCGCAGGCCCTCACCGACGATGCGCCAGCCGTTGACCCCGAAGCGTGTCACGTGGTCGTCAGCCAGCTGCTCGGCGGTGACGGGATCGAACTCGTAGCGCAGCAGCTCGGGGAAGCGGAAGTGGCTGAAGTTGACCCCGTAGCCATGGCCCGCCTCGGTGCGCCAGGTCCCCGTAGCGATCAGCTGGGTCAGCTCGAGCCCGCTGCCCTTGGCCGCGTCGTCGGACCCGTAGAGGTCGAGCCAGGCCGAGGCATAGAGGAAGGCCCGCGGGCCCGGGCGCCAGTTGCTGGTGACCACGAACAGGTCGCGGTCCGCGTCGCCCTTGTGCCAGGTCTTCTGGTATCCGGTCTGCACGGTGACCGTCTCCTCGCCGTCGCTGATCCAGCGGTGGAAGAGTCCGATCCCCAGGTCGTCGCCGGTCTGGGACTCGTCCGTGGGCTCGGGCAGGGCGCCGAGGTGCATGCCCCAGCTCGACCCGTCGCCGCGGCGATGCCGGTACTCGATGCCGTCGATGCGGCCGAACTCGGGCATGCCCCGGCTGAGGAAGCGGCCGACCTGCCAGGAGTCGGGGCGCTCGCGGTCGCCGCCGACGAGGTAGTTCAAGCGCTCCAGACGCACGCGCGATTCGCTCTCGTCGGGCTCGCCTTCGGAGCTCAGCTGGCGCTGCAGCGCCTCGGCGTCGAACTCGAGCTGGCCGCCTTGCCCGAAGGCGTTCTCGAAGACCAGGTCGAAGCCGGTGCGGTAGGCGTCGTAGCCCGACGTCGTGCCTTCGCGGTCCTCGGAGCTGGACAGGTCGAACCAGAGGCGGCCGCTCCAGCGCATCGGGCGTTCCTCGGGCTGCACCGCGGCGATCGGGGCGAGCAGCGGCACGTCGGTGCCGACGCCGCCTAGGTCGAGCTCCCAAGGCGGGCGCTCGGGAAGGTGCTCGGGGACCCTGGGCGGGACCGTGGGCTGGGGCTCGGAGCTGATGGGCTCGGCGGGAGCCGTGGGCTCGGCCAGGCGCACGACGGGGATCAGCACCTCACCGAGGTCGCCGAGCGCGAGCCCGCTGCCGGTCGCGATCAGCTCGACCCGCGAGCTGGTCTTGGACACCGCGCGCACGACGGCTTGGACCTGGGGACCCGAGGTCGGAAAGAGCAGCACCCGGTCGCCGACCTCGATCCGGTCGACGCGACCCCTGTCGAGGTACACGCTGGTCCCGCTGATCGCGGTGACGTGCACCTCGAGGCGTTCGTAGCGAGTGGAGTCCTGGGCCGTGGCAAGTCCTGCACCCTTCGCGGCGGCGCTAGCGGACGCGCCGAGACCGGCGAAGAGGGCGAGGAGCAGCGCGCGGCTCATCGCTGGGACCCCGGGGCGGGGCTGCCGTGGCAGTCCTTGCAGTCGCGACCGAGGGGCCGGTAGCGGACCACCTCGCGGCCATCGGGCAGGGGCCAGGGGCGGTGGCACGCGGCGCAGTCGAGGGCGGCATGCTTGGCGTCGAGCGCGAACACGGCGGCGTGGTCGAAGAGCGGGGCGGCCCAGCCGGCCTCCGGCTCGGTGGGCACACCGTGGCAGGACTCGCAGGAGGTGACCGACGTGCCCGCGGGGTTCGAGTCGCGGAACTGGCCGAGGTGTACGTCGGCGTGGCAGTCGGCGCAGCTCGTCCCCGGTGCCTTGCCCAGCCGGGTCGCCGCATGCGGGCCACTCGGCCCGGTATCCGGGAGCCTGCCATGGCAGTCGCCGCAGCTGGTCGTGGCGTGGGGACCGACGAGCGCGTAGCCGGTCCAGAGGCCGTGGTCGAAGGGCGCGCCCGCGTCCATGGAGAAGCCCTCCTGGTCGTGGCAGCGTGCACAGCTGGCACGACCGTCGATCGCACTGGGTAGCTGGGGCTGGTCGAAGGCGCCATCGTGCGGGTCCGCGTGGCAGGTCGCGCAGCGGGTGGGATCGCCAGGGTGCAGGATCGAAACCCGACCGAAGTCGCGGGCCCCCCGTGCGCTCGGCCAGCCCGGCTCGGGGCCGTGGCAGCTCTTGCAGTCCGCGCGGTCATGGGCGCCCTCGAGGGCGAATCCACAGAGCGCCTCGTGGTCGAAGGTCCCGGCGGCAACGGCGGCCACCTCGTGGAAGCTGGAGGTCACGTGGCAGCTGGCGCAGCTTCCGTCGACGGAAGCGAAGGCGCCCTCGTGGATGTCGTCGTGGCAGGCGACGCACGCCGTCGGCGTGCCCGCGAAGCGAGGCGTGGAGTCCGCGGCTGCGGTCGCCGCGGAGCGCTCGTGGCAGGCGAAGCAGCCGACCGCCGCGTGGCCGCCCTCGAGCGCGAAGCCGGAGGCTGCGTGCAGGGCATCGTCCACCAGCGAGGGCTGGAAGTAGCCGTCGCTGTGGCAGGCGCGGCAGCCGCTCGGACCGGGGTCGCGCTCGCTCTGCCGCACCATGGCGCTGGCTGCGAGCCGGCCTGCATGCGGGTCGACGTGGCAGGCGGCGCAGTCGTCGGCCTGGCGTGTCCCGGGGAAGCGCGCGTGGAAGGGCGACGACGCCACGAGCAGCGACAGGTCGGCCCGGCCAGCGTCGCTCCTCCCGCCGACGGGCACGAGCGCGGCTGGGTCGCCGTGGCACCCGGCGCAGGCGAGGTCCCCATGGGGCTCGGTCAGGCCGAAGCCGCTGGCCGCGTGCAGGTCGATCGGCAGGTCGGCGGGGGCGAGGCTGAAGCCGGGCCCGCCGCGGGCAGCGGGCTCGTTGTCGAGGCCGTGGCAGCTCGAGCAGGTGTCCCCGGGGAGCTCGACCGCGTCGAGCCGCAGGGCGACGCCGGCCAGGAACTCGGGGCGGTGGGGGTCCTGGTGGCAGGCGGCGCAGGAGCGGGCCTGGTTCGAGCCCGGGCCCTCGAGGGCCTCGACGCGGCCGAGCTGGGCGACCGAGGTCGGCCCGGACTCCGCATGGCAGTCGGTGCAGGCGAGCTGGGCGTGGACTCCGGCCAGGGCGAAGTCCGCGTGGTGGTCGAAGCGCGCGAGGTCGTTCCAGGGACCGGCGGGCTGGTGGCAGTCGAGGCACGACGGGCCGTTGGCGCCGGCGTGGGGATCGGTGTGGCAGGCGGCGCAGTCGAAGGCCGTCCGGCCGGGGTGGCGCAGGTCGAAGGACAGCTCCAGGGGTGCGCCTTCGGCGAGCTCGGGCCCGTGGCAGGCGTCGCAGTCGAGCTCGCCATGGGGAGCCTCGAGTAGGAAGCCGGTGAAGGCGTGCAGGTCTCTTGCGCGGTCGCTCGTGCCGAGGTCGGTGCCGCCGTGCCCGAAGCCACTCGGGCTGGTGTCGTGGCATGCGCTGCAGTCCCCGGGGGCTTCGTCGTGCAGCAGCCCGGCAAGCTGGTCGCTCCCGCGCAGCAGCTCGGGCGAGTGGGGCGAGTCGTGGCAGTCGGCGCAGCGCCGCATGCGGTCGGAATCCAGCTCACCGCGGGGCACGCTCGCGAGGGCCTCGACCCCTTGGGGCGAGGCGGGCACGTGGCACGTCGCGCAGTCTTCGGGGTCCCCGAGGGCATGTCCGCCGACCAGCTCGAAGGCGGGGCTGTGCTCGAAGCCCCCGAGCTCGGCGAAGGGCAGCTCTTGCCCGTGGCAGTCCTGGCAGTCCCAGGTGATGCGGCCCTGGTGTGGGTCGTCGTGGCAGGCGCTGCAGCTGCGGTCGAGTCCGTGGAAGCGCAGCTGCCCCTCTTCCAGGCTCCTCAGCTCGGCGTTCTGATGGCACTCCACACAGCCGAGGTTCGCGTGGGCACCTTCGAGCTCGAGGTCGAGGCGCGCGTGGTCGAAGGTCTGCTGCGAGGCAAAGCCCGCTAGGTTGAAGGAGCGCTCGCTGACCGCCGGCAGGTTGCCCCCGTGGTGCTCGACGTGGCAGGCCCCGCAGTCCTCGACGGGCACCTCGCTCGCCTTGGCGGAGCCCCGCGCCAGCCCCAGGGTGCCGTGCAAGCCGGTGCCCTTTTCGACGTCGGTGTGCACCTCTTCGTGGCAGACACCGCAGGCCCGGGCCAGGTCGTCGGGGCCTTCACCGTGGCAGGTGTCGCACGCTCCGCCGCCCTTGAACTCGGCGACCAGCCCGTGGCTCGCGCCGAGCTCGCCCGGCGAGGTGCGCTCCCCGAGGTCGTGCCTCAGGATCCACACAACGGCAGCCAGGGACAGCAGCGTCAGCCAGATGCGCGGTGACCTCATCACGCGGGAATTGCCTCTTCGTTCATGTCGATCGATCGTTCCATACCGCCCCCATGGGGGTGCGCGATCCCGTCATCGAGCCCGTCATGCCAGCAGAGGGAGGCCGCCTTCTGCTGCGGGGTCGATGCCGTTCCCTTCGGGTGGATCGGCTCGGCTTAGGGAGGCAGCTTGACGCTTTCCTCGCCGGCTGCCAAGAGGAATTCCCAAGTGGCGCCGCCGCGGGGGCTCAGTGGAAGACGCCGCCGTAGCGAATCGCCGTATAGATGTGGGCGGCGACGAGCAGCACCATCAGGAGCGCGGTCCAGCGGTGGAGGTAGCGCCAGGAGGCCAGCAGGCCGCGCAGGTCTTCGAAGTGGGCGGCGGCGAGGGCGGCGCGCTGGGCGCGACCAGCGAGCTCTTCGAGGGAGCGCACCTGCTCGGGGGGCAGGCCGGCAGCGAGGCCCTCGGCGCGCAGGCGGCGCCGGGCGCGACCGAGGTTGCGGCGCGCGGTGACGAGCGCGACGATGCGCCGCGGGAGGCTGCTCGACCAGTGGCCGGCGGCCACCAGCCGATCGACCTCCTTGCGCATGCGCTCGCTGAAGCCCCGGTGCTCGCGGTCCCACTCCGCCGTCAGCTGGGTCAATCGGGTGCGCACCTCGCTCAGG
>JARGPD010000017.1:24287-44732 GCA_029212845.1 Planctomycetota bacterium
TCCAGGTCACGGCCGTTCGCCGCGTGGGGCACGAAGGAGTAGAAGTAGCGCCCGATGGCGCCGCTCAAGACGAGCACCACGAGCCCGACGAAGGCGTGGCCACCGACGGTCTGGCGCGGTGCCATCGCGCCGTGGAGCGTCGCCAGCACCAGGGCCAGGGTGCCGGTCGCGACGTGGCCGGTCATCCACAGCTGCAGGTTTCCCCAGCGCAGGGGGAACCAGTGTGCCTTGCGCAGCAGGTAGGCCAGGTTGACCAGGACCAGGACCACGGCAGCGATCCCGAGGGCGAGCCCGACGTGGCCGGAGGGGGAGAGCCAGTCGTGCAGCTCGTGCAGGGGCCGGCGCTCACCCGGGAGGCCGTAGTAACCGCGAAAGAGGAAGGCCCAGCCCAAGGCGAGCAGAGCGCCCGTGAGGGCCACGGCGAGGGCCCGGAGCAGCCCGCCGGTGTCCTCGTCGGCGACGAGGTCGGGCCGGTCCGCGGGGTCGAAGCTGACGCCGCTGCGCTCGAGCAGCTCGAAGGGGGGGATGCCCCCTGCGAGCACGAAGACCTCGTCGTTGGGGAGCACCCGGGGCTCGGGCTCGGCGCCCTCGCGCTCGGCGACGGTGAGCTCGACCGACGTCGCGTCGATGCGCGTGACCTGGCTGTGGAAGAGCACCGTGACCCTGCCCTGCTCCACGGCCTGGGCCAGGCGCGCCTCGTTGCGCGCCTTGATGCGGAAGAAGCCTCCACGGCGGTAGCTGAGCGTGACCCGGTTGCCCGGCTGCTCGGCGAGGCCTACCGCCGCTTCGATGGCGCTGTCGCCGCCGCCGACCACCAGCAGGTCCTGGTCGCGGTAGCCCTCGGCATCGACGAGCCCATAGGAGACCTTGGTGGCCTCTTCGCCGGGAACGCCCAGCTTGCGCGGCGTGCCACGCCGGCCCAGGGCCAGGCACACGTTGCGCGCGTGCAGGACCTCGCCGCCCTGGAAGTGGACCGCGAAGCCGCCGTCCTTGGCGACCACGTCTTCGAGCACGAGTCCGGTGCGCAGGGGCAGCTGCTCCTTGCGAACGATCTCGTTCCAGAGCTCGATCAGCTCTTCCTTGAAGTAGCTGGTGCGGCCGAGCTTGCCGTAGCGCGGTAGCTCCACGGGCTGGGTCAGTACCAGCTTGCGGCGCGGATAGTGGGCGACGGTGCCGCCGAGCTGCTCCTGGTCGACGAGCAGGTGGTCGAGCCCCTGGGTCTTGGCCTCGAGGGCGCAGGCGAGGCCCGCGGGTCCGGCGCCGACCACGAGCAGGTCGAGCCCAGCGGCGGCCGCTGCCTCCGAGGGCGTGGCCCCATGCTTGCGCCGGCCGACCTCCTGGGCCACGCCTTGGCCGTGGCCGATCGCGGTGCGCACGAGCGCGAAGCCGGTCACCTCGCCAGCGAGGAAGAGCCCCGGGGTGCGGGTGCTCTCGAGGGTCGCGGTCAGGGCAGGGATGTCGCGACGGTCCTCGAGGTCCCCGAGTCGCACGACGATGCCGGCGGTGGGGCACTCCTCGGCGCACCGACCATGCCCGACGCAGCGCGCGCCGTGAACGACGATGGCCTGGCCGTGGATCAGCTCGAGCACGCCCTCCTCAGGGCAGGCCCGCACGCAGGAGCCGCAGCCGATGCACTTGGCGAGGTCGACCTGGGGGTACTGCAGGCGCGCCGCGTGGCTGCCGCGCTGCTTGGCGGACTCGAGCTCGTCCTGGCGGTGGCCCATCTCCGCGAGCTCGCGGCGCCGGATGCCCAAGGCGGCAACGAAGGTCGCGAGGATCGCAGCAAGGAGGCCAAGGATCGTCCAGCTCATGCCCCCTTGTCTATCGACTTGGAGGCCTTAGCGCCACGCATGACCCGGATCGATGGCGCAATGGAACTGGCCCGGGAGCAGGACCGCGAAGGCGTGGGGGGAGCGAGTGGAGGCTCGCTCCCCCCCGGATGCCCTAGGGCATCGCGACCAGGCTGCGCAGGTTGCTGAAGCGCACCTGCACGCTGGGGACGACCGCGATGGTCCAGCCCTGGACGGGCAGGACCGCGCCGATGAAGGCGCCATCGGCGGGCAGCTCGACGGTCAGGTTGACCTGACCGGTCGTGGGGTGCGTGAAGCCCTGGTTGACCACGCTGTAGTTGCCGAAGTGGCACAGGAGCAGCATCTGCCAGAAGTTGGTGTCGCCGAGGTCGAGCGGGAACATGCCCGCCGAGGTCGCCAGCTGGTAGAAGCTCGCCGGCGCGGCCTCGAAGTCCAGGGAGAAGGGCACGCCGAGGCTCTGGAAGGAGCCGAACTGCAGGTCGGGCATCACCCCGGGGTGCGTGACCACCTCGGAGCCGGGCAGGGCGTTGGTGCTGGCGGGCACGAGGCCAGAGAGCTGCACCGCGCCGCCGGCGGACACGTCGAGGTTGTCGATGCTGCCGCGACCGACGTAGACCTCGGCCACGGCGCCGACCTGGAGGCCGGGCGTGCCGGTCAGGGTCGTGCGGCCGATCGAGACCGCCAGGCTGGCGGCAGCCACGAGGCCAGGCTGACCCGCGCCGCCGGTCACGACGCTGGAGTCCAGCAGCACGCTGCCGAGGTTGTCGTGGACGTCGACCGCCCGCGCGAGGGCGCCGCCGGTGATCTCGACCCCGACCAGCTCGACCGCCTGGCCGAAGCTGGTGAAGGCGATCTCGACGGGCGAGGTGCTGGCGTCGACCAGGACGCTGCCGCTGCCATCGTTGATGATGTGCAGCTGCGTGGCCGCCGGGGCGATCACCGAGAAGCTCGGGTAGCTGCCGGCCGCGACGGAGATGACCGCCGCGGGTCCGGTGGCCGCATCGATCGCGGCCTGGATCGTGGCGAAGTCGCCGCCGGGGCCGACCGTCGCGAGGTTGGCCGGCTGGGCCGCGGACCACGGCGTGCAGGCGTCCTCTGCGAGCAGGTTGACGAGCCCGCCGGTCTGCTTCTCGAACAGGCGGTAGTGCACCTCGGCATCGGCCGCGAGGGGCAGGTGCACGAAGCTGTAGGTGCCGGGACCCGTTGCGGTGACCTCGGTCACCAGGCCGAAGGGGCCGGAGGCGGTGGGCGCCGACTCGATGCGCCAGGCGCTCAGGTCGACCGACTCGTTCGTGGACTCCCAGGACAGGGTCGCCTTCTCGGCGCTGGGCTTGGCCTTGAAGGAGGCGATCGCGCTGGTGGTCAGGGTCGTCCAGTCGATCAGGTTCGAGGCGTCGTCCTCGAAGGTCGCGCCCTCGAAGCCGCCGCTGGCGTTGGCCAGGGTGACCACGCCCCCGGAGGCGCGCCGCACGTTGAAGGTGCCGGCCGCCAGGGGATCCTCGAAGCGCAGGAAGGGCAGCACGGCGCCACCGCCCGCGTTCAAGGTCAGGAGGGTCGAGCCCGCGGTCGCGTCGGGCAGGGTGAAGAGCCCATCGCGGAGGTCGTCGGGGGCGGGCGCGAGGCTGGCGCCGCTGTTGACGACCAGGCCGGCGGCTTTGGGTGCGCGGACCTCGAAGTCGCGCGCCGCAAGGGTGCCGTTCACGGTGCAGTCGAGCCCGCCGCCGAGGCCTTCGAGGACCGCGGGTTGGCCCGGCGCGCCGACCAGCTCGAGGCGGCCAACGGACTGGATCGTGATGGGGGACGCTGCGTCCGGTGCCAGGCGACCGGTGGGCTCGATGTCGAGCACCCCCGAGATCGACAAGGGCGTCCCGACAGGGCGAAGGGCGTCCGCCGTCACGGTCAGGCGACCGCTGGACGTGACGTCGACCAGGGTGGCGGAGAGCTGCGTGTCGGCCTCGACCCGGCGCTCACCACCTGTGATGGTCAGGTTGGGGAAGGTCGGGTCGTTGCCCGGGATCGAGCCGCCGAGCAGTGTCGAGCCCGAGCCGTTCAGTTGCACGCTGCCGGACGCCATGGCGAAGCTCGAGTTCGAGTGCCAGTCGCCCTCGCAATAGAAGCGCGAGAAGGAGGACGAGGTGCCGCTGACGGTCGCCGTCTGGGTCACCGAGCCGAGCACGTTGAGGGTCTCATAGTTGCCGACCGTGGTGTCGAACGACAGGGTGCCGGCCAGCAGGTTGGCGTCGCCCTCGACGGTCAGCGTGACGAAGTTGCGGATCAAGAGCTCGCCACCAGCGAGCTCGAGCTCGCCGACGCGGGACGTGTTGATGTCCACGGTGCCGGCGAGGATGCGCAGGCGGCCGAGCACGTTGGTGCCGGTCGTGATCGGCTGGGTGCTGTCGATCATGGTCAGCCACTCGGGACCCGAGGTGCTGCCGCCCGAGGACAGGATCGTGCCGCTGACGAGGGTCTCGGTCTCTACCGAGTAGTCGCCGCTGACCAGGCTCAACCGGCGGAACGTCGGCGCGGAGCCACCGATGACCGCATCGCCGCCGTCCAGGTAGACCCAGCCGCTGGGGAGCTCGAAGGGCGTGTCGGCGGACCAGTCGCCAGCGACGTAGATGCGGCTCTGGGCCGAGGTCGTGCCGATCACGCTGCCGGACTGGCTCAGGTCGCCGTCCACTCGGAGGGTGTCATGGTTGCCGATGGTCGTGTCGAAGGACAGGGTGCCGCCGACGAGGTCGGCATCGCCGAGCACGTGCAGGGTCGCGATGTCCAAGAGGTGCAGGGTGCCGCCGGTGAGGGTCAGGCCCGCAACCGTCGCGTTGCCGCTCGAGCGCGTGCCGCCGAGGATCTCGATGGGCGGGGTGCCGAGGGTGTTGGTGCTGACCAGTCCATCGCCGCTCAGGTAGACCGGGCCGTCCCCGACGATCGAGACGCCCGAGTCCGTCGACTTGAGGTCGCCCGTGACGTCCAGGTCCAGGGTCGCCACATCCAGGGTGCCGTTCGTGCGGACCTCGAGGTCGGCCTGGACGATGGTGTTGCTGGCCAAGGTGCGGAGGCCGTTCAGGATCTGGAGGTTCCCGAAGGTCGGCGCCGAACCACTGATGCTCGAGGCCGGGGCTCCATCGAGCTCGACCCAACCGGAGGGCATCACGAAGCTGCCGGTACCGATCCAGTCGCCAGCGACCCTGACCCGGCTGAAGGGGGAGGTCGTGCCCGCGACGGTCCCGGACTCGGTCAGGTCGCCGTTGACGTCGAGGCTCTCGAAGTTGCCGACCAGCGTATCGAAGCCGAGGGTTCCGCCGATGAGGCGCGCATCACCATCCACCGTCACGGTCGTAACGTCGTTGAGGTGCATGGTTCCACCGACCAGCTCTAGCTCGCCGATGCGCGTCTTCACGAAGGGCACCAGGCCGCCCGAGATGCGTAGGCGGTTGATCAGGTTCGTGCCGGTGTTGATCGCCTGGGTGTTTCCGATGCAGTCCAGGTACCCGCCGCCCGCGGTCGAGCCGCCGGTGCTGTAGATCGTGCCGCTGACGGTGGCCGTGGTGTTGACCGTCTTGACCCCCGACTCGAGGCGCAGGCGCCGGAATTCCGGGGCGGGTCCGCCGATGATGGCATCGCCTCCGTCGAGGTGCACCCAGCCCTCGGGCAGCTCGAAGGGGTTCGCCGCCATCCAGTTCCCGGCCACGTAGATGCGGCTCTGGGGCGAGGTCGTGCCGATGACCGTGGCGCTCTGGTTGAGATCGCCGTCGATGTTGATCGTGTCGAAGTTGCCGATCGTTGTGTCGAAGGACAGGGTGCCGGCTCCGAAGTTGGCGTCGCCGATCACGTGCAGGGTGGCGAAGTCGTTGATGTGCAGCTCACCGCCCGCGAGGGTCAGCGTCTCGAGGGTGGCATTCTTCGACGAGCGCACCCCGGCGGAGATGTGGCAGTGGGGGATCGGGGTCGAGTTGGTGCTCATCGTGCCCGTGCCCGTCATGAAGATCGTGCCGGTGCCAGAGATCGAAGCACCGGACTGGAAGCAGCTCAGGTCGCCGCCCATCTCCATGTCGCTGAGCAGCTCGAGGTTCGCCCCGACCTGGACCTCGAGGTCGCCGCGCACGTGCAGTCCGTTGCTGACCGTGCGACCGGCGTTCGTGATGCGCAGGTTGTTGAACGCGGGATTCAGACCGTCGATGGTCGTGTTCACCAGGCCGTCGAGGTAGACCCAGCCGTTGAGCAGGGTGAAGCCCGTGTCGCTGCGCCAGTCCCCGGCGCAGTAGATGCGCAGGAAGTCGGTCGCCGTCCCGAGGATCCCCCCGTTCTGGTAGAAGTCGCCCTCGATGTCGAGCGTGTCGTAGTTGCCGACCGTCGTGTCGAAGTCGAGCGTGCCGCCGTACAGGCTGCAGTCGCCCGTGACCGAGAGGGTCACGAAGTCCTGGATCAGCATCGAGCCGCCGGTCATCTCGAAGTCGCCGATCTTCGAGGTCTTGAACGGCACGTCAGCGCTCACGACCCGCAGCTGGTGGATCAAGTTGGCGCCGGTCGAGAAGTTCTCGGTGCTCGCCAGCATCTGGACCCAGCCGGTGCCCGCGGTGGAGCCGCCGTTGGAGGTGACCGTGCCCCAGATGTCGACGTCGACGTTCAGGGTCTTGACGCCGGTGGGCAGGTTCAGCCGCTTGAAGGCCGCGGCCGGGCCATTGATGGAGCTGGCGGCGCCGTCGAGGTAGACCCAGCCATCGGCGAGCACGAAGGGCGTCTGGGCGGTCCAGTCGCCGTTGACGTAGATGCGCGTCTGGGGAGAGGTCGTGCCCAGGGTCGTCGCCACCTGGTTCAGGTCGCCCGCCACGTCGAGGGTGTCGTAGTTGCCTATCACGGTGTCGAAGGAGAGCTCCCCGCCGATCAGCTGGGCGTCGCCGACCACCGTGATGGTGGCGAAGTCGTTCAGGTGCATGGTGCCGCCGACCAGCTCGAGCTGACCGAAGGTTGCCGAGCCGAAGGGGTTCGTGCCGGCGACGATGCGCGCCTGGTGGATCGTGTCGCTGCTGCCGAGGTGCGCGGCGACCGAGCCGTGGAACTCGACCCAGCCCGTGCCGGTGGTCAGGCCCGAGGTCGTCTTTAGCTGGCCGTTGACGCGGATGTCGGTCAAGAGGGTGTTGGTGCCGGAGGTCAGGTCCAGCCGCTTGAAGGTCGGCGTAGTCCCGCCGATGGTCGAGTCCCCGCCATCGAGGTAGATCCAGCCTTCCGGAAGCACGAAGGCGGCGTCGCTGGTCCAGTCGCCCTCGACATAGATGCGCGTCTGGGTGCTGGTCGAGCCGACGGCGGTCCCGGTCTGGACCAGGTCACCCGCGATGTTGATGGTGTCGAAGTTGCCGATCAGCGTGTCGAAGGACAGGGTGCCACCCGAGAGGATCGCATCGCCCTGGATGGTCAGGGTGCAGAAGTCGACCAGGTGCAGGGTCCCGCCGACGACCTCGAGCTCGCCGATCAGGGAGGTGCGGAATTCGCTGACTCCCGAGACGATGCGCACCTGGTGCAGGAGGTCGTTGCCGCCGTTGTGGGGGGCGACCGAGCCATAGAACTCGAGCCAGCCCGTGCCGGTGGTCGAGCCGGTCAGGGTCTTGAGCTCGCCGGTGATCGCCACGTTCGAGTTCAGGGTGTTCACGCCCGCGGAGAGCTGGACCCGGTGGAAGCTGGGCGCGAGGCCGCCGATGGCCGAGTCCGCGCCATCGAGGTAGATCCAGCCGGAGGGCATGCTGAAGGCGCCGTCCTGGATCCAGTCGCCGGCGACGTAGATCCGCGACTGTGTGGTGGTCGTGCCGATGGCGGTCGCGGTGTGCTGCAGGTTTCCGTTGACGTGGAGCGTGTCCCAGTTCGCGATCGTCGTGTCGAAGTTCAGGGTGCCCCCGACGAGCGCGACATCACCCGCGACGGTGAGCGTGCGGTTGTCGAGGATCTCGAGCGAGCCCGCGGTCAGCACCAGGCCGTCCAGGGTCGAGCTCTGGGTCGTGCGCGTCCCGCCGAGGATCTCGACGACGGGCTTGCCGGGCGCGCTGGCATGCACCGTCATCGTGCCGCTGCCCTCGAGCGCGAGCGCTCCGCCCGCCGAGTAGCTCCCCGTCGAGCCCACATCGAGGTCCCCCGACCCGCGCAGGCGTTCGGTGGCCCCGGTCGAGCTGACGCTCCCGTCGAGGTCGATGGTCCCGCTGACGATCACGTCCGCGCCCGAGAGTGAGAGCGAGCCCGCCGACTGCACGGTCAGCTGGGCGATGCTCTTGTCGAGTCCACTCGCGACCGGCGCGGGCAGGGCGCTGCCGACGATCGCGTGGTCGAGCGAGCCGGGAACCTGCAGCGGGGACCAGTTGCCAGGATTGTCCCAGCTCGCGTCCGAAGCGCCCGTCCAGGTGACGGTCGTCTGGGCACCGGCGGTGGTGGCGAGGGCGAGCAGGGTCGGGAGCAAGAGGTGCGCGATCTTCATGACGGGTCTTGGGGGTCGGGTCCGGAGGGGGTCCGTCCCGCTACCAGTCGAAGCGCCGCAGCCTGGACCGACAAAATCCCAAAACCGGCCTTGGAAGGGGCCAATTCGGCCCTCCGGGGGTCGCCAGAGCCGCTCCCCTAGCCGTCCCGAAGGCGCCGCGCGAGGGCCCGGCGGGCGAGCTCGTGGGCCTTGCGCAGCCGGTCCAGGGCCCGCGACTTGGCCTTGGCAGCGGCGGTGGACGACATGCCGACCTGCTGGCCGATCTCCTCGTTGCTGGTCCCCGCAGCGGCCAGCTCGACCAGGCGCCGGTCGCGCTCGGGCAGCACCGACATGGCCTGGGTCAGGACCACCAGCTGCTCGCGTCGGGAGGCGAAGGTCGAGGGGCCGGTCTGGCTCGCGGCGAAGTCGTCGACGAGGCCCGAGCTGCTCGCCGCTCCCATGCCAGTGCGCAAGAGCCGCCCGGTGTCGCGCTTGAGCGCGCCCCAGTACTTGCGCCGGTTGCCGAGGTAGAAGCGCGCGGCCTCCTGCATCCACGCGCGGTCCGCCGCCTCGGCGCGGGACTCGAAGGAGGGCGAGCGACTCAAGAGGTCGACGACCAGGCCGCCGTACAGGTCTTGGGCCGACTCGAAGCGCAAGAGGTCGGCCGCGTGGCGCTCCATGAAGCGCAGGATCTCGGTGCGCTGCTCGGTGAGCACGCGCTCGAGGTCGAGGTTCTTGGGCTCACCCATCGCTGGCTGCTCCCGCGCCCGGCTCGGGCGACCAGCTCAGGCGGAAGCCCGTCTCGCCGCCGGAGGCGCGTTCGTCGAGCCCGATGCCGCCACCGATGGAGAGCATCTCGATGCGCGCTTGGCCCCAGCTCCCACCGATCGCGTGGCGCAGGTTGCGGCTCTCGTCGTACCAGTCCGTGATCCACTCCAGGGCGTTGCCGCAGGTGTCGTACAGACCGTGGGGGGACTCGTCGCGCGGGTTCGCGAGCACGGGCTCGGGCCGCGCGACCGCGCGCGAGAAGCAGGTGTTCGCGAAGCGCTGGTCGAAGCGCGCGCCCCAGCTGTAGCGCTGCACGCCTCCGCCCGAGCCGGCCACGGTCGCCTGCCACGCGCTGGGCAGGTGGTAAGTGCCGCTGCCGCGCTTGGCGGTGAGCCAGGCGGCGAAGGCGCGCGCGTCGTGGTAGTCGACGCCGAGCACCGGCCAGTCGGCGGGCCAGTCGGGCGGCAGGTAGAAGCGGCCCTCCGCGTCGCGCGCCCACATGGACGCGCTCATGTCCTTGCCACCGACGCGGGGCATCAGCTCGAGTTCGCGGGCGGCGAGGCCGGCGTCGACCCGTGCGAGCTGCCCGGGCTCGTTGAGGAACTCGAGGTACTCGGCCGAGGTGACCTCGGTCTCGCCCATCCAGAAGTCGGCCTGCCCGGGGTTGGAGTTGGCGACCAGCAGCATGCCCTCGGGCGCGTCACCCGGGCGCGCCGGCGTGACGTCGAGGGTCTGGGTCGTGCCGGGCTCGGCGTACAAGAAGCGTCGGGTGAGCCGCTGGCCAGGTGCCCGGGAGACCAAGAGGTAGCGGCCGGGCTCGAGCACCAGGTCCATGCCAAGCGGGCTAGCGCCGTCGTCGAAGAGCACCGGGGCAGCCAGGCTGCGCCGGAGCCGGAGGCCGGGCGGCAGGTCGAGCTCGAGCGGCTGACCGTCGTGCAGGACGCGGGCCCAGCCGCCGACGCGCGCGGCCCTCGCTGCGAGGCTCTCGAAGCGGACTCCGTTGGCTTGCACGCCGGCCTGGCTCAGGGTCACGCGCCGGGGAGGCTCGGAGCCGGCGGGTGGGCCCTCGAAGGTGAAGCTGTGGTCGACGTCGGGCTCGGCCAGCAGCAGGGTCTCGAGGTCGAGCGGGTCCTGCAGGCGGCGGCCGTCGAGCTCGACCAGCCGGTCGCCGGAGAGGACCGCGGGCTCGCCGAGCCCGGGCTCGGGGGCGACCGAGTGGACCAGCGGTCCTCCTGCGATCGGGTGGTCGTCGAGGTGGGTGATCAGGTCGCCCTCCAGGATCGGTAGCTCGGCGGACGGCGGGCCGGCGAGGCGCAGGACCTCGCGCCCGGGCTGCAGCGGCTGGCCGTCGACGAGCGGTCGCCAGTCGGGGGTGGCGGGCACGACCGGCCAGGGGACCTGGCGCGCCTCGCCGCCCTCGACCAGCTCGTCGAGGGCGCGGTAGCGAAAGATCCAGGCGCGCGTGCCGGGCACGCTGCTGGTCAGGTGCACGCCGCCAAAAGGGAAGGCCGCGTCGCGCAGCTCGCGGTGGGGGTCGAGCCGGTCGAGCTCGGCGGCGAGGAAGGCCTCGGTCTGCTTGTCCTTGCGGGCCTGGGCCTCGAGCAGGCGCTCGAGCACGAGCTCGGCTCCCACGGCGTCGGCGGCATCGGCGAGCTCGGGGTCGAGCCGCGCGGCCGAGGCCAGGAGGTTCTGGCCGCGCACGAAGGCCGCGTCCCTGCGCTCGCGCGCGGTGCGCACGCGGTGGTCGAGGCTGACCAGGCGCTCGGAGCGATCGGGCCCGAGGTGCTCGTACTCCTGCAGCTCCCAGAGCCGGTCGAACTCGCGCTCCTCGGCCTGCAGCTCGAGGCGCGCCGTGCGGAACTCGTCGAGGCACTCGCGGGCACCCGCGAGCATCGAGCCGGCCTCGCGAAGGGTCGCCTGGTGGTCGCGGCGCGCCGACTCGCCGACGAAGATCAGCGCGGCCAGCACGGCGACGATCGCGGCGCTGAAGCCGGCGGCGATGGGGCGGTTGCGCCGGGTCCAGCGCAGGGCGCGGCCGAGGGGGCCCTGGGGCTTGGCGGTCACGGGGCGCAGCTCGAGCACGGCCTCGAGGTCGTCGGCGAGGGCGGCGGCGGTCGCGTAGCGCTGGCCGGGGTCCTTCTCCATGGCCTTGTGCACGACCAGGCAGAGGTCGCGCGGCAGCCCCGGTGCGAGGCGCGCGAGGGGTTCGGGCTCGCGCGAGAGCACGCCGTGCAGCACCGCCTCGAGGCTGTCCCCGGTGAACGGCGCCTGGCGGCAGAGGGCCTGGTAGAGGGTCGCGCCCAGGGAGTAGACGTCGCTGCGGCCGTCGAGCTCGGCCGCGCCGCGCACCTGCTCGGGCGAGGCGTAGGCGGGCGAGCCCAGGAACTCGCCGGTGTGGGACAGGTCCGAGGCCTCGCCCAGGCGCGCCAGGCCGAAGTCGACCAGCACCGCGCGCCCGACGCCCTCGCCCGAGCCGCTGTCGTCGTCGCTGGCCTCGACGATGCGCAGGTTCGAGGGCTTGACGTCGCGGTGCACTAGGCCGACGCGGTGCACCGCCTCGAGGCCGCGCGCGATCTGGGCGCCCCAGAGGGTGATCTGGGCCGGGCTCGCGGGGGGCTCGCCGTCGCGCGGCGTGTCGACGCGCTCCTTCAGCGAGCGGCCGGGCAGGAGCTCCATCGCGAGGAAGGCGATCTCGCCGTCCTGGCCATAGTCGTGGATGCGCACGACGCTCGGGTGGTTGACCTGGCCGAGGGCGCGCGCCTCGCGCTCGAAGCGCGCGGCGGCGGTGACCGACAGGGCCAGGTGCGAGCGCTGGGTCTTGAGCGCGACCAGGCGGCCGAGGCTCGACTGCTCGGCCAGGAAGACCTCGCCCATGGCGCCGCCGCCGAGGTTCTGGATCAGGCGGTACTCGCCGATGCGGCGGTCGAGCTCGTCGCCTGGGTCAGGCGGTGAGCTGTGGAGGCCGCCGGCCTCGGGGAGCACCAGGCCGGTCAGGCGCGAGATGGCCTCGAGCCGCTCGAGCAGCACGTCCCGGGTGGCCGCGCCGAGCTCGGGGAAGCCGGCCACGAAGGTCGCCGGATCGACGACCTCGCCGCCGTCGAGGGCGCGGTCCATGTAGGCGTCGTAGAGCGACTCGACCAGCTCGTCGTTGGAACTGCCCGCGGTGGGTCCATCCCCAGTGGGTTCCTTCGGGTCGGGCTGCGAGTCGGGGGCCATGGCAGCCCTGACCGTAAGGTTCGGCTGGGCTTCGTGCCACGGTGGTGAGCTGTGCAGGCCCGCAGAATCCAGGGGCGCTTGGTCCGCGCGAGCCGAGATGGGGCGGCGGCTTGCCTAGGCCGGCTTCGGGCCGACCGCCTCGCAGGCCGCATGCATGCTGTCCCAGCTGTCGCCGACATGGGCCTCGCACATCGGGTAGAGCATGCCCTCTTCCTTCTTATTGTGCTGCTGGATGATCATCAGCAGGGTGTCGCCCAGCTCGACGAGACCCGCGAGGTCCCCGGAGGCCGCCGCGCCGTTCATCTGCTCGAGCAGGCCGCGCATCTGCTGATGCTCCATGCGCATCACCTGGGTCGGGCCGCCGGCCATGCCCGTGGCCTCTTCGAAGGCGGGGAAGAGCACCGTCTCCTCCATGGTGAAGTGGCGCTCCATCTCGCCGAAGAAGCGGGCCCAGGCGGCGGTCGCGGCCGCTGCCTGGCCCTCGTCGACCAGCCGTTCGACCTCGGCCCAGGTCTCGTCACAGGCGTGGTGGTCCTCGGTGAAGTAGTCGATCAGGCTCATGTCTCGTCGGGTGGAGTCAGGGGTCCTTGGGGTCGAAGCCATGCCGGAATGGGCTGGTTGGTTATCGGTCGATAACGTTATCATTTGATAACCGAAGTAGCCATGACCGCTCGACTCTCTTCCAAACAACGCCGCCTGCAGCTCGTGCGGGCGGCTCTCCAGCTCCTGGCCGACCACCCCGTGGACCAGCTGACGACCAGGCGCCTGGCCGAGGCGGTCGGCTTGACCCAGCCGGCGCTCTTCCGCCACTTCACCTCCAAGGAGGCCCTGCTCGACGCGGTCGTGGCCTACCTCTGCCGCAACCTCGAGGAGCTGCTGGCCAAGCTCGAGGAGGCGCGGGCGGCTTTGGGCGAGGGGCGTCGGGGCCTGGGCGCGCTCGAAGAGGTGCTCGCGGCCCTCTTCGCCTTCGCCGAGCAGCACCCCGGCGCGCTGCGACTGCTCTTCCTTGACGTGGCCGAGGCCAGCGCGGGTGGCGACCTCGGCGAGCCCCTGCGTCGCAGGCTCGCCGAGCAGGCGTCCCTGGTGACGGGCCTGGTGGCCCTTGCCGTCGAGCGCGGGGAGCTGCCCGCTGGGCTCGACGCGGTCCGCGCGGGCGAGCTCCTCTCCGCCAGCTTCCAGGGCGAGCTGCTCACCTGGCACCTGGCGACCGGCCCCAAGCCCCCCCTCGTGCCCCGCGCCGCGGCCATCGCCGAGCACTTCTGGGCGGGCCTCGTCGGGGGCGCGCCCCAGCGCACCGACTCCGTGGCCGCTGGATCACTGGGCGAGCAGCTGCTGCTCTTCGATGCGTGCCCGATCCTCACCGGAGGCGGCGACCCCTTCGACGAGATCCACGCCGCCCATGGGCGCCTCGCCGAAGGTGGCGCCCTAGCGGTCCTCGCACCCTTCCGGCCCCAGCCGCTGATCGGCCTGTTCGAAGGCCGCGGCCAGCGCGTCGACTGCGTCGAGCTATCCGGCGACCTGCACCTCACCGTCATCCGAGCGGGGGGGCTGCTGCTCGATCTCTCGGAGCTGCCCGCGCCCGAACCGATGGAGGCCCTGCTGCTTGCCGCTGCCGAACTAGCACCCGGCGAGCACCTCTTCGCGCGGCTGCCGCGCTTCCCGCGCCTGCTCCTGCCGCGGCTCGAGGAGCGCGGCCTTGCCTGGCACGCCGTCGAGCTGCCCGACTCCAGCAGCCTGCTGCATCTCGTCCTGGCCGACTCCACCGCCGGGGCTCCCCGATGAGCCTCGCCAAAGGCATGGAGGCCCTGAGCCTCGACCAGGCCCCGCCGCTCTCGATCCCGTTCCTGTTCTTCGCTACGGCGCCGGTGGCCCTGCTTCTCGCGGGGCTCCTCTTGGTCGCCCGGGGCGGCGAGGCGCTCGCGACCGCGTGGCGGCCGGACACGCTCGTGCTGACGCACCTCGGCACGATCGGCTTTCTGGGCTCGGTCATGTTCGGCGCCCTGTACCAGATGTCGCCGGTGGTGGCGGTCGCGACCGTGCCGAGGATCCGCCATGCCTACCTGGTCTGGGGCCTGAACGCGGTCGGGCTCGTGATGCTGGTCGCCTGGGGCGCGCGCGGCGTGCGCGCGGACCTCGGCAGCCCGTGGCTCTCGTTCCACTTCATCGCGACCGGCGTGATGCTGTTCGCGCTTTTCGTCGGCTGGGCGCTGTTCGTGCGCTCGCGCACGCCGGGCCCGACGGTGTGGGGGATGCGGCTGGCGGTCCTGGCGCTGTTCACCGCGATGACCCTGGGCACCTTCATGGTCGGTTTCTGGGGTGGCGGCAGCATGCTGAGCGACCGGACCCTGGCGCTCGAGGTGCACCTCAGCTTCGCGATCCTGGGCTGGATCGGCGGCCTGATCACCGCGGGGTCCTGGCAGGTGCTGCCGATGTTCTACCTGACCCCGGGCGTCAAGCCCGAGCGCAGCTGGCTCGTGCTCTTGACCCTCGCCGGCTCCCTGTTCGGGGTGCTGTGTGTCGTGCTGCTCGACGCGGCCGGGCAGCTCGCCGGCGCCGGGCGACTGATCGCCGCGATCCTGGTCGCCCCGGCCGCGGTCGCCGTGTGGGTCGTGCACCCGTTCTTGGTCTGGGGCCAATTGCGCCATCGCAAGCGCAAGCGCATCGATCCCTCGGCGCGCTTCTGGCAGGTCGGCATGGGCTTCGGCGTGCTGACGCTGTTCCTCGCCACGAGTGCCGTGCTGCGCAGCAGCGACTGGTACGGCCTGGCCTTCGTCTGGTGCGCGTTGCTCGGCTGGGCCGGCCTGATCGTGCACGGCATGCTGACCCGCATCGGTCCGTTCCTGATCTGGTTCCACCGCTTCTCACCCTACGTCGGCCGCATCCCCGTGCCGGCCATCCGGCGCATGCTGCCGGACAAGCTCGTCTGGAGCGGGCTCGGCCTGCACGTCGCGACCGTCGTCCTGGGCCTCGTCGCGATCACCTTCCACATCGACCTCGTCGCGCGCCTCGCGGGCCTCTGCCTGGCGCTCCTGGCCTGCGTGATGGGCACCTACCTGGTGATCCTCTTGTGCCTGCGGCCGGACACGAGCTCGCTCGACGGATGATCCCAAGGCGGCCGCGGCGCCCGAAGAGGCCCGCGCCTACGCCGCCCAGGGATCCGGTGCTAGGATCGAGGCATGCAGAATCCGACTCGCACCTCGGCACCACTCGTCCTCGCCCTCGGTACCGCCTTCCTGCTCGGCGCCCTGGCCTTGCAGCTCCTGACGGGGCCCGGTCAGCCGGCCGCGTCCACGACCACGGACTCGCCGAGCCATGGCGAAGAGCTCGGCGACGAGCTGCGCGCGATCCATGACCAGCTGGTTCAGCTGAACGGGCTGCTGGAGGGGCAGGGCATGTCCCTGCCGAGGAGCAGTGGAGCACCAGCCGGACGAGCCGGCGATCGGGAGCTGGTGGCGGCCCTGCAGGCGCTGACCCAGGCCCTGGAGCTGGCCCGCGATGGCGGGGCGGCGGGCCTGGCGGCGGCGGGTGCGCCGGCCGGCACCGCGCCCCTGCAGCGCAGGGGGTCCGAGGCCATGACCCAGACCGCGCGCCGTGCCCTGATGGTGGAGTACCGGCGGGACTCAGAGGAGGCCTTGGACCGCATGTTCGGGATGTCGGTGCGCGACGTTTTCGAGGAGCTCGGCCGCCCGAGCTACGCCAACATGAGCGAGGGAGGCGTGATCTGGCACTACAGCGACATCGGGCCAGAGGAAGAGAACCTCAGCATCTACATCCACGACGGAGTGGTCGTCAACATCCTCGGGTGACCCACCCCGAAGCACGGCCTGGGCTGCGCCTGCTCGACCGGCCTGCTGGGCAGAACGCCCGCGTCGCTCAGCCCTCGAACAGCTCGGCGATCGCAGCCTTGTGGAGGAAATCGGCCGAGGCTGCGTGCTGCTCGCTGTCGACCCAGGTCGCACCGAGCACCTCGGGGGAGGCCGAGTGGTCGAAGGCGTCGGAGCGCTCGCCGGTGGTGAGCTCGACCGCGTAGGCTAGGGCGACGACGCCGTCGTCCAGGAGGTTGACGCCGGTCCAGGTCTTGATCGGCAGGGGGCTGACCGAGGTGGCCTCGACGCCCAGCTCTTCGAAGAGCTCGCGGCGCAGACCGAGCTCGATGTCCTCGCCGAGGTCGAGGCGGCCACCGGGCAGGTCGAGCACGATGGCGCCGTTGGGCAGCTGCTCGCGCAGCAGCAGCAGCCGGGACCCGCAGCGGACGACCGCCTTGGCGGTGACAAAGAGCTTGTCCGGGGGGACCGTGCGGTCGAGCACCGGGTCGGCCCGGGGGTGGGTCGGGTCGGACATCGCGGCGTTGGTCAAGCGCGCTAGGCGAACAGCCCGCGGGCGTCGCCGATGGGCTCGTAGACCGTGTTGCGCTCGATGGCGGTGCGGCCGGCGTCCTCGATCCAGCGCACCAGCTCGGCTCGCTGGACCTCTTGCGGGGTCGTCGCGCCGGCCTCGTGGTAGATCTTCTCCTCGACCACCGTGCCGTCGACGTCGTTGGCGCCGAAGGACAGGGCGGTCTGGGCCGTGGGGATGTCCATCAGGATCCAATAGGCCTTGATGTGCGGCACGTTGTCGAGCATCAGGCGCGCGACGGCGATCTCGCGCAGCTCGTCGAGGGCGGTCGGCGCGGGCACGTCGGCCATCTCGGAGTTGTCCGGATGGAACGAGAGCGGGATGTAGGCCTGCAGGTGGCCCCAGCCGTCGGCGGCCTTGGAGAGGCTGTGGTCCTGCAGCTTCCGCAGGCGGTCGAGGTGGTCGACGCGGTGGGCCGGCGTCTCGACGTGGCCGTGCAGCATCGTGCAGTTCGAGAAGAGGCCGGCCTCGTGGACCGCACTCGCGAGCTCGAGCCAGCGCGTGCCGGGCATCTTCTTGGGGTAGGTCGCCTGGCGCACGCCCTCGTCGAAGACCTCGGCGCCTCCGCCGGGACACGAGTCGAGCCCGGCCGCGCGCAGCTCGGCCAGGACCTCGGCGACGGGCTTGCCCGCCTGCTTGATGATCTCGTCGAGCTCGACCATGGTGAAGCCCTTGATGTGGATCGCGGGCCGCGCCGACTTGATCGCGCGCAGGAGGTCGAGGTAGTAGGCGTAGTCCAGCTTGGGCCAGACGCCGCCGACGACGTGCACCTCGGTCACCGGCTCGTCGAGCTGCTCGGTGATCTTCTGGGCCGCGTCTTCGGGCGTCATCAGGTAGGCGCCCTCCTGGCCGGGCAGCCGCTGGAACGCGCAGAACTTGCACAGGCGGTTGCAGAGGTTCGTGTAGTTGACGTGCTGGTTGACGTTGAAGTACGTCACGTCGCCATGCAGGCGCTCGCGCACGTGGTTGGCGAGGGCGCCGACGGCGAACAGGTCGGGGCAGGCGTAGAGCGCGTGGCCGTCCTCGACGGTGAGGCGCGTGCCGGCGAGCACCTTGTCGGCGATGGGGCCGAGGCCGGCGCGCTCGGCCTGGGCGCGCAGGCGCTCGGCGGCGGCTTGCATGGCGTCCGGGGACGCGGCGGCGGGCGGGGCGAGGGTCACTGGGCGACCTCCTCGGTGCGCGGCTGGTTGACCTTGTTGCGGTCAGGGGTCTGGACGTCGATCGAGGGCGCCTCGCGGTCGGCCACGAGCTCGAGCTCGGTGGGGTTGCGACGGTCGGGACCGGGTGCTGCGGCGAGCGGGTAGGGCCCCTTGCCGGTGGCGGCGTGGAAGGCGGCCTCCTCGCGGGTGCTGGGGAAGCGCGCGGCGTCACCGCCGTAGCGCTCGTCGGCAATGCCGTACCAGGAGTTGCGCTGCAGCGGCTTGTAGCCGCCGCGCCGGATCACGCGCTCGATGTCGCTGACCGTCTCGAGGTTGAAGCAGCCCGCGGCCGAGACCACGTTCTCCTCGAGCATCGTGCCGCCGAAGTCGTCGCAGCCGTAGCGCAGGCTGATCTGGGCCATCTTCAGGCCCTGGGTGACGTAGCTCGTCTGCATGTGCTGGATGTTGTCCAGGAAGATGCGCGCGACGCCCTGGGTGCGCAGGTAGAGGGAGGGAGAAGTGCGCGTGGGGAACAGGTGCTCCTCGGGCGTGCCCTCGGGCTGGGTGTTCCAGCAGGCGAAGGCGGTGAAGCCGCCGGTCCGGTCCTGGAGCTCGCGCAGCCGCGCGAAGTGCTCGATGCGCTCAGGAGCCGTCTCGACGTTGCCGAACATCATCGTGGCGCTGGAGCGCAGGCCCGCCTCGTGGACCTCGCGGTGCACGTCGAGCCACTTGTCGGTGTTGGTCTTGCGTGGGGCGATGATCTTGCGCACGCGCTCGACCAGCATCTCGGCGCCGCCGCCGGGCAGGCTGCCCCAGCCGGCCGCGATCAGGTCGCGGAGGATCTCGGACAGGGGCCGGCGCTCGACCGTCTCGAAGTGGTCGAGCTCGGGGGCGCTCAAGACGTGGCAGTTGATGCCTGGGTACTTCGAGCTGATCTCGGCGATCAGCTCGCACCACCAGTCGCTCAGGATCGTCGGGTGGTGGCCGCCCTGCATCAGCACCTGGCGGCCGCCGATCGAGGCCGTCTCGGCGACCTTGTCGAGGATCTCCTCGCGGGAGAGGGCCCAGGTCTTGTCGCTCTTCGGCTTGGCGTAGAACGCGCAGAAGCCGCAGTCGGTGACGCAGGCGTTGTACGGGTTGATGTTGCGGTCGACGATGTAGGTGACGACGTCGGCCGGGTTGTGGCGCCGGCGGCACAGGTCGGCCAGCTCGCCGATCAAGAGCAGGTCCCCGTGCTCGTGCAGGAGCAGGGCCTCTTCGGCGTCGATGCGCTCGCCGGCGCGCACGCGGTCGGCGACGCGGGCGAGGTCGGTCGCGTGGGCGCCCGCGCGTGCTGCGGTCGCAGCGCCGGGGCGCCAGGTGTCCGGGGTCGGGGCGGTGGGGTGCAGGGCCGGGTCGGCGGGCAGGGGCCGATCGGGCACCAGGGCGGGGAACGCGCGGGAGTTCATGGCGCAGAGTATATCGCCGCGGGCGGGGCTGAGGACAGGCCAGGCGTGCCCTGGAGGCCGGGAAAGGGGCGCGCCCGGGGCGGTGTTCCCGGGATGTTTCGGAAAGCCAGGTCGGGCTGTGGGCTGGCGCCGCGGAGCTTATGGTGGAGCTCTCCCCCGGCAGCCAGGGGCCCTGGCTCCGCTGCCGCTCCCCAACCCATCCACACCCTGACGACATGCGACCGATCCCTCTGCTGCTGCTCGGGTCTCTCCTGGCTGGGCCCGCCTGGTCCGTGCCCCAAGGGCCGGACTCGCGGCCGGCCCAGGAAGCCGCCGTCGACATCGACGCGGACTTCGAGGCCCTGATGGCCGAGTACGACGAGGCCATGGAGGCCTTCTACGCCGCCTACGACGCGCTGCCCGAAGACGCGGGCCCCGAGGACTTCCCGGTCTATCCGGGCGAGAGCTTCTACCCGCGCTTCCGGGTTCTGGCCGACGCGGGCCAGCTGGACGCGCGGTTCTGGTGCTTCGAGAACATGCCCTTCGACCGGCGCGGGGACTTCGTCGGCGAGCTCGAGACGCTGCTCGCGGCCGCACCCGCGGACGAGCGCCTCGGAGGACTGTTCAGCATGCTGCACTGGTCGGTGGACGGCGCGAGCCCCGAGCTGCTGGCGGTGCTGGACGACTTCTCGGCGAAGACCCCGCGCGCGGACCTAGCCCTCGCGGCGCGCTGCGCCAAGGGCATGGTCCTGGCCGGCGACGAGTCCGATGCCGCGGCGGTCGAGCGCGGCATCGGGATCCTCGACGAGGTGGTGGCGAGCGAGGTCGACTTCCCCGGCAAGCGCGGTGCGACGGGCAAGCTCTACTCCCTGCGCAACCTCGGCATCGGCATGGTCGCGCCCGAGTGGACCGGCAAAGACATCGATGGCGAGCCGATCGCCCTCTCGGACTACCGCGGCAAGGTCACGGTGTTCGAGTTCTGGGGCTTCTGGTGAGGCCCGTGTGTGGGCGAGATCCCGCACCTCAAGGAGCTCGTGGAGCTCCACAAGGACAAGCCCTTCGCGATCGTCGGCGTCAACACGGACGCTGACGACAAGACCTACCGCGCCGGTGTCGCCGAGCACGGCGTGACCTGGCGCTCGGCGCGCGGTGCCGACGACGTGGTCGAGCAGTACGCGGTGCAGTACTACCCGACGATCTACGTGCTCGATGCCGAGGGGCGCATCCGCTTCAAGGACGCGCGCGGCGAG
>JARGPD010000018.1:0-10132 GCA_029212845.1 Planctomycetota bacterium
CGCGCCCGCGTCGAGTCGCGTGTCGTTGGGCACGAAGGCCTCGCACACGGCCGACTGCTCGATGACCGGGTGGCGGCCCTCCTCGATGTCGATCAGGCCGCCGTCGTCGATCGTGGGACGGCAGTAGTCGTTCTCGGCGGCGACCTCGGCCAGGCCCGCGAGGCAGTCGAGCTCGGCCATCGCGCGGGCGGTGTCGAGGATGCGGCCGATCTCGCAGGCGACGCGGCCGCGCAGGGCGGTGAAGAGCTCGTACTCGAGGTCGCGGGACAGCTCCTCGCTCTTGAGCACCTTGGTCTCGAACTCCTTCAGCTCGGGCGTGATGTAGCGCTCGGAGGTCTTGATCGTCTGCTTGCGGATGTAGTGCTCGGGCACGCGGTCGACCTGGCCGCGCGGCACCTCGAGGAAGTAGCCGAAGACCGAGTTGTAGCCGATGCGCAGGTTCTGGATGCCGGTGCGTTCGGCTTCGGCGGCCTGGAAGCGCGCCATCCAGGTCTTGCCGTCGCCGGCGATCTGGCGCAGCTCGTCGAGCTCGGGGTGGATCCCGTCGCGGACGAGGTCGCCCTCCTTGATCGTCAGCGGCGGCTCGTCGACCAGGGTGCCGAAGATGTCGGCAGTCACATCGCCGAGGGCGTCCAAGCGCGCGTCGAGCTGGGACAAGAGCTCGGCCTCGAGTCCGCCGGCGGGGGAGCCCGAAGCGGGGCCGGTCAAGAGGCGCTTGAGCTCGGGCACCGTGGCCAGGGAGTGGCTCAGGGCGACGAGGTCGCGGCCGTTGGCGCGCCCGGTGGAGAGCTTGGCGACCAGGCGCTCGACGTCGAGCACGTCGCTCAGCACCGCCCGCAGCTCCTCGCGCAGGAAGGGCGCGGCGACCAATTCTGCGACCGCCGCCTGGCGCGCGCGGATCGGGTCGATGCCGGTCAGCGGCGACAGCAGCCACTCGCGCATCAGGCGCCCGCCCATGGGCGTCAGGCTGCGGTCGATGGCGTCGAGCAGGGTGCCTTCGCGGCGCTCGCCGCGCTGGGTCACGACCAGCTCGAGGCAGGCGCGCGTGGCGGCGTCGAGCACCAGGTGGTCGGTGGGCTCGACCTTCTGGATGTGGCGCACGTGCTCGCAGGCGGTGCGCTGGGTCTCCTGGAGGTATTCGATCAGCGCGCCGGCGGCGGGCACCACGGGCGAGTCGTCGGCGAAGCCGTAGCCCTCGATCGTCTTGACCTGGAAGTGGCGCTCGAGCGCGCGCCGCATGCCGTCGTGGTCGAAGCGCCAGTCCTCGCGCTCGGTGACGCGCGGACCGAGGCGACCGCGCAGCTCGATGCCCTCCTCCCAGCGCTCCTCGAGGGTGATCGGCCACAAGAGCTCGGCCGGGCGCACCCGCGCGAGCTCGTCGACGATGCCACCTGGCGCCATCTCGGCCGCCGAGAAGCGGCCGGTCGACAGGTCGACCCAGGCCAGGGCAGCCCGGTCGGGCGCGCTGCCGCGACCCTTCTTGATGTAGAGGCTGGCGAGGAAGTTCGACTCGCGCGCGTCGAGGGCGTCCTCCTCGGTGATCGTGCCGGGCGTGACGATGCGCACCACGCCGCGGTCGACGATGCCCTTGGTGTGGCGCGGGTCGGTCAGCTGCTCGCAGATCGCCACCTTGAAGCCCTTGCGCACCAGCCGGATCAGGTAGCCCTCGGCCGCCTTGACCGGGACGCCAGCCATCGGCAGGTCGTTCTTGCCCTTGTCGCGGCTGGTGAGCGTGATCCCGAGCTCGCGCGACGCGGTCACCGCGTCCTCGCCGAACAGCTCGTAGAAGTCGCCCATGCGGAAGAAGAGCAGGGCCCCGGGCGCGTCCTTCTTGGCCCGGTGGAATTGCTCCATCATGGGCGTCATGCCGCCCTTCTTCTTGGCGGCCTTCTTGGTCGCCTTGCGCTTGCGCGGGGGCGCGGCGGGCTGCGGGGCGGATTCCTCGGTCCCAAGGCCTGATTCGGGCACGCTGGAGCCCTCCGCGCCGACCTTCTCGGCGGCTGCGGGTGGCTTGTCGTCGGGCGCGGGCGCCTCGCTCTGGAAGAAGTCCTTCTGCTCCATAGTGGGGGGGCTCAAACGAAGGGGTGAGTGTAGCCGGATCCCGCGCCGATAGAAGTCAGGCCCCAGGTTCCGAAGGCCCCGGACCGCTTGGCACTCCGATTGCTTTTCCAGCCCCCGGCGAGCACCGCGCCCCCGATCCCGACCCTCTAGGGCGGATCCCCGCGCGGTCTCGCCTGCTATTCTGCCCCCGCGGCAGGACAGCCCTGCAGCCTCCAGTGAACACCTCCACCACCATCCGCGCCCTCGCCGCCCTGCTCCTCGTCGCCCTGGCTTCCTGCGCCAGCTATGGCGACAAGACCGAGGACGCCCTCGCTGCCTTCCGGCGTGGCGACGTCGACCGGGCGGTGGACGAGTACCGGGACGCCTGCGACTCGGCCTTCCTCGAGGGCTGCGAGGCGGGCACCGTGCTTTTGGCCGCGGGGCGCTGGAGCGAGGCGCGCAGCGCCTTCGAGCTGGCCCAGGCCGCGGTCGACGACCTCGAGTCCAAGGCGCTGCTCTCGGTCTCTGACCTGAGCGCGAGCCTCTCCTCCTGGGTCCTCAACGACACGAGCCTGGCCTACCAAGGCGAGGGCTTCGAGCGCGTCTACCTGCACGCCTGCCTGGCCCTCTGCTACCTGGCCGAGGGCAGCCTGCAGGACGTCTTCGTCGAGACGCGGCTCGCCAACCGCCTGCTCGAGACCGAAGAGGAGCTCTACGAGCGCGAGTACGCCGCCGGCGGCCTCGGCCACTTCCTCTCGGCGATCACCTACGAGCTGCTCGGCCAGAAGGACGAGGCCTACATCGACTACCGCCGCATGGCGGACAAGGACGTCGGGACCCAGCTCGCGGGCCCGGCCCTCGTGCGCCTCGCGCGCGACCTCGGGCGCGACGACGACCTGCCCCTCTGGGAGGCGCGCTACGGGGCGGTCAGCTCGCCGCCCAGGAACTCGGCCTCGGTGGTCGTGATCGCCGGCGTCGGCCTGGCTCCCTTCAAAGAAGAGGAAGGCCTCGGCGTGATGACCCCCGACGGGCTGCTCACGGTGGTCGCACCAGCGCTCGAGCGCCGCGGCCAGCCGGTCGGCAACCTGCGCCTCGTGGCCAACGGCACCGCGACCCTGCGCACCGCGCGCATCGAGGAGATCCACGCCGTCGCCGAGCAGAACCTCGACGACCGCCTGCTCAAGATCGCGTCCAAGTCGATCGCCCGCTCGGTCGCCAAGCGCGAGCTGACCAAGGCCCTCTCCGAGGACCACGGAATCCTCGGACGCGTGGCCGGAGACCTGTTCTCCGCCATCTCCGAGCGCGCCGACCTGCGCTTCTGGCAGACCCTGCCCGACTCCTGGCAGGCGGGCCGCCTGTTCCTGGAGCCAGGCACCCACGACCTGCGCCTCGACGCCGGACCGGCCGGCAGCGCGAACCTCGGCTCCTTCGACCTGCAGCCCGGCGAGACGATGTTCGTCATCGCGCGCACGGTCGACCTGCAGCTCTTCGCCCACGCGGTCGGCGGCTCACCCGTCGCGATCGCCGATGCCACCTGGGTGCCGATCGAGGCCCCCGCTGACCAATGAGACTTACCATGGGACACCTCCTCGCTTCGCTCCTCGCCTGCAGCCTGGCCGCCGCCTGCTCGGCGCCGATCGGGCACCAGTGGGACCAGGACAGCTACACCGCCTTCGAGAGCCAGCCCCTGCCGGACTTCGAAGACGGCAGCGTGACCCTGGACGACGTGACCGTCGAGCACATGCGCTCGACGCGGCCCCACGACTCCGGAGGACGCCTGCGCGTCGAGTTCGACCTCGTCAACGCCGGCAGCTACCGCAACGGCTTCCAGTGGCGCCTGCGCTGGCTGGCGGCCGATGGGACCGAGCTCGACGGCCCCGATCACTGGCGCCCGATCACCCTCGAGAACAAGGAGACGCGCGCCATGCGGGCGACCTCTCCGACCCCCGAGGCGGCCGGCTGGGAGATCGCTCTCCGCAACGGCAAGTAGACCAACCACCGCACACCACCAACTCTGAACCAAGCCATGAAGAACGCCCTCACCAAGCTCAGCATCCTGCCGCTCCTGCTCCTCGGTCTGACCGCCGGCTGCTCCTCCCTCGACTACGACGACCCGGACATGGTCGAGACGCTCACGATCGACTTCGGCTCGACCGACCTGCAGCAGCTCGCCGGCACCATGTCCGAGTCGCTGATCGCGTCGCCGGGCCTCAACTACCTCGACCACTCGGGCAAGGGCGAGGACAAGCGCATCATCGTCTTCACCGGCGACGTCGACAACCGCACTACCGAGCACATCGACACCGCGGGCATCACCGACTCGATCCGCGTGAGCCTGCTCAAGAGCGGCAAGTTCCGCATCGTGACCAGCGACGCCGGCCAGGGCGAGATCGGTGACCAGGTCTCGTTCCAGCAGGGCTCGGGTCGCGTGGACCTCGCCCAGGCCAAGGCCTTCGGCCGCCAGCTCGGCGCCGACGTGGTGCTGTACGGCACCCTGCGCTCGATCGACAAGCAGAAGGGCGGCACGATCGGGAGCCTCGGCACCCGCAAGCGGGACCTCTACTACCAGTTCGTCCTCGAGTGCGTGAACATCGAGACCGGCGAGGTCATCTGGATGGACGAGGAGGACATCCGCAAGCGCGAGTCGACCAGCATCCTGGGCCGATAACGCTTCTGCTACGAACCCGCGGCCGGCGCCCCCGAGTGCAGCTCGAGGGCGCCGGCTCGCGTCTAAGTCCCTTTGGAGACTTGGGTTCGGGTGGCTCTCGGGCCCCAGGCCCGCGGACAAGGGAACCTGCTGGCGCGATCCAACGTCGCGTCCCGCAATTTCTTCGGTGAGCCGCAAACGGGGTCAGAGGCGGGGCGTAGTCCTAGATCCTTAGAGGCTCACGCCTCTTGGGGGGGACTCTTGAAAGAGATTGGCCTGGGTAGCTCACTCAGGGAATTTCCTTCATCACGAGGCCGGGCGCTTCACCGCCCGGCCTCGTACTTTTAAGGACCACCAGCGGGGCAAGGGCGATTCGGCAAGCTCGCCGCTGACCGCCCGTAGCATGGGGCATGAACAGCTCCCTCGCGCTCCTCGGTCTCCCGCTGCTGCTGCTCTTCCTGGGCGGTGACGACCGCGGTATCGACGACGATCTCGAGCACTACCTGCCCGGCGCCGACCGCATCGCGTTCGAGACCGAGGTCGACTGGCAGGTGACCCAGCTGGGGGTGCGGCTGGATGGGGTCGAGTTCGAGCTCGGCACCGGGCTCGAGGGGCTCACGGGTCGAACCCGGTGGGTCCGCAGGGTGCGCGATCTCGAGGTGGCGACCGACCCCCTGATCCTCGACCGGGACTACGAGGACATCCTGCTCGGCACGACCTTCGGGGAGGCGGGGGTGCCGGGGCTGGTCGACCCCGCGGGCGACCTGGAGATCTTCGGGGGGATCGAGCGCGAGCGGCTGCGCTTCGCGGCGGTCGACGGGGGCTGGGGGATCCAGGTGCCCAAGCGCAGCCCGCTGGACGCGGACGGGCTCGTCGCCCTGCGCGCCGGCGCCCACCTCTCGTTCTCCGCCCCCCCCGCCGCGCCCCGCGCGCGGGGCGCCCGCCTGGCGGCCCGCCCCTACGACCTGCCCCTGGCCGCCCTCGACGAGCTGCTCTTCCCGCTCGGCCACCCCGCGACCCTACTGGCTCCGAAGGGCTGGTCGAAGCTCTCCGATCGGGCAATCCCCGAGGGCGGTCCGGTGGAGGACCCCGAGGGCAGCCTGCGCGCGACCTGGCATCCGGGCGACGGGGGCACCGGTCGGATCGAGCTCGTCGTCGAGGTGAGCTTCGGCCTGGACCCCCTGGCTGCCTTGGCCGCGGCCGGCCAGGCCTGGATGGACGGCACCGAGCTGCAGGCTCCGATGGAGCTCGGCAGTGCGCGCGGGGGCCTGGCGGCCTTCGAGGTGCAGCTCTCGGGCAGGGGAGGGCTGCTCTTCGACCTGGAGTCCGGTCGCTTCCTCAGCCTGGACCTGCCCCTGGCGTTCGAGACCAGCTTCGAGGGTCAGGTGGACTGGGACCTCGGTGGGCGGACCTATGCCATCGAGGTCTTCGGCCAGGGCCAGGGCGAGGTGCGCATCGAGTACGACTTCCGTGCCGCGCAGCAGGCGCAGCCTGCCGAAGCGCCGGGGACCGAGGACTGACCCGGACTCGGCCGCCGAGGCCGGCCCCTGACCAGGAGGCAGGAACTGCCACCCCAATCGCGGTCCCGGGCAGCCCTGCGGTCGTCCCTGCGCTAGTCTTCTGCCCATGAAGCGCTACCTCATCACCGGCGGGGCCGGATTCATCGGCTCGCACCTCGCCACCGGGCTCATCGAACGGGGGGACTCGGTCCGCGTGCTCGACAGCTACGCCACCGGCAACCGGGACAACCTGGCCCACCTCGAGGTGGGGGAGGCCGGCAGCGGCGCTCCGGTCGAGCTGATCGAGGGCGACATCCGCGACTTCGACACCGTGCTCGCCGCTGCAGAGGGCATCGAGGGCATCTTCCACGAGGCCGCCCAGGTCTCGGTGCCGCGCAGCATCGAGCTGCCCATGGAGAGCTACGCGGTCAACGTGACCGGCAGCCTGAACGTGGTCGAGGCGGCCCACCGCGCCGGCGTGCGCAAGGTCGTCGCCGCGGCCAGCTCGGCGGCCTACGGCGACTCCGACGAGCTGCCCAAGCACGAGGCCATGCTGCCCAACCCCCTCTCGCCCTACGCCTCGGGCAAGCTCTCGATGGAGCAGACCCTGGCGGTCTGGGGCAAGGTGCACGGCATGCACACGGTCAACCTGCGCTACTTCAACGTGTTCGGGCCACGCCAGGCAGATGACTCGCCCTACACCGGCGTGATCGCGATCTTCGCGCGGGCTCTGATCCTGGGCAAGCCGGTGACGATCTTCGGCGACGGCGGCCAGACCCGCGACTTCACCTACATCGACAACGTGGTCGCCGCGAACCTCGCGGCCATGGACGCCGGCGACGAGCCGGGTCGCGTGGCGCCGGGACAGGTCTTCAACGTGGGGGTCGGCGAGCGCATCAGCCTCAACCAGCTGTACGACGCCATGGCCGAGCTGGCGGGTGTGAGCGAGCGCCCCAGCTACGAGGCCGCCCGCGCCGGCGACGTGCGCCACAGCCTCGCGAGCCTCGAGCGCGTCCGCGCCGGCCTCGGCTACGAGCCCCGCATCGGCTTCGCCGAGGGCATCGAGCGCACCTTCCGCTGGTACCAGGAGCGCCTGGCCTAGGAGCTTAGTCCGCTTCGGGCAGGTAACGGGCCGACCAGCAGGCCAGGAGCTCGGCGACGTACTCCGAGTCGCGGCGGCTCGAGAGCAGGTGGTCCGCACCGTCCAGGCTGATGAAGTTCTTGGGGTGCTGGGCTGCGGCGTAGATGCGCCGCGCATGGTCGATGTCGACGATGGCGTCCACGGGCGAGTGCATCACCATCAGGGCGGCGTCGAGCTTGGCGATGCGAGCGGTCAAGCGGTGGGACTCGAGGTCTTCGAGCAGCTGGCGGCGGATCTGGAACTCGCTGTTGCCGAGGCGCAGGGCGCCCTGTCCGGTGCTGCGGATCTGCTGCAGGAGCTCGTCCCCGAAGAGGTGCTTGACGTGCTCGGGGTCGCTGGGCGCACCCAGGGTGGCGACGGCGCTCACCTCCGGGATCGTGCCAGCGGCTGCGAGCACGGCGGCACCGCCGAGGCTGTGCCCGACGAGCAAGGCTGGGGCGCGATGCTCGGCGCGCAGGTAGTCGGCCGCGGCCGTCAGGTCCTGGACGTTGGAGGTGAAGTTCGTGCTGCCGAAGTCGCCCTCGCTGTTGCCGAGGCCGGTGAAGTCGAAGCGCAGGACCGCGATGCCGCGCTCGGCCAGCGCGCGGCTGATGCGCGTGGCGGCCGCGATGTCCTTCGAGCAGGTGAAGCAGTGGGCGAAGATCGCCTGGGCCCGCGGTGGGCCCCCGGGCTGCTCCAGGCGCGCGGCGAGCAGCTGCCCATCCGCGCTCGGGAATTCGACGTGCAGGCTCTTGGTGGTCATGGCGTGGTGGGAGTGGAGCGGGGCGAGCCGAAGTACCCAGGAACTCGGAACCGGTCCCCCAAGCCAGACCTTTTCCTCCAAATGTCCCCGGTTTCTCACCTCCACAGGCCCGAAAACGGCCCAGAAACGCCCTGTTTCGGCCGAGCCTGGATTGTCGCTCTCGGGACCTCGCGGTACCCTCTTAGCCCAAGAACAACCGGGTGATCGCCTCCGCAAGTCCGACTGGACGGGTAGCGGAAGGGCGGACCGGTGCCAACGGGCCCCCTGGGCCCCTAGAGATCCACAGGATCGACTAGATCGACATGGATGCCAGCACAATGGACTTCGCCGGTGAGCTCGAGCAGCTCTTCGGACTGAACGGTGTCAGCTACAAGTACAACCTCTCCAAGGACGAGCTCTTCGACGAGGCGCTCGCCAACGACCGCGGCCGCATCGCAGAGGGTGGTCCCGACGACGCCCAGAAGGCCTACGCGACCAAGCTCGGCAAGGAGGGTCCGCTGGTGTACTACACCGACCCGACCTGCACCGGCCGGCCCGTCAAGGACACCTTCGGGGTCGCCTGGCCCGAGGTCGAGGACACGGTCTGGTGGAAGCCGGACTTCCAGAAGTTCCCGGTCGCGGGCTACGAGCGTCTGCTCAAGGACGTCGTCGCGCACCTGAACGAGCGCAAGAGCACGCTGTACGTCAAGGACGTCTACTGCGGCCACGATCCGCGCTATGCGACCCCGTACCGCTTCGTCGGCGAGTACGCGACCCACGCCTTCTTCGCCCACAACATGTTCCCGAAGGGGATCAAGGGCGTCGAGGACGAGGGCGACAAGCGCTGGACCCTGCTCAACGTCCCCAGCTTCCGCTGCGATCCCGAGATCCACGGCTCCAACTCGGACCGCGCCGTGATCATGGACTTCAAGAACCGCATCGGTCTTGTCGTCGGTCGCTCGGACTACTGCGGCGTGGTCAAGAAGACCATGTTCACGGTGATGAACTTCCAGATGCCGGCGATGGGCGAGATGTCCATGCACTGCTCGGCCAACGTGGGCAAGCGCGGCGACGGTGCGATCCTCTTCGGCCTGTCGGGCACCGGCAAGACGACCCTGTCGGCCGACCCCGACCGTCTCCTGATCGGTGACGACGAGCACGCCTGGACCTCCGACGGCGTGATCAACTACGAGGACGGCTGCTACGCCAAGCTGATCGACCTCGACAAGGAGAACGAGCCGGTGATCGCCGCCGCCCTCTCCATGAAGGGCACGCTGATCGAGAACGTCCCGGCCCTGCCCGGTAAGACGATGGCCGAGTGCCACCCGGACGAGCTCGACCTGTTCGACAGCTCGGTCACCGAGAACACGCGCTTCTCCTACCCGCTGTCCTGCAACCCGAACGTCCAGCAGGGCGCCCAGGGCCCGCACCCCGAGACGATCGTGCTCCTGACCGCCGACGCCTTCGGCGTGCTGCCGCCGGTGTCGATCCTCGACAAGAAGCAGGTCATGTACCACTTCACCCAGGGCTTCACCTCGAAGCTCGCGGGCACCGAGGTCGGCATCACCGAGCCCAAGGCCGCCTTCAGCGCGTGCTTCGGCGCGCCCTTCATGGCCCAGAAGCCCGGCGTCTACGCCAAGCTCCTGGCCGAGAAGATGGAGCAGCACAACGCGCGCTGCATCCTGCTCAACACCGGCTGGTCCGGCGGTGCCTTTGGCGTCGGCAAGCGCATGAGCCTGAAGCACACCCGCGCCCTGCTCAACGCGGCCCTCGAGGGCAAGCTGGACGACGTGGAGACCGAGCTGCACCCGATCTTCAACCTGGCCATGCCGACCTCCTGCCCGGGCGTTCCGGACGAGATCCTCAACCCGAAGAACACCTGGGACGACAAGGACGCCTACGACGCGGCCGCCAAGAAGCTCCACGGCATGTTCCTCGAGAACTTCGAGGCCAAGAACCTCGGTGAGCTCGGCATCGAGCCCGTGATGTAGGACCCGCTCTCAGGGTCTCCAGGGAGGGGCGGGCGGCGGGTGCGGGCGCCCCCCCCCCCCATATGTCCGACCTTCTGGCCTGTGGTGATGAAG